>CATMGX010000073.1:0-6861 GCA_950067765.1 uncultured Fidelibacterota bacterium
TGTAATGCCACAAGTTGGTGAAATGCTTTCGAATCTCCAGCTTGGGCTAATTGTATTAATTGTCTGATGTCGTTCTTCAAAATTTAATTTGGTCACATAGGTATGACACGGTAATAGTAAAAAATGTTGTCATGTAGCTATAAATATTTATGAATATAAGTTTTTGGGTATTTTTGTGCCTGGAGCATAAAGAAAGAAAAAGTCCCTTGATTAATGACCAACGGGCTTTTTCTTTTGTTGATTATATTTTCCACCGGGTGCTGGTGGAAAATGAAGATTATAAACCGGTCTCTGAGACGGTTTTCTTCACTACATCCAATGTATTGTTTAATTCTGCCTTTTCATCACCTGTTAATGTAAAATCCAGAATTTTTTCAACACCGCCGGCACCGATCACAGTTGGTACTCCTATAAAATAGCCATTCACACCAAACTCGCCTTCGCAAAGGGATGCACAGGGAATGACACGTTTTTTATCTCTTAAATATGATTCTGCCATTTCAATGGCCGATTGAGCTGGGGCATAAAATGCGGAACCGTTTCCAAAAAGTTTCACAATTTCACCGCCCGCAACACGGGTACGATCTTCAATTGCTTTCAATCTCTCAGGTGAAATCAGATCGGTTACAGGAACACCGCCGACCGTAGCTAATCGGGTGATGGGAACCATTGTATCGCCATGCCCACCTAATACCATACATGTAACATCTTGCACAGACAGCCCTGTTTCCATGGCAATAAACGTTCGGAACCGACCGCTATCCAACGCGCCAGCCATCCCGACCACCTTATTTTTACTGAATCCGGAAACTTTGTAAAACGCATAAACCATTGCATCTAATGGATTCGAAATCACAATGACAAACGCATTGGGCGCATGTTCTTTTATGTGGGTGGCAACATCCTTCATAATACCAAGGTTTATTCCCAAGAGATCTTCACGGTCCATGCCCGGTTTTCTTGGGATCCCGGCTGTGATGATAAAGACATCAGTGTTTTTTAGATCATTCCAATCTGAAGTACCAATTATATTGGAATCATATCCATCGTGAGGGCGAAGCTGCATAAGGTCCAATGCTTTTCCCTTTACCATTCCTTCAGCTTTGGGTATATCAAAAATAACGATATCACCCAATTCTTTTTGTGCGGCCAACAAGGCAAGGTTCCCACCGATTTGACCCCCGCCAATTAGTGAAATTTTAGGTTTTGACATAGTAAATCCTTCCGATGATTTATTCGAGTTATCAGTCATTAGAAATTAAGGCATTTAACCACTTCCAAACATAAAAAAACCCCGTATCATTAATCTGATACAGGGTTTTTTACAGAATGAAATGAAATTTTATTAGTTGTTATTTAAAACGCTAACAAATTTACGTTCGCGACCTTTCCGCTTAAATTGTACAACACCATCAGAAGTGGCAAATAATGTATCGTCTCCGCCACGGCGCACATTGACACCGGGATGAAACTTCGTACCGCGCTGCTTTAATATAATGCCACCAGCAAGGATGCTTTGCCCATCGGCCACTTTAACGCCCAGCCTTTTTGAATTGGAATCACGACCATTTCTGGAGCTTCCAACTCCTTTCTTATGTGCCATTTTTAATTTTCCTTCTTTTCAGCTTTAGCTGTTTTTTTCTTGGCGGCTGCCTTCTTAGGTGCCGCTTCCTTCTTTGGTGCTGATCCAGAAATTGAATCAATTTGAATCAAAGAAAAATCCTGGCGATGTCCATTTTTACGGCGATATCCTTTCCGCCGTTTCTTCTTAAAGATAATAATTTTTCGGTCCCGGCCATGATTCATGACTGTCCCGGATACGGTGACACCTTTTACCGTGGGTTTACCTACGGTAACTTTATTACCGTCATCAGTTAAAAGGACATTTTCAAATTTGACCTTTTTTCCGGCTTCGGTCTCAAGAAGTGCCACTTTAATCTGGTCACCCTTTTCGACGCGGTATTGTTTTCCTGATATATTAACGATTGCAAACATTTTTTCTCCAAAAAAGCCTAGTAGTTTAAGCTAAATTTTCCTTTCGTTCAACCCCTACGTGCTCTATTTCTTTTAGTTGTCCATTTTTTGTATTTAAGAAGCGAAACTCATCTCGGGCGATGTTCTGATTTCCTTCGATACTAATATAGGTAAAATTTTGCCACATCAATCCTCGGAGTGCCTTTTTATTATCTTTCATAAAATGAGCGATCTCGGGATGAAGCTCTAATTTTAGCTTTAAACTGCGATGTTTGGATTTATACCGACGTAGCCAATGATCGATTCGCGTAATCAATGTTTCTCGTGACATAATGCGTCCTGAGCCATGACAGGTGGGACATTCTTCGCTCATAGAATCCAACAAACTTAATCGGATTCGTTGACGAGTCATTTCCAATAGTCCAAATTCTGAGATTGGGGATACGGCCACCTTTGCCCGATCCTTTTTTAATTCTTTACGTAGTTCGTAATAGATTTTTCGACGATTGGATTCTTCACGCATATCGATAAAATCAATAACCACAAGTCCGGATAAATCTCGTAAACGAAGTTGGCGAGCCACCTCTTTGCATGTTTCCAGATTTATTTTAAGTGAATTTTCTTCATGTTTTTTCTTTCCCACAAATCGCCCACTATTTACATCCACCACCACCATAGCTTCAGTTTTTTCTATAATGAGGTAGGCACCACTTTTCAACCAAACTTTTGGTCGAAGCAATTTGTCTAATTCATTTTCGATTCCCATACTTTCAAAAAGCGGTTGTTTCAATTTATAATGTTCCAACCGATTGGCCATATTGGGTGAAACTTCTTCCAAATACCCTTGGAGTTTGCGATATAGCTTTTTGGAATCAATGACAATTTTATTGATATCCGGTGTGAATAAATCACGTATGATACTGGACGCTGTTTCTAAATCTTCGTAAATCAATGAGGGGCCTTTTGCCCGCTCATTTTTATTCTGTAATTTTTTCCAGTTTTCCACCAAAATGGAAAAATCAATCTTTAATAGTTCTTCACTTTTGCCTTCTGCAACAGTACGAACAATGACGCCCATGCCCTTTTCTTTCATTGAGGAAACGATTTTCTTTAACCGGCGTCTTTCGTATTTATCCCATATTTTTTTGGATATACCAATATATTTTGCATTTGGGACTAAAACCAAAAGTCTGCCGGGGAGGGCTATTTCAGTTGTGACTCTCGGACCTTTTCCAGCAAATGCTTCTTTGATTACCTGGACAAATATATCTTGGCCAGATTTCAAATCCACATCAATATTATCCTGATATTTTCGACGTGTTTTCCCCTGACCGTTTTTATTCTTACGGCCTTTGGATGATTCACGATCTTCGTCATCAACGTCAGCCAAATAGGCTGAATTTTCTATTTCAGAGAAAGGGAGGAAGGCATTGATATCATATCCAATATCAACGAAAGCAGCCTGCATACCTGGGAGGACATTTTCAACTTGTCCTTTATAAATATTCCCAACCATCCGTTGCCGATCTTGTTTCTCAACATACACTTCAACAAGAGTGTCATCTTCAACGATGGCTATGCGAGATTCCCCCATACTTTCGCTGATAAAAATCTCTTTTTTCATATTAAAACTCCAAAGATTTACCAACTAAGGGTTATTGTTATTTTGGATTGGAGACGAAGGAAAGGAAGCAGTCGGCCCTTCAGCCGAGGAAGAATTCTACAGAACGAATGAATTTAATCTTCTGAAGGATGAAAATTTTTTGTAACTTTTTTGCGTAGGTCTAAAATCAGACCGAAAAAACTTTTTGGATTTGCACCTTCATTTCATCGCCATCCAAGGTTAAAATTACAAATTGCATTCAAACTGACCAAGAAGTATAAAAGATCATTATTAAGTTTGGTAAGCATTCATTTTTACACCTAACTTTGACTGGTCGTCATTTATACCCTATTGCCGCGACATAAAAGAATGGTGCTAAAAAGGTTCAAGCCCCGATTTAGCATCGGGGTTTTTTGTTTTCAGTCAGAGAGAAAAATGATTAAAGAAATATTTAAAGAACGGATTTTAGTATTAGATGGTGCAATGGGCACAATGGTGCAGTCCTATCATCTTACTGAAAATAATTTTAGAGGGGATCGTTTTAAAGATCATCCGAAAGACTTAAAGGGCAATAATGATTTACTTTGTCTTACACGCCCTGATCTGGTGGGTGAAATTCATAAATCGTACTTTGATGCTGGAGCGGATATTGTTGAGACCAATACATTTAATGCCACTGCAATATCCCAACTTGATTATGCCATGGAAGATTTGGCATACGAGATGAATTTTGAAGCGGCAAAGATTGCGAAATCTGTCGCCGAAAGTTATACGGATAAACCTCGTTTTGTGGCGGGCGCATTGGGTCCAACCAACCGAACCGCTTCCATGAGTCCCGATGTGAATGACCCCGGATTTCGCAATATTACTTTTGATGAGCTAAAAAATGCTTATTATGATCAAGCGAAAGGGCTTTTAGATGGAGGCGTCGATTTATTTTTAGTTGAAACTGTTTTTGATACACTGAATTGTAAAGCGGCGCTTTTCGCAGTGAGAACATTAATGGAAGATCGGAGAGTCGATATTCCGCTTTTGGTTTCCGGAACCATCACCGATGCCAGCGGCAGAACGCTTTCGGGGCAAACGGTGGAAGCATTTTGGCATTCCATTCGCCATGCAGATTTAACTGCAGTCGGACTCAACTGCGCTTTGGGTGCAGAGCAGATTCGCCCATGGCTGGATGATCTTTCAACATCCGCAGATATATATACTTTTGTTTATCCCAATGCGGGGCTCCCTAACGAATTTGGAGAATATGATGAATCTCCCGAAGCAATGGCGGCCATTATAAAAGAATTTGCCGAAAGCGGTCTGGTAAATCTTGTGGGTGGATGTTGCGGTACAACACCGGCTCACATCAAAACCATTGCCAAAGCTGTTGAAGGTGTGCAACCTCGAAAAATCCCAGACATTGTACCATTGACCAAATTGAGTGGACTTGAACCAGTTACCATTCGCCCTGAAAGTAATTTTGTAAATATAGGTGAAAGAACCAATGTCACCGGTTCCGCTAAATTTCGACGATTGATTAAAGAAGATAATTATGAAGAAGCACTTTCCGTTGCCAGGCAACAGGTTGAAAATGGTGCTCAAATTATTGATGTTAATATGGATGAGGGGCTCCTTGATTCGAGACAAGCCATGGAAACATTTCTTCGTTTAATCGCTGCTGAACCTGATATTGCCAAAGTGCCTGTCATGGTGGATTCTTCAAAATGGTCTGTGCTGGAAGAGGGACTGAAAAACCTGCAGGGTAAAGGGATTGTAAACTCCATTTCTATGAAAGAAGGGGTAACTGAATTTGTTCGGCAGGCTAAAATTATTAAAAAATATGGCGCTGCAGTTATCGTAATGGCTTTCGATGAAAAAGGGCAGGCTGATTCTTATGAAAGAAAAGTAGAAATTTGCACCAAAGCGTATAATGTTCTAATCGGCGAAGTTGGTTTTCCACCAGAAGATATCATTTTTGACCCCAATATTTTTGCGGTGGCCACTGGAATTGAGGAACACAATACGTATGGAATGGATTTTTTAAAGGCGGCAAAAACCATTAAAGAAACATTACCCAGCGTTCACATTAGTGGTGGTGTATCTAATCTTTCCTTTTCCTTTCGTGGAAATAATGGCATTCGTGAAGCCATGCATTCTTCCTTTTTATACCATGCAATTCAAGCGGGTATGGATATGGGGATTGTGAATGCAGGGCAACTCACTGTTTATGATGATATTGCTCCAGAATTAAAAGAGCGGGTAGAAGATGTGTTGTTCAATCGTCGGGAAGATGCCACAGAACGACTTGTCGAAATTGCGGTTGAATATCGTGGCGTTAAAAAATCAGCAAAAAAAGATTTAGCATGGCGGGAAAATTCTGTGGAAGAACGATTAAGCCATGCATTGGTAGATGGTATTACGGATTTTGTTGTGGAAGATACAGAAGAAGCACGGCAAAAATATGATCGTCCGATTCATGTAATTGAAGGCCCTCTTATGGATGGTATGAACGTAGTGGGAGACTTGTTTGGTTCCGGGAAAATGTTCTTGCCCCAAGTGGTGAAATCTGCTCGTGTGATGAAAAAGGCTGTAGCACACCTTCTGCCATTTATTGAAAAAGAAAAAGATGAATTGGGACTTACGGGGAAATCAAACGGTAAAATTGTCATGGCGACGGTCAAAGGAGACGTCCATGACATCGGCAAAAACATTGTTGGTGTGGTCCTGGGTTGCAACGGCTACGATATTATTGATCTGGGTGTCATGGTGCCCTGCGATAAAATTTTATCAACTGCTCGGGATGAAGAAGCAGATATTATAGGATTGTCCGGATTAATAACGCCAAGTTTAGATGAAATGGTTCATGTATCCACTGAAATGGAACGTCTTGAATTCGATATACCATTATTGATAGGTGGCGCAACAACAAGCCGCAAACATACAGCTGTGAAAATCGAAGAAAATTATTCCGGACCAACCATCCATGTGATTGATGCATCCCGTGCTGTGGGTGTTGTGAGTAAACTATTGAATGCGGATAAAAAAGAATCGCTTGTATCGGACACACGAGCAGATTTCGCCAAGATTCGTGAGGCACGTGCAAAAAAGCCCAAAATGAAACGCCTTGATATTCAAACAGCAAGAGAAAGAAAATTCACAATTGACTGGAATCAATATCAAGTGCCAAAACCCGGCTTTAAAGGTGTAAAGGTATTTGAAGATTACCCTTTGGACGAATTGGTGGATTATATTGATTGGTCTCCCTTTTTCCATGCTTGGGAATTAAAGGGTGT
>CATMGX010000074.1:0-6814 GCA_950067765.1 uncultured Fidelibacterota bacterium
AATCTCCAATTTAACACATGTGTATCGGAATTTATGATTTTCATCAATCATATACATGGACTTGAAACAATCAATATAGATATTATTAAAACTTTTATTGTATTAATGAACCCATTTATGCCGCATTTAGCCCAAGAGTTATGGGAATTATCAGGAAATGAATCAGAACTTACTTTTAATGACTGGCCGAATTATGACGAAAACCAGATTCTATCTGATAAGTTAAAATTAGCGGTTCAAATCAATGGAAAACGAAGATCGGAAATTGAAGTAGATGTAAACATGGAAGAAAAGGATATAAAACAATTCGCGAAATCTGATTCAAAAATAATTAGGTACTTAGAAGATAAGGAAATTCTAAAAGAGATTTATGTGAGGGGAAGATTGGTTAATCTTGTCGTTAAGTGATAATTAGGTTAATATTATATTATACATATCGTTTATTATACATCAATTCAGGATATCTTCTTTAAAACGGGAAAGATTCTCTTGTGAACCTATTATCATTATCTTTTGCCCTGATAATAATCGTTTTTCAGATCCAGGATTTAATTCTGTCTCTCCATTAACATTAGAAATAGCAACAATCAATAACCCATAATCTTCTCTTAATTTGGTTTCAGCAATTCTCTTCCCATTGCATGTAGATAAACGTTCAACAGCAAATTCTTCTAATGAAAAGTCGATAGCCATATCATTGGGAATATCAAGTGAAACCGTATCTTCAACAAAGGGACTAATCAATAATTCTGCCATTCGATGCCCACCAGTGATATAAGGATTTACAACCTTATTTGCTCCGGCACGCTTAAGTTTTTTCCCCGTATCATGAAGAGCGCATCGGCTGATAATATATGCATCTTTGTTTAGGTTTCGCGATGACATGGTGACAAAAAGATTGTCTTGATCATTTTCCAGCACAACGACAATTCCTTCACATCCTTCAATTCCCGCTTCTATAAGAATATCGTCCATTGTTGCATCGCCATAAATGTGCATATATCCAATATCTTGAATTTTATTTATTTTTGATTCATTGATTTCAACAATGACGAATGGAATCCCTTTTTTATACAATTCACCTGCAATGACGGCGCCCATTCTACCGTACCCGCAAATAATATAGTGTGATTTTAGTTTTGATATTTTTTTTCGCATAGTTCGACTCCGATACGTATTCATTTGAATTAATTCAGCACCCAATTCATACAGAATAGCGGCAAAGCCGCTTACACCAAAAATAATAACAATAACTGTCCAAAGTTTCCCTAAATCTGATAATGGATAAACTTCACCAAATCCAACCGTGGAAAGGGTAATTATCGTCATGTAAATACTGTCAATGATACTCCACTCATCTCCGCCTATTGTATAAAAACCCCCCGAGCCGATGGCGACAATCACACCAAAATATAGTATATATTTTACTTTTTTACCTTGAAACATTTTTAGGTTCCAATTTTATCCAATGTTTTCTTGCATCCACCTGAGGTAATCAGCACTACTGTCTTGAATGTTAATCATAATTAATTCGGGCAAATCATACGAATGGGTTTTTTCAAACATATTTTGAATATCATTTTTGAATTTTGCATCCGTCTTGATTATGAGTAAAAATTCCGAATCCTGCTGCAGCTCATTTTGCCAATTATATATAGATTCAACATTTGGAATAATATTCACACAGGCAGCTAGTTTATTCTTCACTAATTGCTTTCCAATGGTTCTAGCTTCCTCCCGAGAATCAGTAGTGCTATAAATGAGTACTGGATTCATATCTTTAACCTATTGACATATTGTAGCCTGAACTAACTTCGTTTCTCTACGACGGTCAGACAAGGATGTACGCCCGACAGGATTCGAACCTGCGACCTCTTGCTCCGGAGGCAAGCGCTCTATCCAGCTGAGCTACGGGCGCATACAAGAGGTAAAATTATAACTATTTAACTATTTGAAATAACAACTCAATTGGTTTCTTTTGTGGAGATTAAGTACAATCCCCATCCCTACCGATTGCATGGTCTATTAATAATGAAAGTTATATATTGGCGTAATGCCTGAGCAATTATACTCACGCCACTTCTTCATGAAAATAGTTTTTCACAAGCATTTCATCAATAGATTCTCCGGTAGAATCCATTGCTAATAATTGATCAATTAACGCAAACTGCTTCTCCCCTATTTTATATATGTCATTATATGGAATTTGATGAAATGATACCATGGAATAACGTGGAATAAATTTGTCTGGAAATCTTTTTTCCAATTCTAATTCCAGCTTTCTTCTTTTTTGATAATTTGAATCATTCACATGATCGCGCATTTCAATATAATTTTCGATAGCCATATCCGCAATGGCATGACCGTTTTTTACGTGTAATTCAGAGTAGTTTGAAAAAATATCTCCCCAATACCCTCTAAAATCGCCAATCAAGTTATTCATGACAGTACAATCTTGAAACGAAGCATTCATTCCCTGTCCAAAAAAGGGTACGATAGCATGGGCCGCATCTCCAATTAATGCTGCTTTATCTTTATAATGCCATGGGTCGCAATAAATCGATGCCAAATCGCCTGTGGGATTTGAGAGAAAATCTGTGGATAAGGTGGGCATCAAATCCATGACATCTGAAAAATGAAATTGAAATAATTCAATGACTTTCTCCCCTGTATCGATTGAATCAAAACTTACTTCGCCAGCCATGGGGAGAAATAATGTGCATGTAAAGGATTTATCCATATTCGGAAGCGCAATAAGCATAAATTGTCCGCGGGGCCAAATATGTAGCGCATGATTATCCAACTGAAACTGCCCATCTTTAGAAGGAAGAATCTGAAGCTCTTTATATCCATGTCCCAACGGTGTTTTCCTGTACCGAGCTTTTGTTTTATTTACTATTTCATCTCTAAGGACTGATGCGGAGCCATCACATCCCATTACGCAGGTAAAATCTTTTTGAATAATTTTACCATTATTTTTCTGTATAAATGAAAGTGTATTCGTATAAAGGTCCACAGATGAAAGTTCATGATTAAAATGTATTCTGACATTTCCCGTTCCCTCGGCAAATGTCATCAATTCCATATTCAATTGTGCACGGGAAACAGAATAAATCACCTCTGCATCCCGTTGACCATAAGGTTGAAGATTCGTTTTTCCATCCATATCATGAATCATACGGCCTTTCATAGGAATCGTTATGGGTGCAATCTTTTCGTAGAGCCCCACTTCCTTCAGCGCATGAATTCCCCGAATTGAAAGGGCTAAGTTTATAGATCTCCCGGATGAAAGCTTAACAGTACGCATATCATTACGGCGTTCAAATATCTCAACGGTAAATCCCTGTTGCGCTAAATAAGTTGCCATGAGAGGTCCGGCGAGGCCAGCCCCAATGAGGGTGATCGATTTTTTATCCAAGAATGGTATGAAGTATGATTTGAACGAAGTTGTATACTTCAGAATATTGGTTATATAATGGATGCGGCGCGACACGAATGACATCTGGTTCACGCCAATCACAGACAACACCCTTTTGGGTAATAGATTCAAAAATGGCTTTGCCTCCCGGTATAACTAAAGATAGTTGGCACCCCCTTTGATTAGGACCATTTGGGGTAATGATGTTGATTTCAGGTAGATTCTCTTTCAGAAGAAATTCCATATATCCGGTCATTTTTTCACTTTTATCACAAATTGCAATCATACCCACATCATCATATATTTTCATAGAAGCCAATAAGGGCGCCATTCCTAATACAGGCGCATTGCTTATCTGCCATCCTTCAACCGTTTGAATAGGATCGAAGTCAGACCCCATATCAAACCGTGTTTGTTTATTTTGACCCCACCAGCCAGCCAGCCTTGGCCCCGTCCAATGATGATGCTTTTCATTTACAAATATTCCAGATGGTGCTCCTGGTCCTGCGCAAAGGTATTTATATGTACACCAAGCAGCAAAGTCCACATTCCATTCATGGAGATTTAAGTGGATATTTCCCGCTGCGTGGGCCAAATCAAATCCAACAAATGCACCTACAGATTTCCCCGCTTTTGTGATGGTTTCCATATCAAAAGCCTGACCGGTATAATAGTTGACGCCCCCCATAATAATTGTGGCTAATTCTTCACCAAGATCATTGATTGTATCAACGATATCTTCTGTTCGAAGTGTGGTTTCTCCCGTTCTTGGGGTTAATTCAATCAATGAATCTTTGGGATCAAAACCATGAAGGTGAAGATGAGATTCCACCGCATATTGGTCCGAGGGAAAAGCACCTTTTTCGATTATGATTTTATGCCGGTTTCTAGTGGGCTGATAAAATGAGATTAATAATAAATTAATATTTACTGTGAGCGCATTCATGACTACAACTTCAGATGGATTTGCACCCACAAGTCGTGCGGAATTTGCCATTAGTTTTTCATGAAATTTTTCCCATCGTCCGTGTTGACCTAAAACACCATCTTTCTCCCAAACATTTAATTCCATTTCTACAAATGATCGAACGGATTTTGGCTGAAGACCTAAAGAATTCCCACATAAATACAATACTTCTTCCCCATTCTCATCTTTGGGGTAATAGAATTGGTCTCTATAGGGTTTTAATGGATCATTTTGATCTAACTCATTTGCGAATAATTTGGAATTTTTAAAAATCAATTAAATTGTTCTTTCGTAATGCCAAGCCAATCTAAAGCATTTAAATAAAGCATTTTCTTTTTCTCGATTTTTGATAAAGGTCCCGATTCAATGAGTGCCCCCGGCACCAATTCTCCAAGAGGAAATGGATAATCTGTTCCAAGTGCAATTTTATCCACACCTAACTTTTTAATTAAAAATGCCAATGCATCCATATCATGTACCAATGAATCGGTCCAGAATTTTCCTAAATAGTCCATTGGGTCAATTTTATTATCAATGGCACATAAATCTGGCCTCGCGTCGAAACCGTGCTGAATTCGCCCAATCGTTGCTGGAAAAGATCCCCCACCATGGGCAAATGCCACTCGTAATTCTGGCAAACGTTCAAAAATGCCCCCAAATATCATTGAGCAAATGGCTCGGCTCGTTTCCGCAGGCATGCCCACCAGCCAGGGAAGCCAATATTTAGCCATGGTTTCCTTTCCCATTATATCCCATGGATGCACAAAAAGAGCTCCATTTAAATCGGATAATGCTTCGAATATCGGAAATAATGATTCATCATTCAGATTCATCCCATTGATATTGGACCCAATTTGTACACCAGATAAACCTAATTCGTCGATGCATCGTTCAAGTTCGCCAATTGCTAAATCGGTATCTTGCATGGGGATTGTTCCCAGACCTATAAATTGATTAGGCGAATTGGACACAGTTTCGGCAATATGGTCATTAAGTAATTTAGATATATCCAGAGTATCTTTTGGTTTTGCCCAATAACTGAACATAACCGGTACTGTTGAAAGCACTTGGATATCAACGCCGTGCACACTGCATTCTTTTGTCCGTACACCGGGATCCCATAAATTGGATTCAACCTCTCGGAAAAATTGTTCATCCTTAATCATGTGTGCGCAGCCAGTATGGTCGTGCTCCAAATGAATCCAACCGCCATAACCGTACTTTTCTTTAAGATTTGGCCATTCTTTGGGAAGTATATGGGTATGTATATCAATTTTCATAATAAGAGATGGTTATATGAAATAAACTGGATTAGGGTTTTTCTTGGATAGCTCCACAAGATCCACATGTTCTATCTTCAATATTATTCCAATAGGCATCAAATAATGGCGGTAATTGGGTGACAATATTTTCCAAATCCAAAGTGACTTCATGAATCATTTCGTTACATTCATCACAATACCACTGGAATGCATCCAATGCGCCGGGTTCCCGCTGGTATTCTACTACAAGTCCAACCGTATTTTCAAACCGCTGGGGTGAATGGGGAATATTTTTTGGAAGTAAAAATATTTCACCTTCTTTGATCGGTATGTCCACCCTTTTTCCTCCATCCATAATCTTCAGTACCATATCCCCTTCTAACTGATAGAAAAATTCTTCAACCGTATCCACATGATAATCTTTGCGCGTATTTGGTCCGCCTACTACCATGATCATAAAATCACCATCTTTATACACCACTTGGTTCCCAACCGGCGGTTTCAACAAATGACGATTATTTTCTATCCATTTTTTAAAATTAATCGGTGGTCTCACGGGCATTATTTTCTCCTAATCAATGGTTGCGATACATTTCAATTCGATGGCGATGGGTGTGGGTAACGATGATACTTCAACTGTGGTTCGGCACGGTTGATTCTCCTTGAAGTATTCTGAGTAGAGCTTATTATAAGAGTCAAAATCATTTTTGATATCTGTGAGGAAAACCGTCACATCCACAAGCTTATCCCAGGAACTACCTGCTTCTTCAAGAATGATTCGTACATTTTCAAAAACAGAATGACATTGGGCAATAATGTCGTGGGATATAACATTTCCATTTTCATTCACTTCAACACCGGGAATATCATTTGAATTTGGTTTTCTCGGTCCAACGCCTGATAGAAAAAGCAGATTTCCTACTTTTCTTGCATGTGGATACAAACCCACCGGTTTTGGTGCTTTATTCGTTTCAAATTTCATGAAATTTGCTCGCATATATTTTTTGGTTCTGTAAAAAAGTTTAGTATTTCGGTACCACCTTCCCGTCCCATTCCTGATTGTTTCATTCCTCCAAAAGGCGTTCTCAAATTCCTTACCAACCAGCAATTAATCCAAATAACGCCAGCATCGATATTTCTCGCTACGCGCGTGGCCTTGTCTATATC
>CATMGX010000075.1:0-6771 GCA_950067765.1 uncultured Fidelibacterota bacterium
AATCTGCCGATACATGTTTGAAAAGTTAGGCATATTTAATGAATGGTTCAATAGAAATAGAATTTGCGTATATTTGTGTAATATATTTTTAACAATTATTTAACAGTCCGAGGTAAACTATGTTAAAAAAATATGCGAAATCGCTACAATTTCGAGGGATGGACGATTGTTCCTCCCAGATACTTTCGGAATTATATGAATGTTTTCCAAAAGACCTGACGATCAAACAGCTAGCCAAAAAAACCGGTAAAAACGAGCAGGCTATCAAAAATAAGGTCAGGGCCATGGAGCGGCGCAATATTCCCATACAAATGAAGAATGGGTCGCAGCGGGAACCCTGCGTGCAGACCAGCCTATTTGAACCGGTTTCCTGGATTTTAAAAGAAAAAGAAAATGCTCAGCTGGCGCTGGATGATTTCGTAAACATCAAACCGAATGCCAACCAAAAAACCAATAAGAAAAAGAAAATCGTCGCCCGAATCTATAAAGAATATATAGAGCAGATGGACGAGCTGATTGACCGTTGGTACTCTTTGCAACTAATTCAAAATCTTAAGGATGAATAATCGCAATAAACTATATAGAGTTCAGCCTATAACTTTATCTTAAAATATTTCATTACCAGCCGCTTTTTTGTTGTGACCTGCAGCATCAATAATCATAATAGCCCCCCTTTACCTAAAGGGTAGAAAAATAACGTTTCGCTTCTTTCATCACCTTCAGAGATAATAATACGTTCCCGATTTCAGGTGAGACAGAATAACCATCACTATAAATGTGCACACAACAGTTGTATCAATGAAGGGTAAGCACATGGCGCGTCTCATGAATGGGAATTGCGATATTTTACTTTGGCGGTATGTTACTTCTGGTCTTCGTCCGGAAGTGAGCTTTCCGGTTCTTTAATTTTCTTATTTTCGGGAATAGGTGAAGGCCCGCCACTACCCGAATCTCCCTTTCCCTTCCTTCCTTTAAAACTGGTAATCGTCAATCCAAGAGAAAGGTTTAGTCCTTTCATGCTATGAATCCACATGCCGTTTCGGAATGAAAACCCAAAATCAATTAAAGTGGGGCCGCCGTGAAAGCCTAGCCCCATGCCCAATTCAGTACGATCCATGCCTTCCCAGGAAAATCCAATTCTTAATGGCATCGTCGGGAAACGGTGCAATTCAACACCTATGGCCCAACGCCAACGGGAATGGGCATACAACCGATTTTCGAATCCTGTGGTCAGGTCAGAAGTGACTAGAAGGTCATCTTTCCGATAAGACATTCCAAATCGAAAGATAGATGGATAACGGATATTGAATTCTTTTGGCTTCCCATTTTCATCCACATTTTTAACAATTGTTGAACTGCTGGAAAAAATAGATCCTGAAGACAGATTGTCCGCACGAAGTGAATCAATTGTATAGGTATACAGCACGGCCACACTATCGGATAAACGTTCTCCTTCCCACTTAAACGGATACTTCATGATATCTTTAATAAAGGATGGTTTATTCCATCCGATGGTTCCTAAGGCGTTAATAAGAGAGACACCGAACCGCATGCCATTGATTTCTTTCGTAGCAATACCAATATCCAACCCATACCCTGCCCCGCCAAATCCCTGCCTTAAATAGTATGATCCGGAACCATAGACGGCCTGGGGCGTGGTAATAAAATTCGCCTTGCTTGAATCTGGGTCAAGGCCCATGTAGAACAATCCCTGAAGATATTTCAGGGTAAACCCCAAAGCGAATGACCCATAAGGAACCGCAAAAGAAAACCCTATTTCATTCACACCCATAATCTCGTAACCGATTGTCATATCAATTTCAGGATTATTAGCATTCCCTTCCAGCATCAACCTTGCCATACCCGCCGGGATGCTGGATGAACCCATAAAAAGAAAATTAGCGGTAAGAGCCATATTTCCGGAAGCATAATTGACCCCTGGTATGGCCAATTGACCCATCATATCAAAGGTGAGCCCCCCACTATTTTCAAGTCGGTTAATAATGGTTGTTTTTTCATCATGATCCAACGTGTCTCCACTGAGCGCTTTCATTGCTGCCATGGATAAATAATTATTTCCGATCCCAAAATCAAGGCCCCCAAACTGAATCATAAATGGTTTATCTGTTTGAAATGCAATTAAAGCAGGATTGAATCCAACCGAATAGATTCCTTCAGCAATGGTAGAGGTCGCACCAGCCAAAGCTACGGAACGGGGATCTCGTTTTTGGCCATGGGAAATAGCCATCGTCAATACGAGAATAAAAATTGGATTAAACTGTTTCATCGCTTGTATGGGTTTTCCCCCCATTGAGCTATATTAGATGTGTTTTGAATTTTACTGCTGCTCGAACTGATGGTGAAATACCACCCGTTCATATCACGAACTGAACCGCCGGTTGATTGCACACGGATTCGAATACTGTCTCTCAGTGATGCACTCAAAGAAGCAATACCGGTGGTGGCGCTTGGTACCCAGTTGAATGAATCTACATTGGCTAATTCTGTTGTAATGTCCGTCCAGCCATCGTCGGTATCCACATCGGGGTTAGATCCGGCAAAGTAGGCTAAATCCACCTGGGATATGGTGCCAAATGTTTTCCATGCAATCGTGAGTTCTTTATCCTGATTCAATGATTGGTTTCCATTGGGATATTTAACCACAATCTCATCCGGTGCAGCGCTGGTCAATCCTGTGCTGCTTAGAGTAAAAGTAATATTTGAATTAATATCAATATAGTCCAGAGTGGTTAAATAAACCTTTTTCCCATTCGAACCATTCAGGTGAAACCGTGGTGCCATAAATGGCTGGCCCGGATTCGTCATGAGCCGGATGCGGGATGTGGGGATGGGACTGCTGTAAACGGCAAAGCCTGGATCTTTCACTTGCCCTGCATGGACACCGGCGTTTGTTGCGGGATAAAAACTCACAGGCTCGGGCAATGGGATTTTCATTAACGTATCCACATAAGAAATAACCGTATCCATGCCAGACCCCGTGGTCTTTACTAAATAAGCCATACCATCCACACAGTCAGCGATATCATCCATCACATCAAAAATGAAATAATTCCCCGTCTTTGGATTTAAACTGTCGCACTTGGAAACAATATAAACGCTGTCCGAACTGGCCCAATTCTTTTTTACTACCATTGAGTCTTTGAATGAAGAAAGTGCGCTGACTGTCGTATTTAAGGGGAAGAAACCCAGGTTGGACATAAGCATGGCCAACTCTCCGCCCGAGGGTATTTTATTTTCCACTGTTAAATCTAAACTGGCAGACTGAAGTGTGGCCCGAATGCGATTACGGTTACTATGGCTCATTTCTTGAACCGGCGTATTGGTGACAGATATAAATGTCATGGGAGCCATAATGACTTCAAATGGGGCCAACATCCTGTATTTTCCGCCAATACTCATTCCTGCTTCAAGGGTACCGCGGCCATCAATTCGGGCACGGGATTGAACATTGAATACAGCGGGATTCGAAGACATGAGTTCCACTATGGTTGTTTCACCTGTTTTTGGCGGTACGGTAGAACTATCGTAATAGGCTACCGATGATGGTGATTTATACTTCAGTGTTGTGGTCCCATCCCGGAAAAGGCGTATTATCGTTTTGGTCGTATCCCCTGTACCCGTCGGACTGGCCAACGTGGACAAAGCATTGACTTTCATGGAGTCACCTTTTTGATTTATACCCACCATATCAAAATCAAGGATCACGGGCAGTCGAATCCCATTCAACATTTCAATTTCTAATTTTGTATCCGTAAACGTCATTCCGGAAAACCCCAAAGGCATCCCGGCTATACTGAATGTTGTTGGCGGGAATTCTTGGATAATGTTCGCTTCCAATGATTCAAAATGCAATTTATTCAGCGTAACATCCAGGGAAACCGCGCCCATATTAGATCCATCCAATGGAATTTTTGCTGTCTGTGCCTGCATTGTTGCAGATACATCCAGACTCAATTTGGACAGAGCCACATCCTTCCCGGCGGGATTTATAAAATTATATCCATCCAAATTATATGTTTTAACGATAGGGGATCCCTTTTTCAAAACAGTATCTATTTTGGTTGAATCCTTTCCGGCAGGTGGGATGAAATTTTTGAAATTCATCATGAAATCAACTTTGAGCGGATAGGTACTGGAAATACTTTTAATATTGATTTCGTTTACTTCGAATCCACTATTTGATTTCAATATACCGGAATAAATCTCTATATCCATCGGGAAATCAATCGCAGGTAAAGTCATGGGGAGGTCCGACTTATTCACTGAAACAATGGCTGAATCCAAACCCGCAATTCGAAGTTGAATCGCCACATTCACCTGGACACTGTCCCCCGCATTGATCGTCACCGTTGCATCGGATGTACTGGCTATTCCAAAGCCGATGTCCATTCGGATGGCACCGCCCAAACTGTCTCCACTTAAAGAGGTAGTTGTCGGACCAAAACTGGCATCCTTAGCCAAAGTAGACTGTGTATGGCTGGCCAATGATTTGGCCGGTGTCGTTATGTCGGTAATGAGAGAAACGGTTGGACTCGTCACATTGGTGGGCAACCCTTTATTACTGACGGTTGTATTAAAATCACTGACACTGCTTCCTACATCTGCCTGGATAACCAACCCATCCACGGACTTTATAAAACTGGGCAATTGGCTTGATGGTATGGCCGGGATTGGTATGGTGATCTGGATAGTAGTATCCACTGCTGAAGCAATGGCATTCCAAACGGTACTGGTCACAGTCTGGTTGGTGGATGGAGGCACCGTAAATACAACGCCTGCGCTATTGGTTAATTGCCCACCCGGTGCAATAGGAATCGACAGGTTAATTGTGGTATCCAAAGAAAAGGATAATGTAGGCGCAGACACAGGATCCTGCGAATAAGCGATATTTTGATTGAGTTCGATTTCCAGGATATCGGTCCCAATGGATGTATCGGGTAATACCCCCTCAAACATCAATTGCATGCCTATTGAATCCGGAGTAGAAAATATTTGTTTATTATCTACCATCCCTTCCAACGAATACTTTTTTTGGACCAATGGAAAGGTTAAATCAAAGAACCAAGTTGGCATTTCAAAAGCCAATGGATTTTGAAAATCACAACTCAACGTAAAGAAAGAAAGGGCTCCAATAAGATATTTGGATACCCGTTTTTTAAAAGATTGTTTAGAATTCCTCGGATTATTCATTCTAAGTGGTTCATCTGCCAGATGATTCGACCTATAAATTGACCTTAAATGAACCCCTTTTTCTACAAAAAAAAAGAGCACCTAAATTTCGGTGCTCTTTTCTCATTTTTTATACCAGACCTCTTAGCAGGCTTTGTGTAAAAGTCTCGTCCTATTAATATCGATACTGTTCCGGTTTAAATGGGCCTTTTACACCCACGCCGATATATGCAGCTTGATCTTCTCTTAATTCCGTCAATTCTACACCGAGTTTATCCAAATGGAGTGCCGCTACTTTTTCATCCAAATATTTTGGCAACACATAAACATCATTAGAATATTGATCATTATTCGTCCATAATTCGATTTGCGCCAATATCTGGTTCGAGAATGAATTACTCATGACAAATGATGGATGTCCCGTGGCACATCCTAAATTCACCAATCGACCCTCAGCCAAAATGATCAAATCTTTTCCGTCAATAGTGTACATATCCACTTGGGGTTTGATGGTATTTTTTGTAGAACCGTGGTTTTCATTCAGCCATGCCATGTCAATTTCATTATCAAAATGACCAATATTGCAGACAATGGTTTTATCCTTCATGGCTTCAAAATGATGCCCCTGCACAATATCTTTATTACCTGTGGCTGTAACGATAATGTCCGCTTCGGGAATGGCAGTTTCCATCCGTTTCACCGGGAATCCATCCATGGCCGCTTGCAAAGCACAAATGGGATCAATCTCAGTAATAATCACCCGGGCGCCTGCCCCACGAAGCGATGCAGCGGACCCTTTACCCACATCGCCATAACCGGCAACAATGGCAACTTTCCCCGCCAGCATCACATCGGTTGAACGCCGAATAGCATCCACCAATGATTCTTTACATCCATATTTATTATCAAATTTTGATTTGGTTACGGAATCATTTACGTTAATCGCCGGCATGGCCAATGTGCCATTTTTAACCCGTTCATACAAACGATGAACGCCCGTGGTTGTTTCTTCTGACAACCCATTGATATCTCCAACCAATTCAGGGAATTCATCTAAAACCATATTGGTCAAATCGCCACCATCATCCAGAATTAAATTCAATGGTTTCCCATCTTCAAAAGCGAATAATGTTTGCTCAATACACCAATTAAATTCTTCTTCATTCATTCCCTTCCACGCATAAACAGGTACGCCTGTGTCTGCAATCGCTGCAGCGGCATGATCTTGGGTTGAAAATATATTACAGGATGACCATGTCACCTCTGCACCTAATTCTTTCAAAGTTTCAATGAGTACCGCCGTTTGTATGGTCATATGTAAACAACCGGCAATGCGTGAGCCCTTTAGCGGTTGCGTAGGGCCATACTCTTTTCGAATCGCCATTAAACCGGGCATTTCTGCTTCCGCCAATGTGATTTCTTTCCGTCCCCATTCCGCCAGAGATATATCTTTAACCTTATAAGGTAATTTTTCTGTTTGCGTTTTTTCTGCTAAAGGCATGTCTAATTCCTTTTTTTTACTTCTGTTTTCAATGCATCCACCATATCGGTCTTTTCCCAAGTGAACAAATCATCTTCTCT
>CATMGX010000076.1:0-6680 GCA_950067765.1 uncultured Fidelibacterota bacterium
AGGCAGACAGTTGATTTCAAATCAACATGATAGGTTTTGTAATTTTTTGTGAGTGTTAATTCCATCGAAATAATGAGAATGTCTTCGATAGAAAATAGGTCAATTTATATAAAGTACAATGAAAAATCAGACCTGTGTTCGCTCTGCTGCTTCAACCGTATTTTCCACCAACATGGCAATAGTCATGGGTCCTACGCCCTCGGGCACAGGTGTAATAGCTGATACTTTTTCATAAAGAGAGAGTTGATCCCCATCTCCCACTAACTTATATCCTTTTGGTGAATTATCGGTTACACGATTAATGCCTACATCGATGACAATAGCGCCTTCCTTAATATGATCCCCTTTTAAATAACCAGGAGAACCCATGGCAAGTATAATAATATCAGCCTGTTTTGTATAGTGACCTATATTATCCGTACCTGAATGACAAATGGTTGTAGTCCCATTGGAATTTGCTTGTTTTAAACTTGTTAAGATTGAAATGGGCCGGCCAACAATATTACTCCGACCAACAACAACAACATGCTTTCCTGAGATCGTAATATTGTAATGGTGAAAAATTCGCATTATTCCTTTAGGTGTACAGGGAATAAAAATAGGTTTTCCTGATGCAAGACAACCCAAATTATATGGATGAAAACCATCCACATCCTTTTTGGGATCAATTGCATTAATTATTGCATCTTCGTCTATATGGTTTGGCAGGGGTAGTTGAACCAAGACACCATGGAATTGGGTATTCATATTCAATTCATATATTTTAGAAAGTAATACTTCTTGAGTAATATCTGATGGATATGTTATCGTATCAGAAAAAAGCCCATGGTTTGAAAATTGCCGGGTTTTATTTCGCACATATACTTGAGAAGCGGGATCTTCTCCCACGATAATGACAGCCAAACTGGGAATTATCGATTGGGATTTTAAGGTGGTTATTCGGCTTTTAAGCGCCGCGTATACACTATTACTGACCTCTTTTCCGGATAGAATCTTTGGTTCCATGGTCAGGCGATATAAAAATTATTTTTGAATTGCTTCGTCGACAATTTCAATCAAAGATGATACTTTACCCTCAACATTATTTTTGATTTTTTCGGTTTTTCTTTTGGCCGTAAAGTAATCATCGGAAATATTCATCGCAGCAAGAATAGCCACTTTAGTCGGAACCTGCGGCGTAGACAATTCATCCTGAACCTCCCGCATTTTCATATCCACATATTCCGCTATATTCTTGATATACGTTGCATCGGCGGGTGCCTTAATGGTGTATTCCTGACCGTAAATGGTCACCTTCACGTAATTTTCACTTCCATCCATTGATTCACTCATTTTTTGTTAACGTAATTTAGCACTGAAATTTTTAGAAACCACTCGTATAATTTCATTTATCACTGAATTTACGTCCTTATCTTCAAGTGTTTTACTATCACTCTGGAATCGCAGTTTTAATGCCACTGCTTTTTTATTTTCCCCAACAGATTCATCGCGGAAAATATTATATGGTTCTACTTTTTTTAATATAGATTTTCCATTTTTCTGAATGGTTGAGACAATGTCTCCAACTATCGTATTCTCTTTCACAAGAAAATTCAAATCTCGTTCGACTGCAGGATAATTAACAATAGGAATATATTTTACTGTTTTATCGGTTAAAACTAAAAGCGTATTTAAATCAAATTGGAATCCAAATGATTGACCGATATCTAAATTCATCCCCGAAACAAATTGATGTGAGATATCCCCAAAATATCCAATGATATTCCCCTTTACTACCACCGAAAAAGCATTTTGAAATCCATAATCATTATCTTTATCAGGTTTAATAAGAATATTCTGAATTTGCAATCTGGATAGAAATGATTCTATTACGCCTTTTAGGGCAAAAAAGGATGCGGAACGTTTCTTCTTACGATGCACGGATTCACCATGGAGTAGTCCATGGATCATTCCTGTTAGTTGTAGTTTTTCAACAATTCCTGCCATTCCAGGGTTTTCTTGCTCAAACACATTTCCCCATTCATATAACATCAAATCGGGTTCACCATTTTTAACATTGAAGTCCGCAGTTTTCAATAATCCGGGAATTAAACTCGTCCGTAATTGATCCATTTTATCAGATAAAGGATTCATAATCTTTACCGATGGTATATCTAACAAAGATACTTTTCGACTGGATTGTAAGGAATTATTGAAAACCTGGGTAAATCCCAACCCTGTCAAAATAGATGTCATGATTGTTATGCCTTTGTGTGGATCAGGCTCGTGGTTTTCCATAATGCCATTATAATGATATTTGGATGGCACATTATCAAACCCAAATAATCGGATCACTTCTTCTATTAAGTCCACTTCCCGTTCTAAATCTGGGCGCCAAGATGGTGGTGTTGCCGTCCATTTTTTCGTCTTTCCTTTTACGGTACAGCCCAATCCTTTTAAAGTCAGAAGAACGAATGAGTCATTGATGTCACAACCGGATAATAAATCCAATTTTTCACGCGTTAGCTCAATGGGTTTTTGTTCAATTTTTTTCGGGTAAGGATCTGCCATACCGGCGACCCAATTTCCTCCTGCCACGTCTTCTAACAATTGAACCACTCGCCAGAATGCATTTTCTGCCCCATTGGGATCTGCGCCTCGTTCAAATCGCTTAGAGGCATCCGTACTCATTCCAAGTGATTTAGCACCTTTTCTGATAGTTGGTGCATCAAAATAAGCACTCTCAATTAAAACAGTCGTTGTCTCCTTAGTTACAGCACTGTCCAAACCGCCCATCACGCCTGCAATAGCCACCGGTATTTTTCCATTGGTAATCAATAATTGTTCTGGAGATAATTTTCTTTCTATTTCATCAAGCGTTGTTATTTTTTCTCCTTTTTTTCCTCGACGAATGAGAACCGTCTTTGAACCGAATTTATCGTAATCGAACATGTGGGTCGGGTGGCCCATTTCCATCATGACAAAATTTGAAATATCTACAATATTATTAATACTTCGCTGACCGATAGACTCCAATCGATTTTTCAGCCAATCAGGGGACGGTCCTACTTTTATATTTTTAACGATACCGGCTACATAGCGAGGGCATTCATCTATATTTTCAAATTCAACCGATATCCAATCTTCAACTTCACTTTTAGTGAATGGGCGGGGTTGATAGTCGGGAGAATGTAATGGGGAGGATATTTTAACAGAAATATCCCGTGCCACGCCTAAATGTGAAAAACAATCAGGGCGATTTGGGGTGATATCCAATTCAATTGATGGAGCATTTTCTTGAATATATTGAACGAATGAGGATCCAACTTTGGCATTATCATTTAAAACCATGATACCATCATGTTCATCTGAAATCCCCAATTCACTTTCAGAACAAATCATCCCTTTACTTACTTCGCCCCTGATTTTAGCTTTTCCAATTTTGAAATCTCCCGGGAGGACGGATCCCACAGGTGCAAAAGCAATTTTTTGTCCCGTATCTACATTGGGTGCGCCACAAACAACAGGTAATATGTTATTTCCATCAAATACCTGACATAGGCTCAGTTTATCCGCATTAGGATGCTTGATCTTTTCTTTGACCTCTCCAATAATAATATCGCTTAAATTAGCCGTATCCAAGCCTTGTTCCGCTTCAAGGCCCAGCATGGTTAACATATCAGCAATTTTTTCCGTACTGGATGGCACATCAACAAATTCTTTTAACCAATCAATGGAGATACGCATTAAAACTGCTCCAAAAATCGCATATCGCCTTGGTATAATAAACGTATATCGTCGATACCATATTTCAACATACAGATTCTTTCAATACCCATACCAAAAGCAAAACCATGCCAAATATCTGGATCAATGTCTACAGATTTAAATACCTCTGGATCTACCATACCGCAACCGAGAATTTCCAACCATTGTCCACCTTTTTCACTCCAAATATCCACTTCTGCGCTGGGTTCAGTAAACGGAAAAAAACTGGGGCGAAATCTCATTTTTGTATCAGCGCCAAACATCCGTTTAACAAAATATTCCAATATTCCCTTTTGATCAGCAAAGGAAACATATTTATCCACATAAAGGCCTTCTACTTGATGGAAAAGGCAATAGCTCTTAAAACTAATTGCTTCATTGCGATACACACGTCCGGGGATGATATAACGAAGGGGTGGATCTTTTTCTTCCATTAAATGGATTTGTACATTAGATGTATGGGTGCGTAATATGGTTTCAGGATCAATAAAAAATGTATCCTGCATATCTCTTGCAGGATGTTCAGGGGGAAAATTCAACGCACCAAAATTATGAAAATCGTCATCAATCTCAGGACCATATGCCACGGAAAAACCAATATTCATGAAAATAGATTTTATATCGTCCATTGTTTGCTGCAGGGGGTGAACATGACCCACGGGAAATGTTAATCCCGGTAAAGAATAATCTGATTCACCGTGAGATTTTTCTCGAGATTTGGATGAACCCGTTTGGGAGTTAAAAACAGAACTGATTTCCTGTTTTATTTCGTTTAATAATTTGCCTGCTATTGGGCGTTCTTTGTCAGACACATCTTTCATCATAGAAAAAAGTCCGGCGACCAGGCCTTTTCGACCCAGATATTTTATACGTAATGCTTCTACAGTCTGGTAATTAGTAGGGAAAGGATCAGAATCGGTCCGAAATAAATTTCGAACCGATTCAATTGATTCCTTTATGTCCATCAGCTAGCGATGGCTTTAGCCAATTCGGCAAAAGTATTGGGCTCATTCATAGCCATATGGGCTAGTACCTTACGGTCGAGTTCAATTCCTTTTGCTTTTAATCCAGCGATGAACTGTGAATAGGACAAGCCGTGTTGCCGCGCAGCTGCATTGATACGGATAATCCACAGACGTCTAAACTGACGTTTTCTCTGTCTCCTATCACGATATGCATACAGTCCTGCCTTCTCAACTGCCTCTTTGGCTGTTTTGAAGTTGCGGCTCCGGGCACCATAGTAGCCCTTGGCCTGCTTCACGATTTTGCGATGTCGTCTGTGCCGAGGCACAGAACTATTTGCTCTAGGCATTTTAGTCTCCTATTCTATTGAGCAATCATCCGACGGACGCGCTTTGTTTCAGATGCATCTACCAAATCCGGTTGACGCATTTTACGTTTTGCACTTTTACTCCGGCGAATGAGCATGTGACTATGGTTTGCTTTGTTTCGTCTTATTTTACCAGTACCTGTCAAACGAAACCGTTTGGCGGCACTGCGTCTTGTTTTCTGCTTTGGCATTGACTATCTCCTATTTACCAGTCAAAATAATCGTCTGTCGACGACCTTCCAATTCTCCATGTTTTTCCACAACAGCGATATCGGAAAATAAATCTATTATACGATCTAACACATCCAGACCTAAATCAAGCCGAGACATTTCACGGCCACGATACATAAGGGTGATTTTAAGTTTACAACCATCTGATATGAACTGCCTTCCCCGGTTAACTTTTGTCAATAAATCGTGATCATCAATTCTTGGACGAACACGCAATTCTTTAATTTTAACAACATGTTGTTTTTTCTTACTGGCCTGGGCTTTTTTCTTTTCCTCATATTTAAGTTTTCCATAATTGAGGATTTTAGCTACTGGCGGCTTCGCTTTGGGGGCCACTTCGATTAAATCTTGACCCACATCCATTGCCCTCGCAATGGCATCTTCGGTTTTCATTACACCGAGTTGTTCTCCGGTTTCAGAAATTAAACGCACTTCCTCGGCACGTATTTTTTCGTTTACTCTAATCTTATTAACTTTCGCGATGGGGTAGACTCCTTTGTTTTATTTCAGAAATAATGTTTTTAAGCAGTTGATCTGTTTTGATCGCACCCTGATCTCCAATAAATCTACGGCGTGTCGATACAGTATTTTGTTCTGCTTCTTTCTTGCCAACAATCGCCATAACAGGAATTTTATTCAGTTCTGCCTGGCGAATTTTGGCACCAATTTTTTCAGGACGATCATCCATCTTAACGCGAATGCCTGCTGCTTTAAATTTTGACTGAACTGATGTTGCATAAGTATGTGTTTTTTCCGAGACGGGCAAAATAATTACTTGGATTGGGGAGAGCCATAATGGAAAATCGCCTCCGTAATGTTCAATGAGAAACCCAATAAATCGTTCATGTGTACTCAAAGGTGCACGGTGAATACATAAAGGAGTTTGCTCACTTCCATTCTCATCTGTATAGGTTAAGTTAAACCGTTTTGGTATAGCAAAATCAACCTGATTTGTGGCTAAGGTAAATTCTTTTCCGATTGCGCTCCACACCTGAACATCAATTTTTGGACCATAGAAGGCAGCTTCTCCTGGAATTTCCACAAAATTAATACCGCCATTTTTCAGAGCATTTCGAACCACATCTTCGGTTTGATTCCAAAGTTCCGGTTCATCAATATATTTTTTACCTAATGCTGCCGGATCATGGAGGCTCAGTCTCATTTCATATTTATCAATTCCAAATATATCGAAATACTCCAAATACATCTGGCATACATCCATAAACTCCGCTTCAAAGTCTTCATGGGAACAATATATATGTGCGTCATTCATTTGCATACTTCGAACACGCATGAGACCAAATAGCTGCCCAGATTTTTCATATCGATAACACGTACCATATTCTGAAATTCGGAAAGGTAAATCCCGATA
>CATMGX010000077.1:0-6386 GCA_950067765.1 uncultured Fidelibacterota bacterium
GCCTATATTGTATGGGAGAGGGGGGTTCAGAATCCGGTGAAGAAGAATCGGATGCTTTACCCAAGGGTTGTTCGCGGCGGATCATTTAAAGAGGATCCAGATCGGTTACGGTCGGCTGCCAGGGGCCACTCTACACGTGCATGGAAACAGCGCGACCCCCAAATTCCTAAAAGTTTGTGGTGGCACACAGATGCAACCCATATTGGTTTTCGTATTGTTCGGCCACGGACCGAACCCACAAAAAAAGATCTACATAAATTGTGGGTTCGCCCCCAAAAAGAATACTGAGGCATTATGAAAAATGAAATTAAAACAATAAACCGTCGTGGGTTTTTAGAACATTCAGCTAAGATCACTGCCGCCGGATTTTTAATGAGCCGGCTGCCGGCCGGATCAAAAAAACTGATATCCTTTGAAGGTGAAATTAAAGTGGCCCTGGTGGGCTGTGGTGGCCGTGGAACCGGCGCAATTTCTCAAGCATTAGAAGCAGATCCTGATGTTCGTTTGGTCGCTATGGCCGATGCTTTTGGCGATCGGGCGGAAGAATGTGTAAAAACACTCATTGAAAAATTTCCGGATTCAGACAGAATTAACGTAAATCGCGAAACCATCTTTACCGGGTTTGATGCTTACAAACAAGCCATTGGTATGGCGGATGTTGTTATTTTGACCACACCGCCTGCTTTTCGCCCACTTCATTTTGAATATGCCATCAGTCAAGGTAAACACGTATTTATGGAAAAACCGGTGGCGACAGATGTGGCTGGAATTCGAACGGTTTTGGCTGCAGGGAAAGAAGCCCGCCGTAAAAAACTGAATGTAGTTGTGGGACTCCAGCGGCATTACCAGCGGAGTTATCAATCCATTAAAAATAGAATTGATCGCGGGAAGATCGGCGATATTATCTCTGGACAAGTTTATTGGAATAGTGGTGGCGTATGGGTGAAGCCCCGTCAGACCGGACAAACAGAATTAGAATATCAAATGCGAAATTGGTACTATTTCAACTGGCTGTGTGGTGACCATATTGTTGAACAGCATATTCACAATATTGATGTTGCCAATTGGTTCATCGGCTCTACGCCCGTTTCAGCCCAAGGAATGGGTGGTCGCGAAGTGAGAAAAGGAAAAGACCATGGCCAGATTTTCGACCATCATTTTGTAGAATTCACCTACCAAAACGGGCAAGTGGTGGCTAGTCAATGCCGCCATCAAAAAGGGTGTATGAACCGTGTAGAAGAAGTTTTTCAAGGCACACGTGGGAATGTGATTACCAACAGCAGCCATTTTGGATTGATGAAAAATAAGCGCGGAAAAGTAGTCTATAACCATGAAGGTGAAGATGATATTAATCCATATCAACAGGAGCACAATGAGCTGTTCTCCGCAATTAAGGCAGGCGATTATCGAATGGATGATACCAACCGAGGTGCCGAGGCAACCATGTCGGCCATTCTTGGACGAATGGCCACGTATTCCGGGCAGAAAATCACTTGGGATGAAGCCATGGCTTTTGATCATAAACTTGTGCCGGAACTCCATTCATTTAATGACAATGCACCGGTTCAACCCGACAAGGAAGGCCATTATCCTATCCCCGTTCCCGGGGTTTCAACTTATAGGTAAACAATGAAAAGAAGATCATTTATTAAAAAAAGTATGGCGATTGCATCGGCCCCGTTTATTACCAGCGGATTATTGGCACGAACCATCTGGGAAAAGTCCACGGGTAAGAAACCTTTTAACTTGAATTATGCACCTCACTTTGGCATGTTTAAACATAACGCCGGTGATGATCCCATTGATCAATTGCAGTTCATGTACGACCATGGGTTTCGCTCCTTGGAAGACAACGGCATGAAAAGTCGATCTAAATCGGATCAAAATAAAATTTCTAAAAAGATGAGCAGGTTGGGAATGGATATGGGTGTTTTTGTGGCCCATAAAATCTATTGGCGGGAACCGAATCTTACCAGTGGCGATAAAGAACTCCACGATGAATTTGTTCAGAATGTGAAAGATTCGATTGAAATAGCCAAGCGGGTGAATGCAAGATGGATGACGGTGGTCCCGGGGCATGTGGACCTAAAAAAAGAAATGGCATACCAGACTGCCAACGTGGTAGAAGCTCTGCGCCGAGCGAGTAAATTGTTAGAGCCCCACGGCCTTATAATGGTTTTGGAACCGCTTAATTGGTGGACCAACCATGCGGGCCAGTTTTTAACAGAAATTCCACAGGCATACGAAATTTGCCGAGCGGTGGATAGCCCCTCCTGTAAAATTCTGTTTGATATTTATCATCAACAAATATCAGAAGGAAACCTGCTTCCCAATATGGATAAATCATGGAATGAGATTGCCTATTTTCAGATTGGGGATAATCCCGGTCGAAAAGAGCCCACTACAGGGGAGATCAATTATTTGAATGTGTTTAAACATATTCACAGTAAGGGGTTTAAGGGCATTATGGGAATGGAACACGGGAATTCTAAATCTGGAAAGGCTGGAGAAATGGCAGTGATAGAAGCTTACCGGAAAGTAGATAACTTTTAGGAGGATAAAATGAAATCAAAACTATTAACCTACACCGTATTAGTTGGGGCCATCCTGGCCCAAAGTAGATCACTTCCGGCGGATACGACAATAATGACAATGCATCGGACCACTATCCAGGGAAAGCGCATTGAATATAAAGCAACAACAGGTACACAGCCTGTCTGGGATGAAGATGGAAAGCCCATTGCGGCGGTTCATTATACATATTATGAAAGAACAGGTATAAAAGATCAAGCATCAAGGCCGATTATGATTTCTTTCAACGGCGGTCCCGGCTCTGGTTCTGTTTGGATGCATTTGGCTTATACCGGCCCGCAGATTCTGAAAGTAGATAGTGAAGGGTTTCCTGTTCAGCCCTATGGCGTCAAAGAGAATCCCCATTCAATATTAGATGTGGCGGATATTGTTTTTGTGAATCCAGTTAATACAGGGTATTCGCGAATCATAGATAAAGAAACAAAAAAAGAAACATTTTTTGGTGTAAATGCGGACATTAAATATTTAGCTGAATGGATAAATACATTTATCCAGCGGGTGAATAGATGGGAATCCCCCAAATATCTTATTGGTGAAAGTTACGGTACGACAAGGGTATCGGGTCTGTCTTACGCCCTTCAAAGTCGTCAATGGATGTATTTGAACGGGGTAATTCTTGTTTCCCCAACAGAATTGGGAATTGATTCCGGTGACGGTCGTAGGGCCGGTCCGCTTGGTGCCGCATTGCGCTTACCTTATTTTACGGCCGCAGCCTGGTATCACAATAAATTACCATCGAATCTTCAACGGAAGGACCTGACAGATCTTTTGCCAATTGTTGAGGATTATGCCATTAATGAACTCATGCCCGTTATTGCCAAAGGAGGCTATGTTACCCAGAGAGATAGAGAGGAAGCGGCGAGCAGAATGGCACAATATTCTGGCATTTCTAAAGCATCCATTCTTTCCTATAACCTGGATGTACCTACATCCTTTTTCTGGAAAGAATTATTACGGGAAGAAGGTTATACCATTGGTCGATTGGATTCAAGATATAAGGGAATTGATAAAACAAAAGGGGGTGAACGCCCCGATTTTAATTCAGAGCTTACCTCCTGGCTGCATTCGTTTACACCAGCAGTAAATTACTATTACAAAAATGTGTTGAATTTTAAGACAGATGTCAAATACAATATGTTTGGCCCTGTCCGACCCTGGGATAGCTCTGACAACAGAACAGGAGAAAACCTCCGCCAAGCCATGGCTCAAAACCCCTTCCTACATACCATGATCCAATCCGGTTATTATGATGGTGCCACCAAATATTTTGATGCGAAATATACCATGTGGCAACTGGATCCCAGTGGACGGATGAAAGACCGCCTTAGTTTTAAGGGGTACCGTAGCGGACATATGATGTATCTCAGATCAGAAGACCTGAAACAGGCGAATGATGATATTCGGGATTTCATTAAAAACGCAACACCCCAAAAAGGTGAACCTGCTCAATATTAGTATTCATTTGAAAGGAGTCACACTATGATTCACGCAATAAAAACACCTAATAAATTTGTCATATTTGGAAGCATAGTTATGACACTTGTTTTCTCCGCATGCGCGACAGCTTATGGTCCGAGAAATTCTATGGGCGGTTATGAAGATAAAGTTGTGGGTGAAAATATGATTGAAGTTCGGTTCTACGGAAACCAGCATACGACGCAAGACGGAACAACTCGCCGTCTTTTATATCGCTGCGCTGAAATTACGCTGGAGAATGGATTTGATTCTTTTGTTGTCCTTCAGGATCAAAGCTATTCCGAGGAAACAGTGAACAACCCAACCATTGATAAACCATTTCAAACCCGAGAATCCATGTCCGGCGGTGTGCGAACCACCGTGTCTCCCGATTTAACCCACGCAACCGCATCAACAAACTGGGTAGCTGTATATGTTATTTCGATTTATAATGAAAATGATTCACCTTACTCCCGATATAAAAGAAGTCGTCTTGATGCTAACCAGATTATAGAGGATTATAAGGGAGAAATTAGATAAAAGTAATTTCAGTCTTTTTTATAATTATATATTTCGATTTGGTTTCTTTATAGGTGAACGCATTAAAAGGTCACCTGTTTTATTTGGCGGAAATAGACTGAGCCTGTACCACGCCATTTCTTAAAACCTACCCCTAGCCAAAAAAGAACCGACAGATATAGACAGCACTAAACACACCCACCGCATCAGCAAAAAGTCCAGCCACTAAGGCATGGCGTGTTTTCCGAATCCCCACAGATCCAAAATAAACGGCCAATACATAGAATGTTGTTTCAGTAGATCCATACATGGTGGCCCCAATTTTGGCAATAAGAGAATCAGGGCCATGTTGGTTAATTAAATCTGTCAAAAGGCCAAGGGATCCGCTTCCGGACAGAGGTCGCATCAACGCCAATGGAAGATTCTCCGGCGGGAATCCAATAAAGGTTAAAACAGGTGAGAGAAAGTTGAGCAATAGATCCAGTGCGCCGGAGGCCCGGAACATTCCAATTGCCACAAGTATAGCAACCAAATATGGAATAATGCGAATGGCGATAGTGAACCCATCTTTTGCACCAACAACAAAGGTTTCGTAAACCTTGACTTTTTTGAAGATTAACCCATAAAAAGGAATCCCAACAAGCAATAAAGGAATAATATATCTGGAGACTTGGTTTACACTCTGGACAAAAGATTCAATCATGCGTTTCCTCCTGAATGAATAATAAACTGTTTTCTTTTTTCAAGAAACTTAACAGCGGTGATGGCCGCAATCGTGGACATGCCCGTGGCGAAAATGGTAGTTATGAAGATCTGACTTGATGTAGCCCCCATCAGCGCCACCACAGTGGCTGGGAGAATCAACTGCACGCTGGATGTATTGATCGCTAAAAAAGTGCACATGGCATTGGTGGCCGTATCTTTATCCGGGTTGATTCCCTGGAGCTCTTCCATGGCTTTTAACCCTAGTGGAGTAGCGGCATTTCCCAACCCAAGAATATTGGCGGACATATTTAATACAATAGAACCAATGGCGGGGTGGTCTTCCGGCACATCCGGGAACAGGCGAATAGTAATAGGACGAAGTCCTTTTGCAATAAGGCGGATGAGTCCCGACTCTTCTGCAATTTTCATAATGCCCAACCAAAGCGCCATAATACCAATGAGGCCAATAGCTAAATTCACCGCCACTTTAGCCATATCAATTGCCGCTGCTGTGACCGCATCAATGTTGCCGGTAAATATGCCCACAACAACACCGATAAACATCATTCCAAACCAAATGTAATTCAGCATTTAATCTCCTTTACTAACGGGGGATTCTAAAAATAATAATTCAACAAAACTTTTGTCAGCACGTAATTCAACCGGAAGTGAAATTGGCAGCGTCGCCTGATATTTCCCGTGTCCACAGGGGAAATTGGTCACAATTGGAATATCTAAATCACCACAGACATCCCAAACAATTTCATCCGTGGTTTTACCAAATGGAATGGTTTGATCTTTCATTTCAGTTAATTCTCCAACAATGAGGCCCCGTATATTATTAAACATGCCTGCCTCTCTCATATGAACGAGCATACGATCGAATGCATATAAACTTTCATCAACATCTTCAATAAACAAAATAGTGCCATCAGTATTAAGCTGGTTTTTTGTACCAAGTCGATTGACTATTAGACACATATTTCCGCCCCAAAGGGATCCTTCAGTAACCCCGGGTTTGAGGATGGTTGTTTGTAAATCATCTGGTTCAGTAATGAGAATATCATCATCTCCTGACAAAACATCAACCAAAGTATCCAAATTATATTGAGCAA
>CATMGX010000078.1:0-6383 GCA_950067765.1 uncultured Fidelibacterota bacterium
CGGGATGGACACGCCCCGAATACATCCAGGTGCTTTGGGCGGATAAAAGGGTAAACAGGATAACAGTAAGAAGAATGGTTTTTTTCATAATTAGGTAAAGACTTTAGTTTATAGAATTGGGGAATATGTTTTATAAAGACTAAAAAAACATGGTTTTGTTGTCATGAATTTAATCAGGCAGGGGAATACTATTCTTTTGTTCTTTGAATACCCCAAGCACCCCAATGAAAACTAAGGTTGCACCAGCAAAAGTCCACTGGGTGATGGGTTCACCTAAAATAAAAAATCCAAGAATCACCGCCACGACAGGATTGACAAAGGCATAGGTAAATACAACATTAGGTGGCAGCAATTTTAATGCTTTTACAAAAGAGGTAAATGCAATTACAGAACCGAAAATGACCAAGTATCCCCAAGCCCACCAGGCGGATGGAACCGGATTAATAGTTGGCTCAGATATAATAAAAGATGTAATCAACAGTGCAATTCCACCGGTGAATTGCTGTACCGCAGAACTGATCTCAGGTGTGGTATGAATATTTTTTCTTTTTTGATATATAGAACCGGCACCCCAACTTAATCCGGCAATGATCAATAAAAATAAACCCTTAAGATCATTAAGGTTACCGGCTATAATTGCCGGCCAGTTTAAAACTGCGATACCAGCAACACCAATTAATAATGAAATAACGAGAAAAACTGAAGGCCGCTTTTTATCCAAAATAGATTCTATAATTGCCACCCAGATTGGTGTGCATGCAATGATTAAGGCAGCATACCCGGAAGGGACAGTCATTTCTGCGATTGCAACCAATCCATTTCCGCCCCACCAAAGCGCCAGTCCAGAAACAGATAAGACGATCCATTCTTCTTTAGTTAAGCGCAGGGATTGTTTTTGAATGAATCGTGCCAGCGCGACAAGGATTAAGCTGCCGGCGAACACCCGCGTGGCAGACATGATCATAGGCGGGAAGCCAGACCCCTCTTGTACCGCCACGCGGATTCCAAGATAGGTACTTCCCCAAACAATATAGACAATCAGAAGGTGCATGAGTCCTGAAAGGTTTAATTTATTCATTTTTAAAACCAGAAAGTTTTTCCATAAAATAAATTGTACCGATGTTGATCATTAATCCCCATACACCCGCATGAATACCCCAGGGTTTGGCCGGGATATTCATGCCTAGATTGTTTGCAATCATTATACTTACAGCGACAAGTGTTCCGATGACCATTCCCATGAATACAGATTTTGATTTGAGTTTTTTCAAATAAAGTCCGAGGAAAATGGCAGGCGCTACTTGGATGAGAAGTTCCAGTTTGATTTCCAACAGCCGCCAGATCGTTTGGGGTAATATAATGGCAAGATAAACAGCAATTGCCATAATTATCCAGGAGAGGAGCTTCCCCATTTTGGTTAAATCGGATTGATTGACCGTTGGTTTGAACCGGGAATAAATATCTTTGGTGATGATGGAGGACATGGATAGCAATGCAGAATCTACGGTAGACATAATTGCTGCAATGGTTGCTGATAAAAACAAAACCATAAGGCCGCCGCTAATGGCCCCACGCTGACTTAAATCCTGCAAAACCAACAGTGTGATTTTTTCACTATCAGCTCTATCAAGCCCGGGGATGATTACAGAGCCAACGATCCCCACAACCACCATAAAGAAAACAGTGACCAATGGCATGAAAGCCATGATTTGAATAGATCGTTTGAGGGTATGTTCATTTTGGGCGGAATAAATACGTTGGATGGCATGAGGATAAATGGAAATACCAAAAAAGCCCAATGCAACCGTGCTGATCCACGTTCGTTTTTCAATCCAGGTTGGAGAAAAGAACTTTTCTGGGGCAGTTTTCATGAGTTGATCTGAAACAATTGAAAGGCCACCATATTCAAATTGTATTATTATAAAAATTATTATCACACCGAAAAGAAGAATGGTACCCTGAATAACATCGGTCCAAGCGACACTGCGCATTCCCCCCAAGGTTTCATAGGTTACCATTATTAAAGATAGGACTATAATGCCTATTGCGAAAGGAACAGCCCCACCAGTCACAGCAACAACGATATATCCGATGGCTTTTAAGTTTGTCAGAATATAATTGGCAAGAGCAATTATACATAAGACTGCACCCAAAATAGAGAGCCATTTATAATTAAAACGGTACTCAATGAAATCTATGGGTGTAATAAAATGATGCTCACGGGAAAGACGAAATAGTTTGGGGGCATAAAAAAGCCAGGCACCGACAGCGGCAGAAAGAAATGTAATCAGTACCAACGCGTCATAGCCATCACGGTATGCCCGTCCCGCAAACCCAACCAATGTGTTGCCGCTGTATTGCGTTGCATAAAGGGTGAGAAAGAGAACAAATACCCCCAGGCCCCGCCCCGCAAGATAAAAGTCAGCAAGGGTATTTTCTTTTTGTGCCTTGCGACCCAGCCAACCAATAATAATAAGGGAAAGAAGATACAGCCCCATGAAAATGAGGCCGCCTGTCCCGAGCAATGGGGTTTGATTCACACCGTGTGAATAATCCACACTATTCCTTGGTTTTCCAAAATTTTCCTAAAATATAGGCAATTACAATAGAATAGAGAATGGCCATAAAAACGGCATAGAAAGCCCAATCCGGGAGCCCCAGAATAATTGTACCTGAATAATCAAAAAACCACCAAGGCACCGTTAGAATCAGCGCTATAATGGAAATGAGGAATATGCAGTTTCGGGACATTTTTAATGAAAGATGAATTCTGGAACAGGCTGTGTTTTATTCAAGATCGGACTGGGTTTGTCCCTAAGAAATTGGTCAAAAAACTCCAAGGTCAGTTGATTGATCAAGAAAACAGATCTCTCTCGATCCATCTTCCCAACCTCTAAGACCTTAGGTACAAAAGGAGAAAACAAAGGGGCATCAGTAAAATTCAAATGTTGAGTTTCTTTCATGATTATTTTAAAAGAAGGCCCTTTATTGTTTTTTATTATTTCATCCACGTCTGAATAATTATTGGAATAATCTGACCCACCCCAACTGGGTCGTCCAATATATAAGAACGGCTGTGATAGACCCATTTCAATAATATTTTTAGGGACGGGACTCATCCACCCGTCTAAGTTTGATGTGGCACCAATGCGATCATCCTGGAAAGAAGCGAGTACGCTGGTACTACCACCATAAGAATGGCCGGTTAGACCAATTTGATTCAAGTTTAAATAGCCATTTAAAGGGTGTATAATTTCACCTGATTGAATCCGCTCCAGCTGGTTTATGAGAAAATGAATGTCAGATGCCCGCGTTTTTATTTGATTTCTACGAATGAGAACACTGTCAGGATCACCGGTAATATCAGATCGATAATCCGCAACACTTCCATCAGGAAAAATAGTGAGATTGGCGTCATAACTATGATCTGGAACCATCACCACATATCCATGATTAGCCAGTTTCTCAGCTAAAGATGTATGGATTTGTCGCATACTTGTAATCCCGTGGGAAATAATTATAATTGGAAAGGGCGCAGAAACAGGATTGGGTTTTATGTCTATAAAACTATTTGTTTTGGTCAACGCCAAATGATTGGCAATAAACCCGGGGAAATTACCGGCGACGCCCATCGTTTCAGTGCGAATATCCAGGCGATCTAAATAAGATGATCGTTTTGCCTTTTTTCTCTTTTCACCCGGATACCATATTTGAACCATCATTTGCCGTTTATCGTTTGGGTTTTCTGTAAACCATTCCAGCCGATCTTGATCTACCCAATGATAGATAGATGTTCCCACAGTAAATGGCCCGGTTAATTTGGGCATTTTGATCACCGGAACAGCCATGGAAAGCATCAACGACAAAACAAACAAACCAATAAAAATAAATTTTAATATTGAATTTGCTGATCGATTTTGTGTCAACAGTATTCCACCGATTAAGATATAGGCTGGAAACATCTGCCATCGCGATTGCTCTAAAAATAAGTGAATTAGGAAAACAGAAAAAATTATTTTTAATAATAATTTTGAATGTTTTCTTTCATGCGGACTGTAAAAAGCATTGATTGTTGCCCAACTAAGCAATATGAATAAAATGATTTCAAATGGTCTCATCCCATTTCCCTGATTGTTATGATAAAATTAAATAAATTCTTTGGATAATTTTTCGACCTTTTTGGGGTCAATGGGTTCAGAAAACCCCATGTGGAAGGCAAGAAACCACATAACAAATATACCATACCCCAAAAACATAAGTTGCCAAACCCACAAAGATGGCAATCCAAAGGGTGCCCACAATGCGGGTGAATTGGGATCAGAAAAAAAATCATTCCCAATGGTAGCAAAGGGTCCAAAGCCCACAAGAAACCATACAAGTGTTAATCCCCAAGCTAATTTGATTTTCTTTTTTCTTTTCGGTGTCATACCTGTAATAGATTGGAGGAGTTTGTGTTTTTTGGTTTTCACTACTTTTGCAGCATCCGACTCGCCGGAAAAACGTGAAACTATAAATGTGGTCAACAGATTGAAGAAAATTCCCCAACCAGCACTATGGATCGTCAAAGGATATGCTCCCCAAGGGACTCCAAACCAGGCCGATGTTTTATCCGTTAAGGTAACCGCGATCAGGCCGACCACCAACCCCAAAACAACACCCCTGGTGGTAAATCCTCTATAATAACAGATACCGATCAGTGCGGGATACATTTGGAAACCATAGGCAACCGCTAGGCCACCCAACATAACAATTGCCTGACTGGAGTTTGCGGCCACGACTAATGCTGCTCCAGCCACCACCACCACAAAGAGTCTTCCAGTTGTTTTTTGTGTTTGATCAGATGCGCCGGGAGAAATGTATTTGGTATAAATATCTCTTGTTACCATGGCGCTAAAGGTGGACATATATGCTGAACCAGTACTTTGCATGGCCGCAAGTGCACACACAGCTAGCAAGCCTACGAGCCAAGGCGCCGCATCAGAAAGTAAATTGATCAACTCGGGGACAAGGTTTTTATCACTGATATTTTCCAAGATACCGTTGGCCACAAGAATATGGCCGCCCAAGCCCTGAAAAATTGTGAATGTAAACAACAGAATGCCCACAACAATAGATGAAGCCACAACTTGCTGCCAACGAAATGCCTGAGGAGTTTTATTTGCAAAAGCCCACATGGAAAAAGCAGGGGAAGATTGAATCCCCATGAGGGCAAACATGTAAGTCATACACATGATGCCCGTCCACGCACCACCAGATGCTTTTGACCCAGCGGATACCATTTGAATGCTCCCCGGTATAGCAACCTTCATTGAATATCCATCAGGTGTGAGGTTTTGTCCGGACGAAACATCCTTTTGGACAATATCCGCCAAACCGCCGGTGAAACCACCCCATCCGCCGGCATAATGAATGGCGATGCCTCCCAAAATGGCAATCCCCACCGCAAGCAAAATGGCCTGAGCACAATCCACATAAGCAACGGATTTTAATCCCCCAGATGCTACATAGATCACCACCACCGTTGTAAGGGCAAACATGCCAAAATTCACACTGACGAGACCATCAGTAAGGACATTAAACAAATTGCCAGAAGCCCGGAGTTGAACACCCAAATACGGAACGCTGAATAGAAATGCCACCAATACAGTCAAAAGTCGCATGGCATTACCACCATAATAGTCGCTGTACATTTCTCCCGGGGTGATATAACGGTAAACTTTGCCCAACACCCACTGTCGCCGGAGGAACAAAACACCGGTGAGCGGAATGGTTAGGGCATAAAAAGAAGCGAAAGCATAAGGCAAACCATCGGTGAATATTTTTCCAGGATGCCCCACAAAAGTCCACCCACTGAAACTGGTTGCGGTGGCTGCTAAAACAAAAACCCAAACACCAATAGATCGGCCAGCGAGAAAATAATCTGCCGATGTTTTGGCATCGCGGGCTCCTTTAAAACCCCAGAATAAACAGTATGCCCAGTAAACGCCTACAAATCCAGTAAGCCAAATAAGTTTTGCGTCCATATTCTTCCTTTACCTCCTTTTAAGGATTGGGAAGTATATGATATTGCAGTGGAAAGTGGGAAGGAAAATCAGTTGGAAAGAAAAATGCTTGTGGAATCAAGGCTACCATCATTTTCAGCCGGTGTTAATCCCAAAATTTTACACATCATTTCATAAAGGTGAATATTGGTAATGCCCGGTCCATTCAAGCCAGATTTAAAAGCAGGACCATGGCCAACGAAGATGCCGCCCATGGATGGGTAAATGGGGTCGAATCCATGGGTTGCATTGTTATATTTTTCTACATGGTCATCTATGTTGAAATGTTCCCGAGTTGTGATGGACCAATGTTCAGCTGCTACGGCATTAATGGGCTGAATC
>CATMGX010000079.1:0-6312 GCA_950067765.1 uncultured Fidelibacterota bacterium
CCTGGAACTATTATATCAATTGGACTGCTATTGGTTTTGACTTGCCAAAAACTAAGATTGGAAAACCGACTATTTTTTATAAATATGTTCAATCATTAAATGAGGGTAAATGGACACCTACTTACACTATGGTATTTAAATTGACCATCTAAATGATGAAAATATTGATCTCAAAACTACCTGAAAATGCCTGGTGGGGACATGGAACTCCCATTTATGAAAATAATCCTGCCATGAAAGAAGGCGTGGTCCCGAACCAGGAAATTGTTGCAGTTGAAATGTTTATGCTGTCTAAGTTATTCAATCGATTGCCTGTGGATGTGGTAGAAATTGACTTTCCTTATTTCCTTGATCAGCAAAATACAAAACAACGACAGCATGATTTTGTGTTTGTGCGCGATTTGTTTGTGAGTAATCAAAATGGGATATGTATCATATCAAAGTTTAAAGAAAAAGCACGTCAAGTTGAAGCAGACATTATGCAGATAATGCTCGATTCAATGGGATATAAGACCATTCGCATCCCCAGCAAATCTACGGCTACGGCTGAAGGCGGTGAATTTTATTTTTGTCCCCAGGATGGTGTGTTATTTTCAGGTGCCTGCCGTAATAATATTAAAGGTGCAGAATGGGTAGCACAGGAATTTAATGTGGATGAATTGGTCCTTATGAAATCGAATGCCTTTCACATTGATACCCTTTTTACACCGGTGATCAATGTAGATAATGAGCTGGTGGCAGTTATCGCCTGTACCAGTTTGATGGAAAAAGATTCTGTTGAAAACTTGAAATTATTCGCAAAACGAAAAGACATTGAACTTGTAGAAGTCCCCCCGGAAGATGCCATTGGAACCAAAGATGAATTGGGTGAGTTTGCGGTAAACTGCGAACCGATCCCCGGCTATTTAATTGGGCCGACCCGTTTTCGATCCAACAAAGTGGCCCCTTTACTAAAGGAATTGGGGGTCATGCATATAACCGTTCCCACAACTCAGTTTCGCCTCAGCGGCGGTGCCATTCACTGTCTGACTAATGAACTATAATATAATGTAATTTGAACTTTACCTTCTATGAACAGGACGTTACGTCTTGTTCAAGGTTTAAGTGGCGAGTAAACATGCCGTGTCCCTACTTATTCCATATCTTCTGAATATTTTCCCTGAGTTGCCATACTATTTAATTTTGCACGCTTCATAAAGGCATCTTGGGCTGCGGACACATTCTCATCCTTCCCTCTCCAGGCCTTGAGCGCTGGCTGCTGCAGGGCGCGGCCATAGGAAAAAGACAAATTCCATGGTTTATTATCTCCCAATATTTGATTCATTTTATTCAAGTGTGCCGTGGCATCTTCATCACTTTGACCTCCGGATAAAAATGCAATACCCCCGACCGCAACTGGAACTGTTCGTTCGAAACATTCAAGGGTAGCACTCGCCACTTCTTCCACACTGGCCCTGTTGTCGCCATCATATCCTGAGAGAACCATATTGGGTTTTAATACCATACCTCCATAATTCACACCTTGGGAATAGAGTTCAAAGAAAACAGTATGAAGGACTTCTTCTGTCACCACAAAACTATCATCAATGTCATGGGTTCCATTCATGAGAATTTCTGGTTCAACAATGGGGACAATATCATTTGCCTGACATAAAGCGGCATATCGAGCCAATGCATGGGCATTGGTACTAATACAATAACCGCTGGGGTTATCCTCTGTAATATTAATCACCGCGCGCCATTTGGCAAACCGCGCGCCCATTTTTCTATATTCTTTCAACTGTTCATCCAAGCCATCTAAACCATAGGTGATTTTTTCACTCTCACTGCCTGAGAGATCATGAGCGCCTGCATCCACTTTAATCCCAGGGATGACCCCCTTCGCAGCCAAATACTCAGGATAAGGTGTTCTCTCCGCCAAGGATGATTGCCGCAATGTTTCATCATACATTATAACACCACTGATATAGTTTTCCAATCCATCCGCACTGAACAAAAGATCACGATAAGCATTTCGGCTTTCAAATGTACTTTCTGTATCAATTTGAGCCAAACGACTTCCAATGGTGCCTGTACTTTCGTCTGCCGCAAGAATTCCTTTCCCTGTTGCGACCATTGCACCTGCAACTTCTTCAAGACTATTCAAATTTAAACTCATACTTTATATCCTTCTTTTTTATTTTGGCTGACCAATCTCTGTCAGCAATTCGTTAAACCATTTTTGGTCTATATTAAAAGGTTTACCCCCTTTTATTCTCTCAAAGTCTATTAATCCTAATTCACCATTCTTTTCTTCATCCATTCCCACCACACCGCATTGACCATCCAACGCCAGTTTTGCGCCTAGCTTCCCGGATGCTTTTATTAACTCCAAATCTTGTTTATTCGGAGCTGCACTACGACTAAAATATCCGCTTTTTTGAACCAGCGTTTTATCTGCTTCCAATTGATCCGTAAACTGTTTGGCAAACCACTGCCCTGGATTCAATGTATCCAATGCCACATGGCCGAATGCATCCCGTTCAACGGTTTCACCGGCCGCATCCATCTCTTTAATGATGATATTCGTACCAGCACCTTCACTGAGGAAAATATTGACTGAATCTTTTTCATCCATTAATGCTTTCAAGCGTTTGCATTCTGAGTCAAAATCAATATCCATTTCAGGAATGTACACTGCATCTACATCCCATCGCTGTTGATCGATCAATAGTTCAGGTAAAAAATTGCGCTTTTTTAATCGATCATGGTATTCTTTTGCTGTATAAGCCGTAAGCCATCCGCAGTGCCGTCCCATGACTTCATGAATAATGAGTTGCCGGGAACTGGTCGTATTTTCATTGGCTATATTTTCGAAAAAGATTGCACCCTGTTCTGCTGCCGTCCAGGCACCTAAAGTCTGTGTAATGGGATAAACATCATTGTCCACTGTCTTGGGGAGGCCCACCACAGTAAGATTATAATTATTTTCTTTGAGGTAAAATGAAAGTTGAGCCGCCATGGTATTGGTATCATCCCCACCAATCGTATGTAAAATATTAATGCCATCTTTCATCAGTTGATTCGCAGCAACCTTTAGGGGGTCTTCCCCTTCTTTAATATATCTCCGTTTTATGCAGTTTTCGGCATTCGTTAGTTTGATGCGGCTGTTACCGATAGGGCTTCCACCAAACTCATATAGAATATCCGTTTTTTCACGAACAGATGCAGGGATTTCAATTTTATTTCCTAACAATAAACCGCGATATCCATGGAGGTACCCCACAAGTTCTGCTTCTGGAGCAAGGATGTTATACGCTTCAATCAATGCGCCAATTGATGCAGACAAGCACGGGGCGATTCCCCCTGCGGTTAAAAATGCAATCTTCATGAAATTCCTAAATTATGGGTGTGAAAATTAATAAAAGATACTTTTATAAACAGATCAATTAATGCCTTATTTATTATGTTTAATTGTTTCCTTGCAAACAAAGAGATAGTCATCCTATTATGATTGATATCATTTTCTTAAATGTGCCATAAATAGGAGGTTATTATGCATAAAAGAGTTCGAATGATCCAATTCGCCATTTTTCTATTAGCTGCAGTCACCCTGATCAGCGCCAAAGAACGATTCAGCGAAGATTTATTTAAAGCATTAAAATATCGAAACATCGGTCCATTTCGTGGTGGCCGATCAGCCGCAGCGGCGGGTGTTCCCGGTAACAAATTTTTAGCTCTTTTTGGTGGCACAGGCGGGGGCGTCTGGCAAACGAAAAATGGCGGCCAGTCCTGGAAAAATCTTTCCGACGAATTTTTTGGCGGTTCTATTGGAGCAGTTGCCATCAGTGAATGGGATCCCAATGTAATCTATGTTGGTGGTGGTGAGGTTACGGTTAGGGGAAATGTTTCCCATGGAAATGGTGTATGGAAATCCACAGACGCTGGCAAAACGTGGAAACACATGGGTCTGAAAGACTCCAGGCGGATTCCAAGAATTCGTATTCATCCACGTAATCCGGACTTGGTCTATGCCGCTGCACTGGGCCACTTGTTCGGCCCCAACGAAGAACGGGGTGTTTTCCGCAGTAAAGACGGTGGTGAAACCTGGGAAAAAATTCTTTATGTGAATGATGAAGTTGGGGCCTGTGACCTCACACTCGACCCCAACAATCCCCGTATTATTTATGCGTCAACCTGGCGGATCAAACGGACGCCATACAGTCTCGAAAGCGGTGGCGAAGGCTCCGGACTTTGGAAGTCCACCGACGGCGGCGATACATGGAATGAAATCACCCAAAATAAAGGACTACCGGAAGGCATTGTGGGCATTATTGGTGTTACCGTTTCGCCATTGAATTCTGATCGGGTATGGGCATTGATCGAAAACCGAAAGGGTGGATTATTCCGTTCTGAAGATGGCGGCGAAACCTGGAAGAAAACCAGTTCCGATAATAATCTTCGCCAACGAGCATGGTACTATACGCGGGTTTATGCAGATACAGAAAATGAAGATATTGTTTATGTCCTGAATGTCTCATTCTGGCGCTCCAAAGATGGTGGTAAAACATTCAATAGAATTCGTACCCCCCACGGGGATCACCATGACCTATGGATTGACCCCCAAGATGCGAAACATCTCATTATTGCTGACGATGGTGGCGGACAAGTTTCCTTTGATGCGGGCACAACTTGGAGTACTTATCATAACCAGCCCACATCCCAATTCTACCGTGTGGATGTGGACAATCAATTTCCTTATCGTATCTATGCCGGGCAGCAGGATAACAGTACTGTATCCATTCCATCCCGCACATCCGGGGGCAGTATAACAGAAGATGATTGGTATGCAGTTGGGGGTGGTGAAAGCGCCCACGTGGCACCCCATCCTGAAAATCCAAACATTGTTTATGCCGGGAGTTACAGCGGATTTCTGACACGCTATGACCATATTACCAAAGAGCGGCGCAACATTACTGTTTGGCCGGACAATCCAATGGGCCATGGCGTTAAAGATATGAAATACCGCTTCCAGTGGAACTTTCCCATCGAGTTTGACCCCCACGATCCGAACACCCTTTATGTGGGCTCCCAACACCTCCATAAATCCACGGATGAAGGCCAGACATGGGAAGTGATTAGTCCTGACCTCTCCACAAATACTGTAAAAATGCAGGATGAATCGGGTGGTCCCATCACCAAGGATGACACGGGCGTGGAATATTATTGCACGGTTTTTGTCATCACGCCATCACCACAAGAAAAAGGTGTGATTTGGATCGGCACCGATGATGGGCGCGTTCATATTACCAAAAATGGCGGCCAATCCTGGACCGACATTACACCGAAAAATATGCCCGAATGGGGTATGGTGAATTCCATTGATCAATCGGCTCATGACCCTGCCGCAGCCTACATGGCTGTGACACGCTATAAGTCCGATGATTTTAAACCTTATCTTTTCAAAACAAACAATTATGGTAAATCCTGGAGAATGATATCCAAGGGAATTCCAGATGATGCATTTACCCGCGTGGTACGGGAAGATCCGAAAAGAAAAGGACTCCTTTACGCCGGAACAGAAACGGGGATGTATATTTCTTTTGATGATGGAAAAAACTGGCAATCGTTTCAATTAAACCTCCCTATCGTTCCAATAACCGATCTTGCTGTTAAGGAGAATGATCTTGTTGTTGGTACCCAGGGTCGGTCATTCTGGATTTTGGATGACTTGACACCCCTCCACCAATTATCGGATAAAATTGCTAAATCTTCCTCTCACCTTTATGAGCCAAGAATCACCTACCGCATGGGTGGCGGCAGCCGTTGGGGTGGATCATCATCCGCAGGGGAAAATCCGCCCAATGGGGTTATGACCTTCTTTTATTTGAAAGATGAAATTGCCAAGGATGATACCATCACATTGGAATACATGGAAATAAATGGTGATGTAATTAAAACATTTTCAAATATAAAAGAAAAAAAGGAAAAAGCGCCAACAGTTGATTCTAAAAAAGGAATGAACCGTTTTGTTTGGGACACCCGTTATCCCGATGCGAAAAAGGTGCCCGGCGCTGTTATGTGGGGTGGTTCTCACATGGGACCCAAAGCGGTCCCCGGGGAATATAAAGTGCGCATGACCGTTAATGGAAAATCACAGACACATTCTTTTGTTATTGAAAAAGACCCACGTATTAAAACAACTCAAGGGGACTTTGAAGCACAATTCGATTTGCTTATGGATATCCGCGATCGCACTTCGGAAATCAATGAAAAAGTCTTGACGATTCGTAGTATCAAAAAGCAGGTCAATACATTAACGCGATTAATGAA
>CATMGX010000080.1:0-6236 GCA_950067765.1 uncultured Fidelibacterota bacterium
GCTAAACTCACAGCGCAAGAGTTCAATTTGACATATCGCAAAATAACATCTTTGGAAGAAATTGATGGATGGTCATCGGGCATCCTGGAAATATTTACAGAAATGCAAAATAATATGGAAACATTTAAACGAATTACCACCAAGGCACGAAGAAAACTAAATTAATATTTTGAGCCTTCGTGGTAAAAATTAGGAGTTAAAAATGAATTGGAAACAGAATTGGGAAACCATCAGAGAATACGACGAAATTAAATTTGATTTTTTTGAAGGGATTGCCAAAATAAGTATCAATCGGCCGGAGAAGCATAATGCATTTACACCACGAACAGTGAAAGAAATGATCGATGCCATGAATATTTGCCGGGATGATGTCAACATTGATGTCATCATTTTTTCCGGTGAAGGGGGCAAGGCGTTTTGCAGTGGTGGAGATCAGGGTGTTCGGGGACACGGTGGGTATGTAGGCAAAGATGAAGTTCCGCGTCTAAATGTGTTGGACTTGCAAAAACAAATTCGCTCCATCCCCAAAGTGGTTATTGCGGCTGTGGCGGGCTGGTCCATTGGCGGCGGGCATGTGCTTCATGTGGTGTGCGATTTAACGATTGCTGCAGAAAATGCCATGTTTGGGCAAACGGGTCCAAAAGTGGGATCGTTCGACGGGGGATTTGGTGCATCTTATTTGGCCAGAAGTGTGGGACAGAAAAAAGCCCGGGAGATTTGGTTTCTCTGCGATCAATACAATGCAGATCAAGCGCTGGATATGGGATTGGTGAATACGGTGGTTCCGTTGGATGAATTGGAAGATACTTTTATTGCTTGGGCGAAAAAGATTCAGGAAAAATCACCGTTGGCGATTCGGATGTTGAAATCATCCTTCAATGCGGAATTGGATGGTCAAGCCGGAATCCAAGAATTGGCCGGGAATTCCACATTACTTTATTATTTATCCGATGAAGCTAAAGAAGGGCGGGATGCTTTTGTGGAGAAGCGGAAGCCTGATTTTTCAAAGTATCCTAAATTTCCCTGATAACCATTGAGTCACAGAGAACATGGAGAATAAAAATATTTCAATAATGAACTCAGTGTCTCTGTGGTAAAAACAATGAAGTGGATTAACGCATTTAGATTACGAACCTTACCATTAGCCTTTTCCTGTATCATTATGGGAAGCGGGTTGGCGTTTGGGGACGATCAATTTAATTTAACGGTTTTTGTATTGGCTTTGATAACGACTTTGTTTCTCCAAATTCTCTCTAATCTGGCCAACGACTACGGCGACTTTGTAAAGGGGACGGATAATAAAAATCGGGTTGGTCCGGAAAGAACTCTGCAAGCGGGATTAATTACCAAAGATGAAATGGTGACAGCTATGTGGATCATTGCATTATTATGTTCGGTGTTTGGCGTATGGCTTATTTATGAAGGCACCAAAGGTTTGGATTTACACAGAGCTGGGTTATTCGCAATTCTTGGCCTTGCCGCCATGGGCGCCGCAGTGAAATATACTATGGGAAAAAACCCTTACGGTTACGCAGGATTGGGTGATGTGTTTGTCTTTTTGTTCTTTGGCTGGCTGGGCGTGATCGGGTCTTATTTTTTGCACACGCATTCGATTGATATAAAAATAGTGCTTCCGGCCTCTGCGATTGGGTTTTTTACAACAGCTGTTCTCAATATTAATAACATGCGGGATCATGAAGCAGATGCAAAATCTGGGAAAAATACCTTGGTAGTGCGAATCGGTATATCTTGGGCGAAACGCTATCATTTTATGCTGAATTTTATTGGGGTACTGTTCATTGTTCTATATACCGTCCCGGCTATAAATGCCATTTGGTGTTTCCTATTAGGATTTGTTTTATTCATAAAACCGGCACGGGAAATATTAAGGAGTAAAGATTATACTTCATTTGATCCATACTTGAAAAAGCAGGCCATTGCGATATTTCTGTTTACCATAATATTTGTGGTTGGTCTTAATATTTTATGAAGGCCGGTTGGACAAAACGAACGCTGAATTTTAAACAGCCTGCAGGCACGTCTCGCGGAGTCATGAAAACTCGGGATCTTTGGTATATTACCATATCTGAAAATGGAAAAACCGGCATTGGGGAATGTGCGCCTTTACCAGGATTGAGTTTGGATAATATAGACCAAATTGAATCAAAATTAGGTGAAGTTTGCAAAGATCCAAATTCACACATCAAAGATCTTTCAATTTTAAAAGGATTCCCATCCATCCGATTCGGATTAGAAATGGCAGAGTTGGATTTACGGAATGGTGGTAGTCAAAATTATTTTGGCTCATTTGAGTCTATAAAAATAAATGGCTTAATTTGGATGGGCGATCCAGATTTTATGATGAGCCAATTGAAACAAAAACTGGAAGAATGTTGGAAATGTATCAAAATAAAGATTGGTGCACTGGACTTTGAAAAAGAATTGGAAATTCTTCAATCAATTCGATCTCAATATGGAAAAGATAATCTGGAACTTCGAGTAGATGCCAATGGTGCTTTTACAGTAAGTGATATAAATAAAAAATTAAATCGATTGGCTGAATTTGACCTTCATTCTATTGAGCAGCCAATTCAAACAGGACAATGGGATTTGCTTACTGAATTATGTCAATATTCCCCTATCCCTATTGCCTTGGATGAAGAATTGATACCATTGGTGAATGAAGAAGACAGAATCAGAATGTTAGACAGAGTGAAGCCCCAATACCTTGTTTTGAAACCCAGTTTGTTAGGCGGTTTTTCTGAATCGGATAAATGGATTGAATTGGCTAAAGAACGGAATATCGGTTGGTGGATCACATCGGCATTGGAATCGAATATTGGATTGAATGCCATTGCACAATGGACAGCCAAAATGAAGCCATGTGGATTTCAAGGGTTGGGAACGGGACAATTATTTACAAATAATATTCCATCGCCACTAAAAGTAAAATCAGGAATTCTTTCAAAATCAAATTCACAAATATGGGATGATGTAAATCAATTTATTTCTGATTGGTATTCACCCAAAGATGAAATGATGCTCCAGACGTCTGGCTCAACGGGCAAGCCTAAATCAATATCCGTGAGTAAAGGATGGATGGAAAATTCAGCTCAACTTACAGGAAAAACCTTTGGATTAAAAGAAGGCGATACTGCTTTACTTTGCATGCCTATGAAATACGTGGCGGGAAAAATGATGGTGGTCCGAGCGTTGAAATTGGGGTTGGATCTGAAAGTGGTTGAACCCTTTTCCAAGCCGTTAAAAAATATTGATGAACCAATTGATTTTGCCGCCATGGTTCCAATGCAGTTAGAAAAATCATTAGACCAAATAGAAAAGATGAAAACACTTCTTGTGGGCGGCGGAAAAGTGAACCCAAAATTGGTGGAAAAAATACAAGGTATCTCAACCCAAGTTAATGAAACATATGGGATGACGGAAACTCTGACCCATGTTGCGATCAAACCGTTGAATGGCCCAAATAAATCTGATGTATTCCAAGCATTGGATGGAATACAATTTGAAACGGATGATCGGAGTTGTTTGGTCATCTTTGCGCCGATGATTAACCCAAATCCGATCGTGACCGGCGACTTGGTTGAATTGGTGGATGAAACATCTTTTCGTTGGTTGGGTCGAATTGATAATGTGATCAATTCCGGTGGGATAAAAATCATCCCGGAATTAGTGGAAGCAAAATTGACAGAAGTTGTTTCAAGTAGGCGATATTTTATTGCAGGGCTCCCGGACGAATCATTGGGTGAAAAAGTTGTATTAGTGATTGAGGGAGATGAAATTGAAATATCTTTAGATGTATTGGAGAAATATGAGAGACCGAAAGAAATTTATTTTATATCTAAATTTGTGGAAATTGAATCGGGAAAAGTAATCCAAAAGGAATCCCTTTATCTCATATGATTAATAGATTGTCCACTAGTGTAAATTATAGTCATTCGTTCAACGTAATTATTCGGAGTAGATATTGAAAAAATATGATTTAACCGGGATTGTATTCCTGATAATATTCATAGCTTTATTTTTTGTCGGGGATTTATATAAGACACCCATTAATCCGGGTATGCCCTCAAGCCATCTTGTAGAGGAGGGAAAAGAGGGTGGCCCTAGCTCAAGATTAAAATTTGAATGGCTCAGGCTGAAAAGCCCCATCACCAATGAAATCCCCGACGGTATCAAACTTCGTTCCCTGAAATATGCAAAATCAATTCCGAAAGCAAATCGTTTACCGATCAGAATGAAAGGTGCACAATCTAATCAAACGAAATTGGAATGGACATTACGGGGTCCATATAACGTAGGTGGAAGAACTCGCGGTGTTGTTATTGATAAAATGGATCCGAATACAATTTTAGCCGGGGGTATTTCCGGTGGGATTTGGCGAACAGAAGATTACGGGCAAACCTGGGCTAAAATGACAAAAACCCAGCAGCTTCACAGCGTGTCCTCTATTGTTCAGGATCCCAGGGATGGGAAAACGAATATATGGTATGCAACTACCGGGGAATTGAGAGGGAATTCAGCCGGTGCCCGTGGAGCTCCTTTTCGCGGGGATGGTATTTATAAATCCACTGATAATGGATATAACTGGGAATTAATAACGTCAACATCTACCCAGACACCAGAATCATTCGATAATAACCTTAATTATTCCTGGCGAATAAAAGTGCATCCAACGACCGGTCATGTTTTCACCGCTTCATTTGGAACCATTCATAAAAGTGAGGATGAAGGGACAACATGGAATGCAATTTTGGGAAATGGTGAGGATCGGTATACAGATTTAACCATGACAAGCAAAGGACTCATGATTGCTGTTTTAGGTGATGAAGAATCAGATGGTCCTATTATGCGTTCTTTAGATGGGGAAACATGGACCAATATTACTCCCACAAATTTTACCACTTCCTTCAGTCGATTAGTAGCTGATATTTCTGAATCGAATGACTCCATTGCCTACTTTATTGGCAATACAAATGATGATCATATTTTTTGGAAATATAAATATGTATCCGATGATGGTTCAGGTGCCGGCGGCTCTTGGGAAGACCGAAGTCAATTTTTGCCCAATGATTACAATTCCCAAAGTGGATATGACATTCACGTTCGTGTCAGTCTAACGGATACGAATTTGGTTTATTATGGCGGCACAAATTTATACTACTCAACTGATGGCGTAGCCACGACGTCGAGAAACTTCAAGTTTGGTGGCTATGGTGCAGCCAATCATCATGCGGACCAACACGATGTTATTTTATTTCAGGATGAACCCTTTAAAGTGTTGTCTGCAAGTGATGGTGGTGTACATATCATGAATGATCATAATGCCTGGGATAAAAAGTGGGAATCATTAAACAATGGCTATGTAACCACCCAATTTTATACCATTGCTGTAGATCCCTCCGGTTTTTATCCAGATTTAGTCATGGGGGGGACTCAGGACAATGGCACTTATGAAACGACGGTAAAAGATGTAACGGATCCATGGGAGCATGTGAATGGTGGTGATGGTGCCTATTGCTCAGTCATTCATTCTGGCAGAGCCTATATTTTGTCATCCCAAAATGGATATACACTTATTAAGGATTATTCAAATCCCTTTGATTGGTCCTTTGGTAATGGGCGTTATAATAATTACTCCTGGGCTTATTTGCATCCACCGGAATTTAATAGGGATGAGGATGCATTGTTTATTAATCCATTTTATTCTGATCCACTCAATGACCACATTTTATATTATTCTGGCGGGAAATATGTTTATCGAAATAAGGATGTATATTTGAATGAAATCAATTATAAACAACCGGATGGTGGTGGGTCTTATGAAAGTGTACATTGGGAAAAGTTAAGCAAATCATCTATTGGATCGGTGAGTGCTTTTGGTGCCAGTATAAATAAGCCCGCTCACCGGCTTTACTATGGCACGACATCCGGATACATTTATCGGTTGGAAGATGCCCATGAAAAAGATAAAGCTGTTGAGATTCGAAATAACATTGGTGCATTTGGTTATGTGAGCAGCATATCTGTAGACCCATATGACGGGGATAGGGTCATGGTTAGTTTTTCCAATTATGAAACGAAAAGTGTTTTTTATTCAGAAAATGGTGGTGATTCATGGACTGATGTAAGCGGAAATTTAGAAGAAAATCCCGGGGGAAGTGGGTCCGGCCCGTCTGTGCGATCAGTCATTATGTTTCCATTAAAAGATGGCTATC
>CATMGX010000081.1:0-6206 GCA_950067765.1 uncultured Fidelibacterota bacterium
TCATGGATGGCATATCCATTTTTACCATTTTTCCAATTATATATTATCATGGAAAATATCTACAAATGAAACGGTGGCTGCGAACTGGATGAAAAAAATAATCATTTTGATGATTCTATTATTGGCATGTGAAGATGCAAAACGGGTATGGGATAATCCATACGACCCTCGAAGTGACCGAAGTTTATGGACACCGGACACGCTCCAGGCCACCCAGTTATCTTCTGATAAAATTGAGTTATCATGGCTAAGAAAGGGTCGTGATTTTGACGGATTTACAATTGATAAAAAGATTGGAGAAGGGAATTGGTTGGATAGTGTGGCTATTCTTTGGGATTCTACATTTAATTGGGTAGATAAGCTTGATTTGAAAGAAGTAGTTAATAATCCTGTGGAATATGCATACCGCATTTATGCTTACGCAGATTCAAATATTTCTAATAAAGTGAGTGTAAAGATTAAACCAAATATTCCTGGTCCACCGGGGTCTGTGAACGTTTTATCCGTTTCATATTCACTTCCACCAAACGCTATTCTTTCGGTTAATTGGGACAAGTCATCAGAAGGGGATTTTGGAAAATATAATCTTTATCATGGCGTTACTGAATCGGGAACCAAATCTGTCATACGTTCTATAGATGATATCAATACAACGACTTTTGATACAAGCGCATTCAATCCCCTTCAGGAAAACTGGTATTGGGTTGAGGTGGAAGATACTACCGGACAAAAAACATTGGGAACTGGAAAAGGTCATCCTGTTGATTCGGTTCCGGGTCCAGTTACATTAGATTCAATTACTTACAAGGGTGGCCAGTTTTTCTTCAATTGGTCCAAGTCCCCCATTTCTGATTTTGAGCAATACGTTATTGAACAAATAACACTGCCGGATTCGACTGTTGTCGATTCTTCAGTCCACAATACTCAGGAGACGACTTCAGGGGGTATGAATGTGGAAAATGATAAAGAACAGATTTTCCGTGTGCGGGTTATGGATAAATGGAATCAGTCAGCCTGGAGTAATGTGAGAGGTGCCTCATCGTACCAACGGGTGGTTAAAGTGGATTATATCCGTGAATTAGGGGATGATATTACCATTTCAAACATGGGTCCGTCATTACCGTTTACCCATGTATTATCCAATGTAAATGCCCAATTCCCAATTTGGATCCAGAAAGGGAAAAAAGTATTCTCACTCATCGATGGCGGCGTTGGTTTACTTGTGAATGAAAACGGTACCAGTTTGAGAACCATTTCCGGAGAGGAACCCCAGGATATTGCATTCAATTTAGACCAATCCATGGCGGTTTTTACCGGTACGGATCACAATATTTATATCGTTAATCTCAATGAGGATGAATCTCCTGTAAAATTGACGAATGAAACAAACAATGAATGGTATGGTGACCCAGAGTTTATTGAGGGAAGTAACCTTATCTTATATTGGCAGCGAAAACACCAATCTAATAATAATATAGGTGTAAAAGATATTTTCACCATGGATTTGGATGGAAAAAATGTGAAACAAATCACCAATGCCCAAAATGTAGAGAAATTTATTTTGCCACGCATGTCTCCAGATGGGGCTAAGATTCTATACGCCTTGGAAGGGGATGGTCTATATATTATGGATTATCCTGGAGAAACCGTGGGTGTGGCGGTCACGAAGGCGGATGGCCAGAAAATCATGCCTGTAACCAGTCAGTATTTCCGCAATATGCGTTGGTCGTTTGATAGCCAGAAAGCCATTTTATGGTCATTTGAGAATAACAGTTATTTTCTTTATTTATTCACGTTGAATGCAAACCCTTCATTAACCCTTTTACAATCCGGTGGACGATATGCAGACTGGATAAATGATACGAACGCAGACACGGTTATTTTTCGTAGTGAATCGTCCGACGCAATATTTATTAAAGATGTGAGTGAATCATCAAGTACAGAACCGACCCTACTACATAATGCACCCTGGGCTCAATTGCAGCCAAGACAGTAATGTGAAATAAATTGTAATAGCATTTATATGTCTGTACCCCAAAATATATCTTCAGAAATTTGGTCTGAACGGTTAATAGACCGACTGGCATATGCCCACGATGCAAGTATGTATCGGTTGGTTCCTAAAGCGGTCATTCGTCCACAGAATGAGGCGGATGTTCAATCCCTACTTGCCCATGCAAATGAAACAAAAATACCCGTAACATTTAGAACAGGTGGCACGTCCCTCTCCGGACAATCACTCACAGAAGGAATAATGGCAGAAGTGGTGCGGGGTTGGCAACATCATGAAGTACTGGATAAAGGACGTTCAATTAAACTAGAGCCCGGCGTTATTGGTGCTCGCGCGAATATTTATCTTTCTCCACATCAGAGAAGAATAGGTCCCGATCCCGCCTCCATTAATTCAGCCAGGATTGGTGGTATTATTTCTAATAATTCATCGGGAATGGTTTGCGGTGTGAAAAATAATGCATATCATACAATGAAACATTTGCGATTTATGCTGGCCAATGGTCAAACGTACGATACATCACATTCAGATGATTATCCCCGGTTTATGAAAAATGAATCTGCCCTGGCAAATGGTATCTTGTCTTGTAAAAAAGAAATTGAAAGTCAACCGATATTAACGGAAAAAATACGCCATAAATATAGAATTAAGAATACGTTAGGGTATTCACTGAATGCGTTCATTGACCATAAACATCCTTTAGATATTTTTGCCCATTTAATTGTTGGGGCCGAAGGGACATTGGCTTTTTTCTCAGAAGTGGTTTTGGATACCATCGATGATCCACCATTAAAAACAATGGGGTTGGTTCTCTTTGATTCTGTAGCATCTTCCATGGCTGCATTACCGGTATTGGTGAATGAAGGTGCCGATGCGATTGAATTGCTCGATGATGCTTCCTTACGCACGGCACAATATCTTAATAATCCCCCTTACGATCCTCACCAAATTGCGGACGATTCCGCCGCACTTTTGTTTGAATTTCAAAAGCATCATGTAAATGAAATTGAACATTTGACCCAATCAATTCCTCATGCATTAACATTGATGGGGGGGCGCTTACCATTGGGCATGATTTCTGATGATGCACAGCGGCTGCAACTATGGAATATCCGAAAAGGGCTTTACCCTACGGTGGGTTCTATGCGAAAAAAAGGGACAAGCGTGATTACAGAAGATTTATGTTATGATTATCGTGATTTACCCAAAGTGGTGAATGAACTCAAATTGATTTGCCATCAATGGCAATACGATGATGCAGTCATTTTTGGTCATGCAAAGGATGGAAACCTGCACTTTGCCGCATCCTTGGATTTAAACAGTTCTGACGGCGAAAAACGGTTTGAAGGATTGTTAAATGACATGGCTGAGCTTACGGTTGGGAAGTTTGATGGGTCTCTAAAAGCGGAACATGGGACCGGACGCAATATGGCTGCATTCGTTGAATATGAATGGGGTGGTGATTTATACAATATTATGTGGAAAATAAAGAATTTGGCTGATCCAAATAGTATTTTAAATCCCGATGTATTACTAACGAAAGATGAGAAACTCCATGTGAAGAATTTAAAGAAAATGCCTTTAGTCTCTGACGAGGTGGATTTATGTGTAGAGTGTGGATTTTGTGAGCCGGTTTGCCCTTCGAATGAGATAACAATGACGCCGCGACAGCGTATTGTTGTTCAAAGGGAAATTGCCGGCGGATATGCAGATCCATCCGTATTGGATGCCTTTCATTATGATGGCGTTGAGACGTGCGCCACAGATGGATTATGCGAAATTGCCTGCCCTGTCAATATTAATACAGGATCTTTTATAAAATCCTTTAGGCATGAACATGAATCAACCATTGGGAGAGTCATCAGCGGGTGGGCCGCCAATCATTTTAGCTTTGTTCAGTTTTTGGCTCGGAGTGGGTTAACCATGGGAAAAGCAACTGAAAAAATATTAGGAGGATCCGCCCTAAAAGTGATTACCCGATATTTAAATAAAATAGGATTATCCCCCCAATGGAATGTCAAACTGCCCTATGCGGCCGAACCACTGCTTACATCAAATAAAAATCATGGAAAGCAATGGGTATATTTTTCCTCCTGTTTAACACGGGTATTTGCCAGTAACAATCAAAAGACCTCCTTAGCGAATATATTGACGGATATTTCAGATAAGGCTGGAATCTCATTGCAGATACCACCTGAGATTAATTCAACCTGCTGCAGTCAGCCATTTGCATCAAAAGGATATCATGATGCAGCCATTTCTATTCAGGAAAAAACCATAGAATTATTATGGAAAGCATCAAACAATGGTGAATTTCCGATTCTCATAGATACATCACCCTGCACCTATCAAATGCTACACCCGAATGTTGGATTACGGCCAGAAGTACAAACACAATTGAGTCAACTTAATATGGTGGATATTATTGAATTCCTGGCAATATGTGTGGAAAAATTGGATCAGCCAAAACTTAATCGTGAAATTGTGCTGCATCCAACCTGTTCTACGGAGAAAATGGGTCAGGTGGCTATAATGAAATCATTGGCAGAAAAATGTACAGAAAAGGTTACCATACCGATCCATTGGGGCTGTTGCGGTTTTGCAGGGGATCGTGGGTTGATAGTACCAGAATTAAACAAATCAGCCACAGCAAAGGAATTATCGGACATCAAGGGATATAAAACCGGATATTCCACCAGCCGAACCTGTGAAGTGGGAATGATGTCCCATTCCTCAATAAACTATCAATCCATCGCATTTTTAGTAAAAGAATATTTAAATCAACCTGTGAACTAACGCACTTGAGGTGTTGTCTTTTTTTGGTAAATTCAAGAGCAATAATCAAAATTTTCTGTCATAAATAAGGTCCATCAAATGACGACGCCATTCATGAAAAAAATATCAATTATATTTATATTATTCACCATTACTATTTGTTCGGCTGAAACGATCGGCAGAGTCATGAAAGCCAATGGAGAAGTTCTTATTAAACCTATCGGGAGCGGAACTTATTCTATCAGTGTGAAACCAGGTCAGGCCATATCCAATGGGGATGCGATTCGCGTGGGCGAAGCCAGTTTTGCTGTGGTTATTTTTCTCGACGATAGATCCGTGGTTAAAATTAGAGAAAATACAGATTTCCAATTTGTAGAAACATCCAACACACGCAGTCTCATCATTGAACAGGGTACCACGCTCCACAACGTAAATAATAAGGATCGGAAAAAAGCCTATCGTGTTGAAACCCCAGTCTCGGTTGCTTCTGTGAAAGGGACCGAATTTTCAGCCTTCCATGATGCGGTGGCGGGCGTGGATAAATTTGTAGGGAAATCAGGAAATTTTGACGTGTTTAATACCATTAGTGGAATAACGGTGAATGTTGGTGCTGGTCAAAAAGCGATATCCAATGCATTGGGTCAACTTATACCGGCCCCGGCAGAACCGGGGGACTATCCTGAGGATCCAGAAGGAGAGTCACCTGAAGAACAGCAGGACGAACAAGACGAACCCGAAGAACAGGATGATACTCAAGAACGGCAGGACGAACCAACCCAAGACGAAGAACCGCAGAGGGAAGAACCCACTTCCGAAACTGAGCTGGAACCCGAACAGTCATCTGAACCATCAGACGCACAGGCCGACCAGCCATCCACAGGTGATAAACCCAAACCGAAGCCCAAAAAACCATTTAATTTGGGGTTGGGTGTTGGGTCAGCAACGATTGATGGGACTATTTATAATCAAGTGGCGCTTCGGCCGGAATTATCCTTTGGGAAACTGGGCATCGGACTTGATTTGGTCATGTATATTGACAACCAAGGAAGTATCCGGAAAGACGAATGGGATGAGGCTTCCGATATTATTGATAAATTTTTATTCATTCGGTGGGGTCAAAAATCAGACCCATTCTGGTTTAAATGGGGCTCCCTGAATAATATAACGATTGGGTATGGCGGTTTGTTGGCTGGATACTCAAACATGATGGAATTCCCATCCGTACGTAAAGTTGGAATTAATACTGGAATGTCATTTGGTAACTTTGGTGGCGAACTCTTTTTATCGAATATGAAAGATTTCTCCCGAGGCGGAACCCTCATGGGTCTTCGCGGTACCTATAAGCTATCTGATGCCATACCATTGACATTCGGATTGAACTTTATCATGGATATGAATCAATTCTCCGGATTGAAAGATG
>CATMGX010000082.1:0-6184 GCA_950067765.1 uncultured Fidelibacterota bacterium
TATTATTCGGTGCGAAAAAGCTGCCGGAATTAGCCAAAGGATTGGGGCAAGGTATTCGAGAATTCAAAGGCGCTGTTGACGGGGTGAAGGATGAATTAAAAGATGCTCAGGATTCAGTGGAATCCGACAACGACCCCTCGAATAACAATCCGGGGTAATTTTCACCAATCAATTACTTTTATTTAAAGGGATCTTCATGGTCCCTTTTTCGTGCCAATTACGTAAAAATTTGAAACAAAAATCCAAATTAATCGTAGGTGAATACATGAAGGAGTTTTGGGAAGAAAATCAATGATTATTTTTGAGAATCCATGGGCATTTCTGGGGTTATTTATCATTCCACTTATTTTTATTTGGCGGCATAAGTTCGGCGAAAAGAATGAAGGTACGCTTCGGTTTTCTTCATCGTCATTAATCTCTGAACGCATGAAGCACCAGGGCCGCATGCGCATCCGAATATTACATTTGCTCCAATATGTAACCATTGCCCTGATCATCATGGGCCTGTCACGGCCAAGATTGCGCGATTCGTTGCAGGAAACCAATGTCGATGTGGTTGATATTGTCCTTGTTATTGATATCAGTTCATCCATGCTGGCCACAGATTTCTCTCCCAATCGTCTGGAAGCGGTGAAGAAAACGGCCAAAGATTTTATTAATGCTAGAAGCGGGGATCGAATTGGTGTGTTGGTGTTTGCCGGTGAATCCTTCATTCAATGTCCCTTAACGGTGGATCAGGATGTGTTGCTGTCTCTCATGGATGAGATTAATGTGGCAGAACAATCCTATGATGGAACAGCCATCGGAATGGCCATTGCCAATGCCACAAATCGGCTGCGCCATAGTGATGCCAAAAGTAAGGTGATGATTTTACTCTCGGATGGCAGTAATAATGCAGGCGAGTTAGACCCCCTCACTTCGGCAGATTTGGCATCCAATTTTAACATTAAAATCTACACCATTGGAGCGGGAACCAATCAAGATGTATCATTCATCCCGGGTCGGGGTTATATCCGGAACGAGATTGACGAAGCAACACTAAAGTCCATAGCCAAACGCACAGATGGACAATATTTTAGAGCCACCAATGTTGCCGGTCTCGAACAAGTGTATGAAACGATAGATGCACTGGAACGGACAGAAATTGAAATAAAAGAATACACTCGGTATAAAGAATTATTCGGATGGTTTTTGATTCCTGCTTTAATATTTGGTATGGGCGGTCAAACCCTGGATCGTACATTATTTCGGCGGCGTTTATGATTGAATTTCGGTTTCCATTCATTCTTTATTTTTACATCCCATTAACCCTCATGTGGATATTGTGGACGGTTCAAAGCCGGAAGCATACTATTCTTCCGGATACGGACAATCATCTTCGGGCTCGGTTACTCCATAAATTTGATGCTAACCGGTTTAACTGGAAAAAACGATTGATGTTTTTATCATTGATTGCATTGGTATTTGCCACATCCGGACCTCAGATTGGCGTTCGATTAGCACCGGTAGATCGCAAAGGGGTGGACCTGGTCTTTGCCATTGATGTATCCACCAGTATGAATGCGGAAGATGTGAAACCCAGCCGTCTGGAAAAATCCAAATTTGAAATTTCACAGATGATTCGCCAATTGAAGGGCGACCGGGTGGCAATAATTGTTTTTGCCGGATCCAGTCATATGTATTTACCCCTCACGACGGATTATGAAGCGGCCCGGTTGTTTTTAGATCAGATTGATACTCAAATGATTCCCACCCAGGGAACTGCCCTCAGTTCTGCACTGCAAACTGGTTTATCTGCTTTTACGGAAGATGACTCCAAATATAAAGTATTGGTGCTCGTGAGTGACGGGGAAGATCATGAAGGGCAGGCCATTGATTTAGCAAAACAAGCATCCGGTCGAGGCATGATTATTCATACGGTGGGCGTGGGGACATTGTCCGGTTCCTTGATACCCATTAAAGGCAAAAAAGGGATTCGAAGCTATAAAAGAGATGGCAGCGGTAAATTGATTACATCCATTATGAATGAAACGATTCTACGGGACATTGCAAATGCAGGCAATGGCACTTATGTTCGCTTTGATAATAAACCGGCCAATTTTCGAACCATTATGGCCGCCATTGATTCTATGGAAAAACGCACCCTAAAATCCCATATTTATTCAGAATATGAAGATCGATATCAATCATTTGCTGTGTTATCAATCGGTCTTATGTTGGCAGGAATGCTCATGCCTACCCGAAATAAACAAGAAGAAGAGTGGCGGGGTCGATTTGTGCAATAAAGGATATATTGCAGGATTTGTTGCTTTGGCTGTGGTTTTTGGCCAGGATAAAGGCATCACCCATTATCAAAGCCAGGAATATGATGCCGCCCAGGATTATTATGAATCGGTGTTGATGGACAATAGAAACAATCCTCAGGCACAATTTGGTCGCGGGTCTTCTGCTTTTCAGCGAGGGGATATGGAAACGGCCAAGCATGGTTTTGAGCAATCCTTGAAATCTCATGATGTCCAATTGCAGTCAAAAGCCATGTATAATCTGGGGAATACCTTTTTCAAAAATGATAAAAAAGAGGAAGCATTGGCTTTTTACAGAAAAGCGCTGGAGTTGAATCCTGAAGATAAAGATGCGAAATTCAATTATGAATTTTTAAAATATCAGGAGAAACCACCGGAAGATCAACAAAAACAGGAACAGGATCAGAATAAGGATAGTGAGGAGAATCAAGAGCAAGATCAACAAGATCAGGAAAAAGAAAAACAAGAACAAGAAGAAAAAAATCAAGATAAAAAAGACCAAGAGCAGCAAGAAGAAGAGGAAAAAGAAGAAGAAGAACAACAGGAAAAACAAGAGCAGAATCCAGAGCAACAGGCGTCCCAGGAGCAAAAAGATTCTGAGCAAGAAAAGTCTCAGGATTTGAAGCAGGCTGAGAGTATTTTAGATGCATTAAAACAGGATGAAAAAATAATGCAAAAGCAGCAAATTTCCCGGTCAAAATCCCGAAAACTGGCAAAAGATTGGTGATAGTTTGAACAAGATAGCTATATACAGATCACTTCAATCCCTTTTGTTGATTGGATTTTTATGGAGTCAAGTGACGGTGACGGCATCTGTGGATGTAAATCGTATTTCCAAAAATGAAACATTGGGATTTAAAATTGTGGCTGTAAATGCAGACGCTATCCCAAATGTGAATATTTCACCTATTTTAAAGCATTTTAAAATTGTAAGCGGACCAGCCCAGCAAACCAATATTCAATGGGTGAATGGTGCCATGACCAGTTCACGTAGTTTGAGTTGGACCTTATTGCCCATAAAAGACGGCAAACTTAATATTCCATCATTGGCTGTGATCATTGGAAAACAAACATATCAAACGAATCCCATCGGGATTCAGGTTCAGAAAGGTGCAGGACGGTCTGAAATGGCCAATCTGTTTATTGAAGCAAAGCCAGATAAAGAACAGGCATATCCCGGGGAGCAGGTGACGGTGACCTACCGCTTGTTTACCCGCGTCAATTTATCCATCGAAAATATAGAATACCCCAAAAGTGTGGGATTCTGGAATGAAGATCTTCGCGTAACTCAAACGGTTCGATTCAGGGATACCCAGATTCAAGGAGTGGGGTATAAGGTTGCAACTTTATATAAAGCGGCCATGTTTCCCACCCAAACAGGACGATTAACCATTGCACCTATGACGGTTACGTGCAATGTAGATAAGCCCAATAGAAAACGTCCTGGCGGTGTATTTGATGATCCTTTTTTCAATTCCATGTTTCGGGAAACCCAGCGCCAGTTTATTCTATCTGATTCATTATTTATCGACGTTTCCCCTTATCCGAAGGAAGCACCTGCTGATTTCACCGGTGCAGTGGGGCAGTTTGAAATCGAATCCTGGGTGGATACACCAAATGTTAAAGTGAATGAAGCCATTACTTATAAAGTTCGGGTGAAGGGGACGGGCAATCCCAATCAATTTAATTTGGGTGAAATTTCATTTCCCCAAAATATGGAAGTATTTCCGCCCACGTTATCCTTCAAACGGGATGAATTCAGGGATGATTTAACCGGTGAGCAGCAATTGGATTATATCTTAATTCCAAGATCAGCGGGCAATTTCCGTTTACATCCAGTCACATTAACCTATTTTAATCCTGAGGTTGAAAAATTTATTACGGCTCGGTCTAACTCTGTATCCATTACCGTTTCTCCTGGGGATAAAAATATGATTGCATCCACCCGATTTAACCGAGAAGATGTTACCATGATTGGGGATGATATTCGTTATATCCGGAGGCAATCGCCCCAGTGGCGCCAAAAAGGGCAGCAGTCCATACCCATTTGGGTATGGACCACCTATGTGATAGCGGTGGCATTATTTGTTTTTCCCGGTATATTTTCCAAGATGAATGAAAATCGGATTTCCACGGCTGATATTCGAAAATCAAAAGGTGCCTTAAGGTTGGCCATGAAAGATTTATCAAAGCCACAAGAAGATATTTTTGCCCATACATCCATGATCATTTACCGATATTTTCAATCAAAATTATTTTTATCTTCAGAAAATTTGGATCCGTTAGCCCTCGAAATGGCGTTGGAAGGTCGGGTATCTCCAGAATTGATTGGGGAAATTGTGGCTGTGACCCAATTATGTGACGCCGGAAGATTCGGTCCACATGCATCGGAGTCAGAGGATGCACTCCAATCTCAAGTGGGAGATATATTAAAAAAGATTGATGAGGCATTGGCATGAGAGGATCCATGATACTTATGATTTTTTCTGCCTCTCTTTTTGCCCAATCACCGGATTCCTTATTTAATCGGGCCAATCGGTATTTTGAAACAGAGCAATTTGAGGCGGCAGCACGTGCATACGAAAAATTGTCCGCACAGGTTTCCCACGAGGATTTATACTTGAATCTTGGGAATGCTTACTTTCGAATAGGGAATATTGGACAGGCAATTTGGTCATACGAAAAAGGCCATATTCTTTCGCCCAGAGATCAGGATATTAATTATAATTTGAATTATGTTCAAGCCCAAGTAAGGGATCGAATTCAGCCGCCGGACGACTTCTTTTTGGTTGCTTTTTATAGAGCCATCATCGAGAAATTAACCATTCTGGATTTGCTCACCATTAGCGGCATTCTATTTATGGGACTCGGGGTACTCTATATGATCCGAAATAATGGGTTCATTTTTGGGAAAATTGATGGATTAATCCAAAGTGTTTTGATTACGGCTGTTATCGCTACTGGGTGGATTATGCTGGATAAATATTGGGCCGTGTCAGAAGATCAGGCCGCCATTGTAATTTCATCGGTGGTGGATGTACGATCTGCCCCCATCGCCCGGGGGGAAAATGTGGTATTTCGAATTCATGAAGGAACGAAAGTAGATATTTCCACATCCCAACCTGGTTGGGTTGAAGTGATTCTGTTGGATGGAAAAAAAGGGTGGATTCCTTCAGAAGATGTTCGAACGCTATGAAATACTTTTTAGTCATTTGTGTCATGGGTATAGGTTTAGCTCAGGAAAATAAAAATGACTTTGATCCGGATAAACTCAATGATCCGGAGCCCAGGTGGCCTATGATTATTTCGCCCTTGATGCCGAACATGGAAAAGGAGAAACCAGAGAATAGAACCGACACGACCCAGATCATTGTTGAGGGGTTTCGTGTGCAGGTTTTGGCCACCCGCACTCGAGAGAATGCGGATCAATTGCGGCAGACATTAGCCGAAGGTTACGCCGAAGAAATTTATATTGTCTTTGAAGCACCCAATTATAAAGTACGCATGGGGAATTTTATAGACCGCCGTCATGCGGAATCACTGCGCCAAACATTGGTGAAATCCGGATATCCTTCTGCATGGATTATTCGAACCCGAATTGAGCCAAAGCTAAATTAAACCCCTAACTGGAGAATGAACCATTCTCCATCATTCACTATATATTTCAATCTTGCATTTTAGAATTGAGACTATTTGTTAATTCTGGACACTAAAACCAAGGCCCCATGGTGTAAAAAAACTTTCTGGACTTGATTTCAAATATAGAATTCGTCAGCGAAACTATCTAATTGTTTCTTATATTCACGATAAGAATAAAATTGTAAACATATGGAAAGTAGATGATCGGAAGGATATATATAAGTAGCATAATTAAGATATAA
>CATMGX010000083.1:0-5827 GCA_950067765.1 uncultured Fidelibacterota bacterium
ATCCAAACTGAATTAATTTTACAATAAGGTGTTTTGGGCTAGGGGTCGTTGCACTTGATTTTCCTCCGATTAGCTACAGAAAATCACCCTCGCCTAACTCAGCATATGCGGTTCGCTCGTTGCACTACGCTCTCCCATATTTTGCTCCACCACGTTCCGCAAAACATCGCATATACTTAAACGTAACCCATTAATAAGACAGAGCAAATGAAAAAATTGCTATTTCATTTTATTTGAAATATTCTACATTGCACTACCCCATTATGGGATAATCAAACCAAAAGGAGAAGGAAATGAATCTTAACAATCTTTTTAAAATTGGAGCAGTGTGGAATGGATTATTTGGTGTGATGATGCTCTTCGCTGGATCCACAGTTATGGAAGGTTTCGGATTTACACCGACAGATGACTTATTGATGATGGGCACCTACATGGGTGTATCCATGTTGGCGATAGGAGCAATCCATTGGTTCATTCCAATGTATGCAGGTGACAATCTGAAAAAGTATGGAATGGTTGCAGCGCCAATTTGGGGCGCGTTCGCAGCGCTAGATGGGTATCACTACGCAGTTGGTAACCAGCCAGTCATTGCTCAAAATATCGTGATGACTTTAATCATGGCTGTGATCGCTGTGATGTTCTTTATCAAATCCAGAGATTAAATGATTATGAGTTTACAAGTTGCATTGGATGCAATATCAAAAGGTAGTTAGATAACCTGAAGATAAAACTAAATAAAAAAGCCTCGCATTTATCGGGGCTTTTTTGTTATATCTATTTTATCAATTACGAATCGTAGGCCGCTATTCCTGTTTCAGATTCGCCGATGATAAGCGTATGCATTTCGTGTGTGCCTTCGTAGGTATAGACCGATTCAATATTGGCCATGTGGCGCATGATAGAATAATCTTCCGTAATGCCATTGGCACCTAATATTCCACGGGATATTCTTGCAATATCTCTGGCTAAAACACAATTATTTCGTTTGGCCATGGACACCTGTTGAAAGGTCATTTTCCCTTCATCTTTGAGTCGTCCCAGGCGATAGACCAACAATTGTGATTCGGTGATTCGCGTCACCATGTCCGCCAACTTGGCTTGAGTCAATTGATATCCGCCGATAGGCTTGGAGAATTGTTTCCGCTCTTTGGCATATTCCAACGCTGTGTTGTAGCAATCCACAGCACACCCAATCATTCCCCAGGAAATGCCATAACGAGCTTGGGTCAAACAACCCAATGGCCCTTTTAATCCTTCAACATTGGGCAGCCGTGCCGAATCGGGCACTTTTACATTCACCATTGAAAGTTCAGACGTTACGGATGCTCTTAAACTTAATTTCCCGTGGATGTCACTGGATGTGAATCCTTCCAACCCTTTTTCTAATAAGAATCCACGAACAATACCTTCTTTATCACGGGCCCACACCACAGCCACATCAGCCAAAGATCCATTGGTGATCCACATTTTATTTCCGTTAATGATCCAGTCGTCTCCATCTTTTTTACATCGCGTAGCCATGCCACCTGGATTGGAACCAAAGTTTGGTTCCGTAAGTCCAAAACAACCGATCTTTGTACCTGCACCTAAACCAGGAAGCCATTTCGCTTTTTGTTCATCAGAGCCATAAGCGTGGATTGGATACATGACCAACGCACCTTGCACACTGGCAAAAGACCGTAAGCCCGAATCGCCTCTTTCCAGTTCATGAAGAATTAATCCATAGGCCACATTACTGACACCGGCACCCCCGGATTCTTCCGGTAATGCAGACCCCATAAATCCCAATTCTCCCAACTTGGGAACGAGTTCCATGGGAAATGTAGCATTCTCATAATGCTCATTGATTACAGGCATAAATTCAGTTTGAACAAAGTCATACGCCGTCTGCTGAATGAGCAATTCTTCTTCAGTTAATAAATCGGTTATATTATAATAATCGGGTCCTAACTTTTTCATGATTTTCCTGTATAGTTTGACATAAAAATTACACCTTTATTCCCATTGATTTAATAAGAGAAATAAGTTCTTTATCTTCCCAGTTCACCTTTTCTGAATGAAGTTTAATCTCTTTTAATATTGGATCTAATTTTTGACGACTTACTTTAATTCCAATTCCTTCCAATTTATTTATTAGCGCTGCGGCACCTGTGAATTTATCAATTACGAAATGACGTTTCCGATGAAGTGATTCCGGTGAAATAGCTTCGTAAGATTTTGGTTCCTTCACCACCGCTTTCACATGGAGACCCGCTTTATGGGTGAATGCATTTTTTCCTATAATGGGTTGATTAGCATTTGAATCCAATTTAGAAAATGAAGCAACCATATCAGTTAATTCTGGAATCAATCCTAAATCCCAATTCCCATTTATTTTATAAATATTGGTTAAAGCTGTCACCACTTCTGCTAAAGGCGGAAGGCCGCATCGTTCTCCCAATCCATTCACCGCAACATCTACACATTGGGCGCCTGCTTCCAAGGCAGACAATGCGTTCGCCGTAGCCATTCCAAAATCATTATGGCAATGAACATGTATAGGAATATCCAATTCTGAAACGATTCGGCTCACTAATTTTTTTGTTTGTGTCGGTGTGAGACATCCAACGGTATCTGCCAAACTGAATCGATCACAACCTGATTTTTGAACTAATTGTCCAACTTGAATTAGAAAGTCTAAATCAGTCCGACTGGCATCTTCCGCCGTGAATCGAATTTTGAGCCCTTTGTCTTTTCCATATTTTACAGCCGTCTCAATGCGAATTAAAGCTTCAGACTTTGTTACATTAAATTTATGTTTTAGGCTTAATGGAGATATTCCAAAAAAGACACCCATCCATCCAACGCCAATGGCTGTAACATCATTGATATCAGACTTCAACGCTCTGCCGTGAGCCATTTTTTTTGCATTTAGATCAAGGTCATTTAATGCTTCTACCGCTTCATAAACATCAGGAGATACAGCTGGGTGACCTAACTCAATAAAATCGACTCCAAAAGTATCCAATCGTTTAGCCAGTGCAATCTTTTGGTCCACAGTAAAAGAGACGCCTGGCGTTTGTTCACCTTCCCGAAGCGTTGAATCTAATATTTCTATTTGTTGCCCGATTAGCATACCATTTTCCGTTGTTCTTCCATTCCCATTGAAATTAGATATGGATTATTTTTTTGGCGTGATGAAAATGATTTTTTTGAATCCACATCCAGCCAATTATTTTGAATCATAATTTGACCTATGGCGCCACCCAAAGAATTCCCCGGTCCAAGCAGTACCAATTTATCTGGACAAAATTCCTTCATTGCTGCCGTAATTGATGTTGAGAAATCGTAAGCATGTGTCACTTGATGACCTAATGTATATTGGTACAAACCTTCAATCTCTGTGCTAAAAGGTGACCAAATTTCCCCTCGTCCATCCACCAGTGGAACTACAGGTTTTTGAAAAATAGATTGGGGCAATAATCCGAATGCTTTTCTTGAAATTGATTCTAACAAAGGTGTATGAAAAGCAGCATGAAACGGTAATTGCAAAGGATAATTATCCTTTGCAGGTAACGTCTTTAAGAGAATATCCAATGCTGATTGTTCACCACCAATGACCAAATATCCTCCAAGAAAAATAGAAACATGAGCACCTACATTTTTAATTTCGGTTAAAACAGATGCTTTTTTAGCATCATCAATATGCCAATTATCATCCACAAGTGAATAAATAATTTGTCCACCCATGATTCCGCCTTTCATCATGGATCCCATGGTATCAATTAAAACGTATGTATTTTCATGAGTCAAAGCGCCACTTAATGCCAAAGCACTATACCAGCCCATTGAATTCCCTGTGATGGCAACAACCTCATATTTATTTTGATCAATGGATAGAAAGTCCGCCAAACTGCAGGCGTAAATGAGTGGTGATGCATGTTCTCCACTCATATGGATTTTGGCTCGGAATTGCATTGAATCCAATTCTGTTAAGGTAGAGTTTTCAGCAATTTTTCGCTGTTCATCCATATAAGAAATATGGCTTTTTGCCGATGCACCAAATGCAGCCAAATAGCCTGAAGTTTCTCGAGTGTAGGTCCCCCGCCCCGGACAAATGACAACGATACGTTCTTTAGCCATTCACCAATTCCAATGCATTTTTAATGATAGATTCTTTACTGGGTAGTGTTGCTGTCGCTGCAACTCCGATGGAAATAAAACTGTCCTCTGCTGCATGAAGTTTGATATTCAATGGTTTATTAGAATGACTCACTAATTGAGCAAATAATCCTTCGCCATGACATCCTGTTCTTCGACACTCATCAACAATAAGTACATTTTCACATGTACCAATAGCATTCAATAATTTTTGAACATTTATATCAGACAACCAGCGCAAATCAATAATCTTGATTTTTTTCTTTACCTTCTTTTCAATTTCTTTTTGGGCTTGGAGTGATAAATATAAACCATTCCCATAAGTAATAATTGTAAGTGCTTTTCCCTTTCCATGTTCTCCGAATATCCCCACAGGTATTTCTTCTTCAACATCTGGATATTGGAAATTCCATTTACCATCTTTTGGTTTGTAAAGATCCTTTTTCATATAAAGAGCAATCGGTTCTACAAAAACGGTAATTCGTCCATTTTCATATGCTTCACGAACAGCAGTTCGAAGCATTTTTGAAGCGTCTGCACCATTGGATGGTACCGCAAGAATTAACCCTGGAATATCTCTAAAAATGGTTAATGAATTATCATTATGAAAGTGTCCACCAAATCCTTTTTGATATGCCAATCCCGGCACACGTAAAACCATTGGATTGGTAAATCGACCTTTTGAGAAAAAAGGGAGTGTGGCAGCTTCGCCACGCAATTGATCTTCGGCATTATGAAGATAAGCTAAAAATTGAATTTCTGGAATGGGGATAAAACCATTGTGACCAAACCCCATTCCAAATCCAATGATTGATGTTTCATCCAATGGACTATTAAATACGCGACGAATTCCAAATTGTTTGTAAAGATCAGCAGTCACATGATACACGCCACCTTTTTGTGCCACATCTTGGCCAAATACCAAAGTATTTTCGTAGCGAAGCATTAAATCTGATAAAGTATAATTAATCAATTTTGCCATATGATGAGATTGATCCATCCGTTTAAACTCTTTCCCAAAGAGATCTTGGCGGGCTTTTTGAATAGGTTGCTTCGGCGTTTTTCTTGATGATTGATTCGCTGTAATGGATTCCATCACATCTTTGGCAGACTCAAGTTTGGGGCGAAGCGTTGCAGCATTAAAAACATGATTCACTTGTGATCTTATTGATTCATAAAGCCGTACTATTTCATCGGGTGATAAACAATTATTCTCTATCAAAATTCGTGCTGAATGGAGCAATGGATCATTGAATTCTGTAGCTTCAATATCTGCCAACGATAGGTATCCCACTTCTACATCAGAACCGGCATGGCCCATGAGTCGCACCGTTTTCATATGAAGAAAAATGGGCGACCGATCAATCCGACAATCGTGCTCTACCCGTCGGGATTTGATGATAAGATCAATGAGATGGAGTCCATCCGTTTGTATATAATGCAATCCGGGACGATTAGAAAAATTTTGCTCGATCCAATGATCATCAGTAGGAACCGAAATTCCGGTTCCATTATCTTCACATATAAAAATAATGGGAATATGGCCTCCGGAATTGCTAACCCAACTTGCGGTATTAAACGCACTTAATGCTGTAGCATGGTTGGCGCTGGCATCTCCAAAACTGCACAATATTATACTGTCTGCTTTCAAATCTCTTTCTGAAATGTCCAGATCTTTAGCACGATC
>CATMGX010000084.1:0-5730 GCA_950067765.1 uncultured Fidelibacterota bacterium
TTTCCCGTGGGTGGTGATTATTTTACCGCATTAAGCGATGTAAATCTCGAATTGGAAAAAGCCGAATTTATGGGATTAGTTGGTCCATCCGGTTCGGGAAAAACAACGCTTTTAAATATAATTGGAGGACTCGATTCACCTACAGAAGGAAATGTAAACGTTCTTGGAATAGAACTGGGTTCTTCATCTCACAACGAACGAGCTCATTTAAGAAGAAGAAAAATGGGATTCATTTTCCAGAGTTACAATTTACTTCCAGTTTATTCTGTTTTTGAAAATGTGGAACTCCCGTTGATTCTGAATAAAGTTGATTCACAGGAAAGGAAACGATTAGTAAATCAAGCAGTGGAATGGGTTGGATTAGCAGATAAAATTGATTCCCGTCCCGCACAATTGAGCGGTGGTGAATGTCAGCGGACGGCCATCGCCCGTGCCATCGTTCACGAACCAGCGTTAATTTTAGCCGACGAACCCACTGCAAATTTGGATGCAGAAAATTCTCATCAGATTATGAAAATAATGGTTCGCCTAAACAAAGAATTGGAAACATCATTTATCTTTGCAACACACGATGAAAAAATTATGGCATATCTACGAAGAATCATTCATTTGGAAGATGGGCAGATTGTGCAAGATGAAAAAATTGAAAATCCGAGAATGGGAAACTGATGCTTTTTAATCTTGCCATGAAAAATCTTATTGGTGCAGGCATGCGGACGTGGCTCAATGTGTTTGTAACAGCCATTTCGTTTTTTATGATTATTTTTATTTCCGGGATGTACGACGGCATGCGATCCCACGCCAAACAAGTGACCATCGACACGGAAGTGGCTGGCGGTGCTTATTGGCATCCGGAATATGATCCTTTGGATCCGTTTTCTTACGAAGATGCCCACGGAATTCCACCTAAAGAAATCAATGATTTAATCAACAATAAAAATGCATTTTCCATCTTGGTGAGTCAGGCATCCATTTACCCCAACGGACGAATGATGCCGGTCGTGATAAAAGGGATTGAACCAGAACAATCCATAATCAACCTGCCTACCCAATCGCTCTTGAAAGAAGCCGACGGTTTGATTCCGGTACTTATTGGAAGTGGAATGGCGAATTACACAAAATTGAAAGTAGGCGATGCTTTTGCTATTCGCTGGCTGGATGCAAACCGAACCTATGATGCGGACGAAGGCGTAATCGTTTATATTATGGAAACGGAAAATTTTAAAGTGGATATGGGCACTATCTGGATCCCCCTTGAACAAGCACAAACCATGCTTGATATGAAAAATGAAGCCACCTATGTAACCTTCTCCAAAAACATTTCCAAGGTTCAAGGCAAGGGAAATTGGATCTATCGCGATGTGGATTATTTGATGCGAGATATGGAAGCCATGATTGAAGCGGATGAACCCAACGCCAGAATCATGTATGCGATCCTTTTATCCTTGGCGGGCATGGGTATTTTTAATTCACAAATATTGTCCATTTTTCGAAGACGGAAAGAGATCGGCACACTTATGGCAATGGGCATGACGCGATCTCGTGTTGTGGGTCTATTTACATTGGAAGGAGGAATGAACGCCTTTTTTTCTTTAATTATGGTATTGGTTTTGGGTGGCCCTGTTTTCATTTATTTCGCGCTGTATGGAATTCCACTGCCCATTGATTATAATGAAATGGGACTCATTATGGCAAAGAAGCTCATCCCTGTATACACCATGGGGCTTTTCATTTCCACAACATTATTTATTTCATTCGTTGTTTTGGTTTTGAGTTATATGCCATCGCGCCGTATTGCAAAAATGAAGCCTACCGATGCACTTCGAGGCAAAGTAACCTAATGCTGAAATTCGTTTTAAAAGGCATTCTTCGAGATCGTTCTCGTAGCCTATTCCCCATTATTGTTGTCTCTCTCATTGTGGCATTGGTGATTTTTAATCGAGGTTTTCTCGTTGGGACTATGAATGGAATGTTCAAAGATACGGCTGTGATTTCATCGGGGCATGTAAAGATCATGACCCACGCCTATCAGGAAGAAAGTCAATTATTGCCCAACGATCTTGCACTTATGAATGTAAGTGAAATAACCGACACATTGAGTTTAATGTATTCAGATTATTTTTGGTCACCCAAAATATCTTTCGCCGGATTATTAGACCTTCCCGATGATCAGGGGGAAACAAAATCTCAAGGGCCTGTCATGGCGTATGGTGTTGATTTTTTATCCCAGGATTCCCGTCAATATGAATTATGGGAATTGGAAAAACGCATCGTTTCGGGACGCATGATTCAAAATGTTGATGACGCATTGGTGGGGACAAAATTAGCTGAAAAGCTTGGACTTTCTCTTGGTGACCAGGTGACCTACATAGGTACCACCATGAATAATGCATTTACCACATTTAATTTTACGGTGGTGGGTACGTTCAATCTTGGCATGGGCCCCTTGGATAAACAAATGATGTTGGTGGATATTGACGGGGCTCGCATGGCCTTAGATATGGACGATTCCGCATCAGAAATTCTCGGCTTCAAACACGATTTATATTACGACGATAAATCGTCCATCAAAATTCGAGACCAATTCAATGCTTCCCATTCGGACACAACTGATATTTTCCGTTCCAGTATGATCGCACTTCGAGATGCCAATCAAATGGGAACAATGATTGATTTGGTGGATATTTCTGTTTTTATTATTCTCGGGATATTTCTTCTCATTGCCATGATTGTTCTGTGGAATATGGGTATCATGAGCGGGCTTCGGCGATACGGTGAAATGGGAATTCGTCTTGCCATGGGCGAAACGAAAGGACAAGTATATCGGTCTCTAATTTTGGAATCTGTCATTATTGGTACGATTGGCACGATCTTCGGGACGCTCATCGGTTTACCCTTAACATATTACGTGCAGGAAGTGGGCATTGATTATTCTGCAGCATTTGAGAATTTGAATACATCGACGTTGATTATGTCAAGTGTGTTCTATACGAAAGTCACCCCCGACCTATATTATATTGGAATTATTCCCGGTATTTTAGCAACGGTGTTTGGTACCATGCTGGCGGGACGAGCAATTTATAAAAGAGAAATGGCACAACTATTTAAAGAACTTGAAACATGAAAATTTTTAGTCACAGAGTACACAGAGTTTTATGAAAATAAAATGAGACACATTATTTTAATATTATTGATTTCTTCGGTCCTCGGGCAAAACGATATGACCGTTGAAGAAATCATCAAAGCCATGGATAATAATCTGAATGCAAAAAGCCGTGTGCTCACGAGTAAAATGGTGGTTCATGGGCGGCGTGCGACCCGAACGATTAAATCTCGGAATTGGGTTGTAGGGACAGACTTGGCATTTACAGAATACTTATCTCCTCCAAGAGAAGCGGGAACCAAAATGCTTAAAGTAGGCGACAAACTCTGGACCTATTCTCCTCAAACAGATCGGGTGATTCAAATTTCCGGGCATATGCTCCGGCAATCGGTTATGGGATCGGATATGTCTTATAATGATATGATGGAAGATCAACCGCTGGCAGATCGCTATACGACAACTTTAGAAGGATCGATTAATATCAACGGACGAGACTATTGGATTGTTGTCATGGATGCAAAACAAAAAGGATTATCTTACCCAAAACGACGGGCGTGGATTGATAAAGAATATCTTCTGCCCATGAAGGAAGAACTCTACGCCAAAAGCGGAAAACTCCTAAAAACAGCAACCATGGATGGCATTAAAAAAGTGCAGGGGCGCTGGTTTCCTTCCCGATTTATTTTTAAGGACGAACTGAAACGAAACAGTAAAGGGACAGAGTGGATTATAGAAGAAATTGAGTTTGATACGGAGATTCCCGACTCCCGTTTTTTGAAAGCGCGATTAAGAAAGTAAACAAATGAAAAAGAATAAACATAAAGGAAGTTGTTTCTGCGGCAATATCCAATTTGAAATAAAAGATACAGGTGGAACCGTGGCTGCTTGCCATTGTTTGGATTGTAGAAAAGCCAGCGGTGCACCCTTCATGATTTTTGTAGTGGTGGAGAAAGATAATTATATTATTAAAAGTGGGAATCCCGGTTCAATTCAATATGCTGATGGAATCAAGGTACGAACATTTTGTAAGGATTGCGGCTCTGCTATTTCCTATGAGAATAAAAACGATACCGATACAATAGATATTAGTACAATGCTGATGGAAAAACCGGAAGATTTCATCGTTAAATATCACGTGTGGACAAAACGCCAGTTACCAGGAATTATTATAGATGAAAACATTCAAAAGTTTTCAGAATACTCAGATTTATGGGAAAAATTCCACGGAGATTAAATGAATTTATTATTGATAAAAGCACATTTTAAACCACTTTTAATCATCAAATTATTCTTCCTATTAGATCAACAAATTTATGGGGATTGTACGTATATTTGGCCGGCTTTACCACTGAGGATTTTATAGAGGAGGATGTTAACATCATGAAACACACACTTTTTATTTTACAGATCTTTCTGTTTTCGATTGTTTTCGGACAGAATGAGAATATAGAAAAACTTCAATTTGAGTTTGAGGTGGATTCCATAGAACTACATGTTGGTGAGACGAAAGAACTCACGATTAAACTTCTCAATGAAGATGGAGATCTTTCCCAAAATTCATTTTATGTATTTGGACAGAGACGTGCTTTATCCGTATCCCCCAGAACGAGCGATTCTACGGGTATTGCAACGGTAACCGTTAAGGCCCATAAGCCCGGACGTTTGAGACTCAGCGTTCAAAGCATTACGGTTAAGCGCGATGATCGCGTTCGGGATAAGCTTGTAGTCAATGTCCCCTTCCCCCCAATTGATCATATTGTATTTAACCAAACGCCAAGCAAACTATATACAGAAACATCCACATCTTTTTCAGTGGAAGTGATCGACGAAGCAGGGCTTACACGAGAGAATGCGGATGTTAAGCTCAAATCCAGCAATACTGCAGTTGCAGATTTTGATATCTTTGGTAATCTGGAAACAAAACGGACAGGCCGCGTCACCGTATCTGCTACAGCAGAAGGAATCACCGAACAGTTCAATGTCCGGGTTGTTAAAAATCCAGTACGCAGTGTCACCCTATCTGCTGAAAAGGATGAGATTCGTACCGGTGATGTACTGCACTTTGATGCCCAGGCCTTGAACCGATCAGGTCGTTCAATTGAAGATGCTCCTGTGAGTTTTACCTATTCAGGTGAGGCGGATTATGGTGAGTTTGGTCTGCCTGCTGCCGGGCTTGTGACTGAAGATGGTCGTTTTGTGGCTGAAACAGCGGGTATATATACAGTTACTGCTTTTTCTGGAGGATATTCGGATCAGAAAACGGTCAGGGTTGTCCCCCGGGATGTCAAGCAAAATGTAAAATTGGTTGGCCACGGCCTCATATCGGATGTGCTGACAGGTGATTTATGGGTGTGGGCTGGTGTTGGAAAACATGAAGGAAAAGATTTTGCTGTGACTGGAACTTGGGGATCTAATGGTGAAGCATATTTTTGGGATGTTACCAATCCAGATAGTATGTTAATCATTGATACGGTAACGGTTGATGCCCGTACAGTCAATGATGTTAAGATATCAGAAGATGGTCGTGTGGGCGTAATTACCCGTGAAGGCGCTTCTAATCGCAAGAACGGATTTGTGATTTTGGATGTGTCAGACCCTTATAATGTAGAGATCCTTTCCACTTTTAA
>CATMGX010000085.1:0-5727 GCA_950067765.1 uncultured Fidelibacterota bacterium
GGCATTCCTTTTCAAACCCTAAAGCACCTATCTTCATTTTGATGCACTTCCACCCATCATCCAATTTCTGTTGGACTTGACTCATCATAAAACCTGAATTTCCCATCCATATTAACCCATTAATCTTAATAGACTCAAAAGAACCAAAATAATTTTGGCCACCACCATTTTCTAAATCTAATAGTGCCATTTCTAATCCAAAGCGGATGGATGGGAAATATGCTAATTGAGATAAATCATTTAAAAATGAATTTGGGTTATCACATATTTTATCAAGTTTAGATTCTATTTGATCAAAGTGATCCAGACTTAATTTCAGCAATGGAGCACATTCTCCTATGCCATTATTTCCATTTTTAGTCAGTGTAATAAACCAAACATCTCTGGATTTTATTACACCGCGAGATGTGCCTGCCGGTTGTTTCAAATGAAGGGTCCGCTTGGTCCAACTTGCTTTCATAATAAATAGTTTTCATGTGTTACTGTGCTCACGCATTCAATATTCATTGATTTATTACTGAAACACTCAAATACATCAACACTCAAACACTTTTAGAAATTTATCCCAATAACAAATAGAATTGAAAATATAAAAGTGGTTATGGCTTGTTTTTTTAAAAATGGGTCAAAATTCTCAAAATCATTTCTCTTTTGAATGGATTGAACAAAACCAACAAAGATTGGGATAGTGATAGCAAATATATAATGAAAATAATTGGGACTCGGAAATACAAAAGTAATTGCCAGTAAAATTCCACCAAAGATTAGTGCCCGATGGTAGTCTTTTGCTTTTTCAATCCCGATTTTAACGACCAATGTGTTCTTTCCGGATTTTTTATCCGCTTCACAATCCCGCATATTGTTGATATTGAGAACAGCCGTTGTAAATAGACCAATCGATGATGCGGGAAGCAGTAAATCCCAATTCAAAGTATGAGTGTGCAAAAAATAAGAGCCTAAAACGCCCAACAAACCAAAAAACAAAAAAACAAAAATATCTCCCAATCCAACATACCCATACGGGTTTTTTCCCATAGTATATTTAACGGCAGCGCCCATAGCTGAAAGACCCAGAATAGCAAATAATCCCGCTTTTTTCAAATCCAACCCTATAGTGCCTTCATAAATGAGCCACACACCAAACACAGAGCAGAACAACGCAATCACCCACATAATTTTCACCATTTCAGATTTGGGAATAAGTCCGGACTGCATCGTTCGATCGGGCCCAACCCTTTCTTCATTATCCGTCCCTTTTACAAAGTCCCCGTAATCGTTTGCCAAATTGGATAGTATCTGCAGAAAAAGAGTTGTAACCAACGCTAACCCAAAAACGGTCAAATTAAATCCACCATCAGCATAGGCTAATCCACTTCCCATAATGATACAGGAAAAGGCTAATGGTAATGTTCGTAAACGAAATGCTTTAATCCAATTATTCATTATATTTAGCCACAAAAGTCACAAATTAGTTAAGAATGTATTTTTTGATTTGAAATTTAGATGAACCAAAATTGATGAGTAAACCATGCTCAATATTTGATGCTCTTAAATACCCCAATATTTGTGCAATGTGCTCATCTGCGATTGTTTTGCATGCTTTAATTTTTATGATTAAAATATCTTCAATAAATAAATCTGCTATGTAATCACCAATAACAGTCCCATCTTGGTCTTTAACCTGTAACGGATACTGGTGTTCATCCTTTCCCATTTTTGTTAGTCGACTAACAAGAGCATTTTCACAGACTTTTTCCAAATGTCCGCGATGTAGGTATTTATGAATATCAAATGATGTTTGCCTAATCATATCACAAAGATCATTTACATTTTTATAATCCATTCTTTACCTTTTTTAGTTATTTATTTTTGTGTCTTTTGTGCTTTTTGTGGCTATTTAAGGAAATTTTGGATACTTCGAAAAATCCGGTTTACGTTTTTCCACAAAGGCATTCCGCCCTTCTTTCGCTTCGTCGGATAAATAATAAAGTAGCGTCGAATTCCCAGCCAATTCTTGAATACCCGCTTGGCCATCCAATTCAGCATTAAAGGATGATTTCAACATTCGAATGGCTAACGGAGATTTCTCTTGAATTTTCTTTGCCCAAGCAATAAAAGTATCTTCCAACTCTTCCAACGGAACCACCGTATTTACCAATCCCATGTCCAAGGCTTGCTCAGCATTATATTGGTCGCAGAGAAACCAAATTTCACGGGCTTTTTTCTGTCCCACGCTTCGTGCCAGATAAGATGCACCAAATCCACCATCAAAAGACCCAACTTTCGGACCGGTTTGGCCAAACATGGCATTGTCGGCCGCAATAGTTAAATCGCATACTACATGAAGCACATGACCGCCACCTATGGACCACCCCGCCACTGCTGCAATCACCACTTTTGGGATAGATCGAATTTGCTTTTGCAGATCTAACACATTTAGGCGCGGAACTTCATCCTTGCCCACATACCCGCCATGACCCCGAACGCTCTGATCTCCACCACTACAAAACGCTTTGCCCCCTTCACCGGTAAAAATGATCACATCAATATTGACATCATCCCGGCAAATGTTCATGGCATCAATCATTTCTTTCACCGTCCGCGGGGTGAATGCATTATGCTTTTCCGGCCGATTGATGCTGATTTTGGCAATCCCTTCAAAGAAATCAAATTTGATTTCATTATATTCTCTAATGGTTTCCCAATTCTGTTTCCAATTCATAATATTCTCCTGTTTTTTGACATATGAAGCACAAAACGCACAAAAGCACTTTATGGTTTATGGCTATTCCTTTAATTTAATTTTGTGTCTTCTGTGCCTTTTGTGGCTATTTCTTTAAATGTTTCTGTGTTTATTTTCATGTCTGTAAATATTTCCAGGATGCACGATGACCATTCGCTTATTTCTTCTAATGATGTCGCTGACCGGTAATCCATATTGAATTCTTGCGCTGTAAGTTCTGCCGTGTGTTTATGGGGCGTAGTAAAAAGATATGTAAGTCCATTTTGCTTCGACGGACCGGGGATCATATTAAAAATTCCACCACCGGAATCATTCAAAATAACGATTTGTAAGTTGGTTGGAAATTCGTGATTCAGCCACAATCCATTTCGATCATAGAAAAATGAAAGATCACCAATAATCAATGTGTGTTTCCGATTCGGTTCTGCCAAGGCGTGTCCAACTGCGGTGCTAACTACGCCATCGATTCCAGATGTTCCACGATTACACCAAATATCAATAGTTGGATCATTTACGCCAATAAAATTGGCAATCCGAATGGGCATGCTATTCCCCAAATGAAGCACACTTTGTTCTGGTAATAGTTGAATCACTTTTCGAACCGCAGAAAAATAATTAAAACTTAATTCTTCTAATTCAGAGTTGAACTTTTTAATTACACTTTTCTGTTCATTTAAAAATAGAGTCAAATAATCACTCTTCTCGTTTAATATTTTTGTGCCTTTTGTGGCTATTATTTTTACCCATTCTGTGAAAAATGTTATTGGTGTAGTGGCCAATGTTTTGGTTAATGATTGAAACGGATCCCCAACCATTCCTTCGCCAATGTGCCAATGAGTTTTTGGTTTATATTTCCGTAAATAGAGTTTCAAGTTTTTGGAAATAATAGATCGTCCAAATGTGATGAGAAAATCTGGTGCTAACAAATCATCCTTGGTATTAAAAATTAAACCAGAAGATTTAATTACATTTTCCACACCATGAAGATTGGATATCACATCACCAACAACATTCACATCGAATTGATTGAGTATATCAACCAATTCTTCATTGGGCGCCATCTGCCCCCCCAAAATCATCACTTTTTCAGAATCATTCAATAATGATTCGAACTCATCCAAAACCGTTTTCCCAATTTTAGATATTTTTTCTTTTGTGAATCTTGTGCCTTTTGTGGCTATCTGAACTTCTTCTAATGATTCCGGATAAAACGGCTCTTCAATGGGAATATTCAAATGCACCGGTCCCATCGCAGCTTCCAACGCCAATCCCAGCGCACTTCCCCCAACATCCAAATTTTCTTCATCATAAATAAAACTCCCTTTCACATGGGGTTCATATAATTTTTCTTGATGAATCGTTTGGCCATCCCATTGATCTATCCATTCCGGTGGACGATCCGCTGTTAAGACTATGAGTGGAACATGTTGGTAAAATGCTTCTGTTATAGCCGGAGCAAAATTCTGTGCAGCCGTTCCGGATGTGCAAACCAAAACAACAGGGTTACCCGATTGCTGGGCAAGTCCAAGCGCCATAAATCCAGCCGATCGTTCATCTGTCACAGAAATCGTTTCAATATTCGGATGTTTTCCAAATCCAATAAGCAAAGGTGCGCAACGAGATCCGGGACAAACCACTGCTTTTTCCACACCAAATTCAGCGCAAAGCCCAACTAAATCATAAATATGTTGGGTGTTTTGTAAAACCAAAGAAATATCCGTCTTCAATTTTTCTCCGTGTCTCTGTGTCTCTGTGGTAAAGTCCCCCCGTTCATCACATCCAACAACGTCTGGCATTTCAATGCTGTTTCTTCCCATTCCTTTTCAGGAACTGAATCATGTGTAATCCCAGCGCCCGCATAAAGCACAGCTCGTGTTCTTAAAATTTGCATACATCGAAGATTTACATAAAGCCGTGAAACGCCATCCATATTCACTGGACCTAAATAGCCACTATAAAATTCACGATTCAAATATTCGTTGGCAGCAATGAACCGCAAAGCAGAAAGTTTTGGCATTCCACAAACAGCCGAAGTCGGGTGAAGTAAATTGAGCATCACTGTCCCCAATTCCGGGAAATGCACATTATCCAAATCCACAGCATATTCCGTTTTCAAATGAATCATATTCCCAGCACGAACGGATCGTGGACCCGTTTCTTTAAATTCCCGTAATCGAATAGTCTTGAATTGTTCAATTATGTATCTACTCACCATGGCCTGTTCTTCAATCTCTTTCTGATTCCATGCCGCTTCTGACAAATCTTTGTCCAATGGGAATGATTGAGTCCCCGCTACAGAGACTGTTCGAAAATGATCGGTTGATGACTCAGTTAATAGTTCAGGTGTCGCCCCCATCCAGGTCCCACGATTGGGTATGGAAACCAAACTTACAAATGCATCAGGATAGGCATTTTCCATTCGATTGAATTGATCAATAACATCAAAATTTTCCGGCAAAGGTTCATCATAAGTCCGGGCAGAAACCACCTTATCAAATTCACCTTCTTCAATGGCTGAAATACCATCTTCCACCATCTGGATGAAGTGAGATTTTTCACCGGATATTTCCGTGTCTGGACGGTTATTCAAATGATAAGATATTTTTTCATCTTTCTTCTCTGAGTCACCTAGTCTCCGTGGTTCACCCTTTTCCACATCCCAATTTCCGTTTTCATCAGTGGTAACAAAAATATCAGCTTTTAAAAATAACGTTTCATTCCCTTCCGGATTCATAAATGGACTTACGATAAAACCAGATTCTGTATTTTGAAGATCGATGCGTCCTTTCGCTGGAAATTCAGAATAATCTGCAAGAAAATAGGCTTTTTCATCTCGCGGACACCGCCAAACCGCCACCGACCCATTCATAGCCATGGCGCTGGACCAAAGTGATTGTAAGTTCATTTTATTTCTCTGTGTCTCCGTGGTTCACTTTTTATCAATCACAGCCAGTGTCAATCGACTCACTGCTACCAAATCATCA
>CATMGX010000086.1:0-5713 GCA_950067765.1 uncultured Fidelibacterota bacterium
CCGCAATGTTTGGAATACTGCATACCTAACGCTGTGTATATCTTTATGATCTCAATTTGTTTATCGCTTAATAGTGCTTCTATTTTACTATTTCGATCAATGATCAGTTGTTTAATCGCTTCATGTAGATCTTCTTTTCCCATCTCTTCGGCTTTTGCTTTATCCATCAAAGCTTTTTGAGCTTGTGCTGATTCATTATTAATGGTTTCTAATCCAGATTCCTGATCTGGTGTCATTTCTAAGGCACTAACCATGGCATCGTGAGCAGCCTGTCTCATTTCTTCCATTTTCTGCTTCATGCCTGCCTGCATGTCTTCGAGTTTTTGTCTTTGTTCATCCGTCAGGAGAGCTTCAATTTCTGCTCGCATGGTTGCTTCCAGTGCCTCTAATTCAGCTTTCGCTGCTTCTCTATCTATAGTGCCATCTTTCGCCTTTTTCATTACTTCTTCCATCTGGCTTTTATAAGAGTCCATAATGGATTTAAGAGACTCTCTCTGTGCCTCGTCTAAGACAGCGAAAACCGCCCGAAGATCCATACCACCTCTATCACCGCCTGGGCCTCTACGTGCTTTGGCATCCATGCCACCCCCATATAAATAGGGTACGTTATTGTCATCCATCCATCCGAAAAGTCTTTCTTTTTCTTCATTAGAAAGTTTACCCTGCATTTCTGCAGAAACTTTCCATAGGAAGGCAGGATCACGACGATGTTTACCATCTTTTCCGTGGCGATTTAACGCGTCATTCAGGGCATTAATACTTTTCTTACTGAGCCCCACATCCGTATTTAATCCTTCAGAGAATGCCTGCAGTTCAGGATCGTCAACAAGGATTGTTTCATCCTTCATTAACTTATCACAACCGATGGTCGCAAATATTGCAATGGTTAATAATATAGACAGTTTTTTCATAATCTTATCCTTCTCAGCTAAAGTTCGGTATCAATTTAGGGCTTAGACACTCAATATTAGTATAATTTAAAAAATGAAAGATAAAGGGCCCTCCAAATATAAATTTGGAGCAGCCCATTTTCTTTTTTTACTGTTTGGAGAGCAGTTTTATTTATTATTTCCTCGGTTTCCGCCATTACCTTTACGACCCTTGCGACCGCCGCCTTTTTTCCCCTTTTGACCACGATGTTTTTTCATTCGTAATTCAAGGGCTTTATGGATTTTAATGATTTCAAGTTGGTCATCATTAAAGAGAGCGTCCATTTTTTCATTCTTTGTCTCAAAGATATTTTTCAGACCTTCTCTCAAAGTATCTTTATCAATGTCTCCGTTTTGGGCCTGTTCGAACAGTGCCATTGCAGCGTCTCGGGCTTCTTTATTTGCTTCACCAAAAGCTGTAACCTGTTCAGCTGTCATATCTAAAACATCAACCATGACTGCTTTAGATGAATCTTTATAAGCCTGGCGTTCGGTTTCTCGATCAGCTTTATTTTGGTCGATCTGCGCTTTTTGTTCTTCTGTAAGCAAGGCATCAACTTCTGCTTGCATTGCCTCTTTTAAAGCATCCATTTGTGATCGGGCATCTTCTTTAGAAAGAGAGCCATCTTTCACCTGTTCATGAATTGCTTTGAATCTTTCTTTATAGGCAGTCACAATAGCTTTAAAGGTTACTTTTTGGTCATCCGTTAATACTTTATAGATGCCTCCAAAATTATCCCCGCCCTTCCGACCTTTACCAGCGTGACCTTTTTTACCTTTAGAGCCACCAAAAAGTGGAATATCTTTTTCATCCATCTTTTCAAAAAGACGCGCTTTTTCTTCATCGGTTAACGTAACAGCCAGTTCGCCAGCGATTTTCCATAAGAAGCCTGGTTCACGATGTTTCCCCCCGCGTCCATGGCGATTTAGAACATCGTTTAAACTTTTTGTGGATGACTTGCTGAGACCTAAGTCTGAAGCCAATTCAGACGAAAAGTCTTGAAGTTCATGACTATCCAAATCAACAGCATTATCCAGCAATGGATTATCACATCCAATGGCCAAAAATAAAAATGTTGAAATGGGTAAGATTATTTTTTTCATCTTCTTGTTCCCTTTTTTGTTATTTTTGAATGTTTCATTTGCTCTATTAGATGCAACAAGCCAGCTATTAGTTAAAATATTGATCAATATTTATTTTTTAACACAATACTGCTCGGTAGTGTAGCATTTATTTCTTCAAATATTTCGGCTGCGCCATCATCTTCACTGCAAGAATTGAAAAGAATAAATATTCCAGATACCGCAGACATTAATTTCAATTTATTAATTTTCATTTATTTATTGCTGTATTATCACACGTTGAACCTTGCTAGAAGCAACAGCCCCAAAGACTCCTAGTGCACCTTCAATGCCAACCGATTGTCCTACCGTAGTACCGCTACCCAATAGAAAATTATTATACCCGCCTTCTTCACCTTTTATAAAATATTCGTAATAATTTTCATCCATTGTCATCAATCGAATAGTAAAAAGCTCAGGTTCAGCGGGTTCCCCATACCGCTCACCACATATTCTCACAGGAACAGTATAGGTACCCTTTTGAAGATCAACCACCCTATCAAAATCTGGATCGCATTCAAAGGCTCTTTTCCAACCTCTCAATCGCCCTGAAAGGTATCCCTTACCCCCATTGAGTTGCTGCCAAACAATATTATAGGAACGTTTTATTGAAATCGTATCTTGGATAAGCGAATCAATAAGCACGGGAATTTCAGGAGTTAATAATTCTCCCTTAACCGAATCATAACCCGGTACAGTTACATCCAATAAATAAGTGGTCCCAGGCTTTGGCGTGAACGTCCCAAGTGTATCGAGATAGATATTTTTTTGATTCCATTCCCAAGAATATTGTTTAGGTACGAAATTAAATGGAATCGAAGTCCCATTGGCTTTAATTGAAACCTGTGCATTTTTTATTACACCTGCTGGTTCATAAATCGAGTCAAGATAAACTGACCCGTCACCAAAAACTAATGTATCAACACGAACAAAGATTTCTGATTCTTCTGAAAGAGTAGTTGTTCTGTATACACGGACAAAACTGTCTACTTCGGGATCTAAAGAAATCAGGCCAAACACATTAAGGACTGGTTCGTAATCCACTTCTAATAGTTCCCACTCTCCCTCTGCACAACCGTTGAAAAATATAATAAATGCAACAAAGATTGATTGAATGTGTTTTTTAAAAGTCAAATTGCATTCCCGTGAATATCATGAATGGAAACATATTTAGCGGAGCTCGCTCAACGACGCCCCTATTTCCTGTACTTTGATCTGTTCTTGTTCGATGCAAATACGATAAAGCATTTTCATGGTTGGTGACATTGATAATCTGAATATAGGAATCGTATCTCCATTTAAATAATCGCCTATTTTTTCGGGTAATGCCTATATCTAAACGGAAATAAGAAGGATATCGGTCACTATTTTTTTTATCAACCAGGTATTTATTGGATGAAAACCAATTCATTTCAGATGGCGCACCGGGATAATTAGCACGACCACCTCTTATCTCTTGTTCCCAGTCATTGGCCCTACCAATAATAGGTGTATAAGGATTCCCGCTTGATCCAGTGATGGCAGCATTCATCTCAAGATTATCAGAGACCCAATTAGGTAGATCAACAGTTGTCACCACATTGAGAGTATGGACCCGGTCATGGTTTGGAGCATACCACCCATTGGGCGGTGTATAATAAAATGTTTTTGCCAATGTATATCCTACCCATCCCTTAAACTTTCCAGAGGTTTTTTTAACCAATAGCTCCAACCCATAGGCATAAGCATCCGTATCCCAAAATTCATTAAATGGTGTGGACTGGACCTCTCCTTCATTTTCTGCGTATACATCCCCCTGCTTTAAGGAAAGCAAATGATTAAAATCTTTATAATATGTTTCAACTCGATAAAGAATATTTTTAGGAGAGAAATATTCAAACCCTAAAATGGCATGATCAGAAACACTAGCGGGTTTGTCTTCCGGTAAACCCATCCAAAGATCGATCAAACGAAAGTTCTCATCTGGATCATTTGCGGTGATGAGAAATTGGTGATAGCGACCCCAATTCATTTTAAAAGACATATCACTAGAAATATTGTATTTCATTCCAATCCGAGGTTCTACATATACCTTATCATGAAGGTTATAATGGGCTAATCGAAGTCCTCCTTGCAATTTTATCTTATCCGTAACATCCCATTTGTCCTGCACATATGCAGCTAATTCCCGTGTCCTGTTTTTCATATCCAGTGGTTTTGAAGTAAATGTTGTATCCAGTGTTGTTATTATATATTCGTTAGAAAGATTGAAGTTGATATCTTTACGCTGAAATCCTCCAGTAATCGTATGCTTGTCATTTGCTTTCCAAATGATCTCCGTTTCTAAAGTACGGTCCTTGATAATATCTTTATAGACTATATCAAATGCAAAATCATTATGGATCGTTGAATCATTATCTATATAGGTTTCTTTATTATCAAAATAAAAATCAAAATCGTACCGATAGCGACTGCTGGCTAAAAATGTTTTAGCTACGATGTTAGGCGAAACAATCCAGCGCCAGGTTAGTCCATTAGTGTGATTGCCCCATGGCCAATCAACGCCAAACTCAGATTCGGTTGTACCGCCATCAATATCACTGGTCCGATCCGAAGTTGAAAAACGCAATATGTCATCGCCATAGAATCGGCTATAGGTCAGGCGATGATCTGGCCCAAAGTCAATATTAGTTTTGATCTGATAATCGTAAAAATGATAGGGAAATTCTGCTCTGCCTTTACTAAGAAGATCAATAATTTTATCAAAATAGGTTCGCCGGCCGGACAAGAGCCATGAGCCCTTTATTCCATTCCGTTCGGGTATAGGGCCCTCAATGAGTCCTTTACTGGAAATCAATGAAATATTACCCGAACCTGTTATTTTTTCCGTATTTCCTTCACGGTTGATCACATTTAAAATAGCTCCCATACGGCCGCCGTATCGCGCTGGAAATCCTCCGGCATGAAAATCGGCTTCCTTTATTGCGTCCGTATTAAAGGTTGAAAAAATACCCCCGAAGTGATAGGGATTATAGACTGTGATTCCATCCAGCATAATTAAGTTTTGGTCTGGTGTACTTCCACGGACATAGAGCGCACTTGAAAAATCATTCCCCGACTGCACACCAGGCAACATTTGCAGGGCACGAAATACATCCGCCTCAATGAAACCAGGCACCATGTTAATCTCTCTTAAGTCTAAAGAAATTTGACTGCTTTCGATTGACTGTTCAAATTTCTGCCGCTCTGCTGTCACCGTGACTTCCGCACCTTTTAAAACGGCCTGGCGTAAACGAATATTGATACGAATATCTTCATTTTCCGCAATATTTACATCTTCTTTATGAATTTCAAATCCAATCATAGAAGCGAGAAGTTGATAACTCCCGGGCGGTACATTGGTGATAACAAAATATCCGTCCACATTAGAAGCCGCCCCTATTGATGTTTCTGAAAGGAATACATTAGCGTAAGATATGGGCTCACCTGTTGCATCATCACGCACAAACCCACTGATGGTTGACATTTCTTGTGCGTTAACGGCTATAATAAAAAATAATAGAAGGATATATTTTATGGTTTTCATTTCTTTTTTTATTTATTTGTACTGCCTGGTGTTGGTGTAGTGAATTTCTCCCAATTCATTAAAAGTTAAATACCGATTTTCTTTTGGAGTATTTTCA
>CATMGX010000087.1:0-5693 GCA_950067765.1 uncultured Fidelibacterota bacterium
TTTTTTTATGGCAACCTCCTTATGGTGTAACCATTGGTATTTTCCAATGGAACCGAAAAGAAATATAACTTTAAACAGTTAATGTTCGCTAATTTTTTCCATGAATTTCCCCCTTCATCCAGCACTGGTGCACTTTCCCATTGCATTTTTGTATGGGGCACTTATTCTCCATGCGATTCAACTATGGCGACCGCACTGGATGTGCCGAATTATCGGCTTGTGGTTATTAGGCATGTCTGCCGTCATTTCTATTGCCACATCTATTGCTGGGGAACGGGAAATGATTCGCGCTGGTCAAATAGGTTATTCGACTGAAATTATTGAAATCATGAACCGCCATGAGTTTATGGGAAATATTGTTGTTTGGGGATCCATCACACTTTTCATTATATGGATAACCTTATTTTTTAAAAATATGGAAGATCGCCGTGTGGATATATTGGCCTTTGCATTTCTGGCCTTACTGGTTTGTGCCGTTTCTTTTACCGCCTATTTAGGTGGACAATTGGTATGGGTTCACGGGGTAGGTACCCCATAAAATAGTCTATTTTATCAAACCAACCATTGGATCAACTACATGACCAACGGGCTGGTTACTGATAAAATCATAGCCGAGTAGATAGCCTAATGTTGTGGCCAATTGACTGGTAGCGATCGTATCAGTATTGGTCATTTCACCAATTGCAGGCGTATCCGGACCAATAATGGCTGTCCATAGAAATTCAGCCCCCGGCACACCATCGCCATGTGAACCCCAGGCACCATGTTCATAACTTCCACGACCATGGTCAGTTGTTATCATCATAGTTGTTTTACCCCGATACATTTCATTGGATTGTGTCCAATCCCAAATCGCTTTTATATAACCATCGGACCGGTTGGCTGTATTTAAATATTTGTCATATTCTCTTTGATGTGCAAACTCATCCGTTTCATCAAAAGAAATATATAAGAATCGAGGTTTATTCAGTTTTAAATATTCAAAAGCATATTCAAACGTAAACGCGTCCCAACGTACAGCACTGCCATACCATGGAGAGGGAACATCTTCAATAAATGTGTTGAGCCACTGCTGTTTTGGAGTAAGCTTTTCATCATAAAATGGGTACCCGCCAGAATTAATAGTAAAATCATTTCTTTCCGTATTGATAATCCAGTCAAACACATCCCAAGAAGCAAATGCGGCCACACGATCCTCAAAGCCTTCCTGCTGATCCAAAAATTCAAGCAAATTGATATTTGGATTCCATTCTTTTTCATTACTATTCACACTATCGTCATTAAAGCCAACTAACAATTCATTATATCCTGGGTAGGAAAACCAATATGGGTTGGTCAATCGCATGACGCTCCCTTGTTCTTTATTCCCATAGATTTGACCCTGTTCTCCAATCGTGTTCCAAAAAAAGGGGAAAACTAATTTTCGTCTTTCACGATAGTCCTCAGACCAATATTTAGCAGAAGTTGCTTCAACATCTTTTACGAACAAGGTATCAAGTACAATATTTTCATCGGCGCCATAAAACAAATCTTCCCAACGTACACCATCTAATGTAATTAAAATGACATTCTCAGTTTGGTACCCCTTTTGGTTTTTCGAATCATTTTTTCCACATCCAATCAGAATTAGACATAGAATAAAAATCTGCTTTTTCATTGATCATCCTTTTTGACATAGATAACAAAATAAATAGAGTGTGTTGATGAAAATAATCCATAGCCCCCTTCAATATTACTTTCCGGTAAAACATATTGGTTTTGAGGCGGACCCATTGGAAAGCCCTTGAAATATTTTCGAAACGATTCATCCGCGACTTGAATTTCTATCAGGTGGGGACCATAATAGTTAAATGACAGCCATCCAAAGTCTAAATAGTGCTGACTCAAATGCCATACAATTGGGTTAGCCCAATAATATTCTCCATCATCATTTACCATCATATGTCCTTTAAATATATGGGCAGAAAGGGATGTATCTACAATCGCATTTGCAGGCGTCGCATCCATTGCATTACTAATAAGCCTGATCATACCAGGATCACTGTCCGCCTTCCAATCAACCACGAACATGGGTATAGAAGCAAAACTGGTTGTGTAACAACTTCCCTCTTTATAGGTCACTGTATCCATTTTTAGGATAGAAAAGTCTTTGGTTTTCATTGCAATAGAGATTTCCTGTTGGGTATTTTCATTGAGAAAAAGGTTAATCGGATCGATGATTATTTGTTTACCCTCACATTGGTAATTGGTAGTTTTAACCGATTGAATATGCAGACTGTCAGGAATGATAGTTTGAGACCTCAACTCTTGACCATTCCATTCAACCGATAATTCAAATGTTTCGTTTGGTTGAATCTGGCCTGCTCTATGTCCTACAATGTATCTCCCAGAATGGTTTGGATCAGACTGAAAAGGATATACTCGTGATCCTGTCCCGATAGATACTACCGCATCCGTAATCCAGTTGGCTTCCGCCTCATGGGCTTGATTAATATCATACGATCGTGAAACATAGATGGTATCCATCATCCATTCATTGGCTTTCAGATTTCCAAAAACCACCACTTTTTCTTCATATTTATCCGCATCATCCACCGGTTCACAGGATGATAATAAAATACCAAATGTCATCCCAATGAAAATAATTCGGTTAAAAGTCAAAACTCACTCCAATACTAGGGATAATGGGTAATCCGTTTATCACCAAACGCTGGGGTCGGCCTTCATCCGCTTCATCTATTTCTTTATCCCCATCATCATCCATCCCATTTTGAGTGCTGCCAAACTGGTATGCATACCGGAATACATTTTTATGCCAATAGGAATTAACGATTTGAATAAACAAATCCATCTTTTTTCCTTTCACACTTGTATGCCATACAGCACCCAAATCCAACCGATGGTACAGAGGATAGCGGCCACCATTCCTTGTGCCGGGAATGGTTCGATAGATCTGATTGGACGCGTCAGGTACTTTCTCAATATAATACCCTAAAATGGGCGTATAGGGCTGGCCAGTTTGATAGGTCCACTTACCGTTAATATCCCATTTTTTATTTAATCTGTAATTACCGATAATATTAAATACGTGTCTCCGATCCCAGTTGGTATAATATTCTTCTCCATGGAATTTTTTGCGTGAGAGTGACCATGCATATGATGCCCAGCCGTTTAATCGCCCCAATCGTTTTTCAAGAAACAATTCGAATCCATAGGCATGACCGTCTCCCACATCCACCAAATCATCCAATGTTTCATCTGGAATCATTTCGTCAACCGTAGACCGAGTATCCACAAATGTCAGGAGATTTTTCATATCTTTATAATAGGTCTCAATCTGCACATGATAGGAAGAGCCGAAATATTCTTCATAACCTAAAACAACCTGAATGGCAGATGCAGGATCCACCGAGGAATCAATGGCAAACCAAGCATCTAAAATTTTAGGATTAAAATCATCTTGGATCGTTTCCATAAATTGATGATATATGCCGGTTGAAAAATTTATATAACGATCATTGGTCAATAAATATTTCATCCCAAGCCGAGGATCCATAAACCAGTTTTCGGCGGCCTTGTCATAATAATTCACTCTAAATCCTGGTTCAATCATTAGCTTTTTTGAAAGCCAATATTTTGTTTTTATATAGGCCGCTGCTTCAATCGGGTGAGACCGGGTATCAAAAATGACACTATCCAAAAAACTGCTACTATATACAAAATCCAAATCCTTTATTTCTATTCCAAACCGGACTTGGGCATCCTGGGACGCAAACCATGTCCAATCAGAGCGAAAGGTTAAATCATCAATATAATCTTCCTCATTAATGCCCGAATCACCCCCGAGTCCAAAAAATATATCGAATCGACTTTTTGCCAACAACCAGTTTGAAACCAACTTTGTATTAAAAAATTTGCGGTAATTCATACTGATGGTGCGATTCCCCCATACACCTTTCAGCATTATCTCATCCCAGAATAAATCATCTTTCCCCGTATAAAACGACATAGAAATCCGATCATTTTTCCCCACATCCTGAAAAATATGTCCCTGCAAATCATAAAAATAATAGGGGAAATCAAAACTGGTTCCTTTAAAAACTTGATCAAAATATGTCCTTCTGCCTGACATGAGCCATGCGCCCTTTCCAATGGGTCCTTCCATGGTGGTTTGTGCCGAAAGAAGGGACACGGATCCTTTGCCGTTAAATTTATTTCTATTTCCCTCCCGGCTCCGCACATTCAACACTGCGGACAATCGGCCGCCATATTCCGCATTGAACCCCCCTTTTAAAAGGTCCGCTTCTTTAATGGCATCCACAATAAAGTTGGAAAAAAATCCTCCCACATGAGATGGATTATATACAGTGATGCCATCAAGTAAAATTAAATTTTGATCCGAATTGCCGCCCCGAATAATTAAACCTGTGCTGAATTCAGATTCTGTTAATACGCCTGGCAGACTTTGGAGAGAACGGAATAAATCGGCTTCACCTAATTGGGGTACATTTTTTAGTTGACGCATATTCAGGGTATTCCGACTGATTTGGATATTGACTCTCCGGTCAACCTCTTCGCCTGTTACCTCAATCAAACTCATTTCGATTGGCGTTATTTCCAATGTGACAGAAAATGCTAAGTCAACGTCATTTTTGAGAGAAACTGATTTTTTAAGTGTATTATATCCTAGATAAGAAACAACGACCGTATAATTCCCCGATGGAATTTCACTGATAACAAAATATCCATCATGATTTGTAGCCGTTCCTCGATCCGTCCCTGCCAAATATACATTGGCACCGATAAGAGCTTCACCAGAACTTTCGTCGGTGATAAATCCATAAATCTGATTGAATTCTTGGGATTGAAGAAATCCCAGTAACAAGATTAGGACTAAACTATTTTTTCCCCAAGATGTCGTCAAGAATTTCCCCTGCATGTGTATTGACGTTCATTTTTTTGTATATTTTTTCAATCCGTCCTTCCGGACTAATGAGAAATGTCACCCGGCTTGACCATAAACGTCCTTTTGTACCATATGCTTTGGATACATCTTTTCCTTTATCTGATAATAAAGTGAATGGAAGCACATGCTTTTTCTTAAATGATTTTAATGCTTTGGGTGAATCATAACTGATGCCAAATACAATGATGTTTGCTTTTTCATATTCACTGAATGCGTCGCGGAACCCGCAAGCTTCTTTCGTTCATCCGGGCGTATCGGCTTTGGGAAAAAAATAAACCACCACTCTTTTCCCTCGATAATCCTTAAGGGTTACTTTTTGTTTATCGTGAGATAAAAGTGTAAAGTCCGGAGCCATATCTCCAACTTTGAGGGTATCACTTTCCTTCTCAAATATTTTTAATGTAGCAAAAAGAAATCCAATTGCGAGTATAATTATGAGTATTACCTTCATTTTCCTAACCATTTTGTTTATTTAATGCCTGAAAATCGATAGGGTAAAATAAACCTATTCTCATAACCATCCTTTGAAATATATCAAATTTTATCACAACTCAGAAAAAAAGCTCAAATCAATCTTCCCTTTGACTCCGAACAGTCGCAAACTCCCTAGGGACAGTTAAGAGAGATTTTCTCGGATCTATTAAACTATATAGCAATCCAAGTTAAAAGCAGATAAATCCCAATTGTTATACCCATAATGGCGAATTGAGGTCGAACATACCAATCA
>CATMGX010000088.1:0-5571 GCA_950067765.1 uncultured Fidelibacterota bacterium
AAGTTCGCCCTGTTTCTTCCGGAAGTATGACGCTAAAGGATGCAACCAACGAAGCAATTCGCGATTGGGTCACCAATGTGGAATCTACTTATTATCTCATCGGCTCCACCGTTGGGCCCCATCCTTACCCTATGCTGGTGCGGGATTTCCAATCCGTAATCGGTAAAGAAGCAAAAAAACAATTTAAAAAACAATCCGGACATGATTTACCCGATCGACTAGTAGCTTGTATCGGCGGTGGCTCCAATGCCATGGGATTGTTTTATCCATTTATCAAAGATGAAATCAAAATTGTTGGTGTGGAAGCTGCTGGAAAAGGATTAGAAAGCGGAGAACATGCAGCCGCGTTAACCAAGGGTGACTTTGGTGTTTTACATGGCGCTGCCAGCACTTTACTCCAGAATGAAGATGGGCAGGTAACGCTTCCTCATTCCATTTCTGCAGGATTGGATTACCCTGGGATCGGACCAGAACATAGTTATCTCAATGAATCAGGTCGGGTACAATATTTTTCCGCCACGGATCAAGAAGCATTAGATGCATTTCAATGGCTTTCGGAAAAAGAAGGCATTTTGCCTGCATTAGAATCAGCACATGCCTTGGCGTATTTACGCCAGAAAAATAATGGAATTGAATCCGGTGAAGATGTGGTGGTTTGTCTTTCCGGTCGTGGTGATAAAGATGTCCATACCGTAGCGGAAGCGTTGGGAATTGAGTTATGAATCGTATAAATAAATTATTCAGAGAACCAAAAGAAAAGCTCATTCCATTTATGACTGCAGGTTATCCTGAATTGGATTCCACTGTAGATTTGGTCTGTTCCGCTGCAGATGCGGGAGCAGATATGATTGAAATTGGAATTCCCTTTTCTGATCCACAAGCGGATGGTCCTGTTATTCAGGCTTCCAGCCAACAGGCATTGGATAATGGCATGACGCTCAATAAAATATTTGAACAGGTAACAGAAATACGGAAACGAACTAACGTGCCGTTGGCGCTCATGGGATACTACAATCCTATCTTAAAAATGGGACATGAAATTTTTCTTAACCATTGTGTTACGTCCGGAGTTGATGGGCTCATCCTGCCAGATTTACCTTTGGAAGAAGCAGGTCCGTTTTCTGAATTGGCTAAAGCCAAAGGTGTCTCTCCTATTTTACTGGTGGCGCCAAATACACCCGATGATCGAATCAGAAAAATATCAGAGTTGGCAGGCGATCTTATCTATGCCATAAGCATTTTGGGTATTACTGGAAACGATCTGGCATCGAAAGATGCATTGGCTAAATATTTGAATCGAGTTCGAAAAAACAGCGGGACCCCTTTTGTGGTGGGCTTCGGAATTTCTACCAGAGAAGATGTGATTTGGTTCAATGAGCATTCGGATGGGGCTGTGGTTGGATCTGCCATTATTAAGAATATGGATGGGAGTTCGAATCCAGTGGAAACAACAAAAATTTTAATTCAAGATTTAAAAGGAATAGAATTATGACAATAGGAATCCAAGGCGGAAAAGGTAGTTTTTCCGAACAAGCCGCTCACGAATTTGCCAATAACCATGGGCTTGAAGGAGCGGAAATCATTTATCAAATTTCATCGGAACACGTTTTAGCTGGTGTTGAAAATGGCGAAACGGAATACGGCATCTTTGCAATGGAAAATGCACAAGGGGGCGTGGTGATAGAAAGTGTAGAAGCGCTGGCAAAATTCCGCTGCAAAATTATTGAAATGTTCCATATCCCTATTACCCAAAATTTATTGGGACTCGCTGGAATGCATGTGGGTGATGTGACAGAAATCCACTCTCATCAGCAAGCGCTTCGCCAATGTAAAGATTATTTAAGTGAACATTTTTGGACGCGACCGCTCATCGAAGAAGACGATACGGCGGAAGCGGCCCGCAGACTTTCTGAAGGCAAACTGCCTAAAACGGCCGGCGTCATTGCCAATAAAGCGTGTGCAGATCTCTACGGATTGGAAATTCTTCAAGATAGTATTCATGACTTAAAACATAATTTGACTCTGTTTCTTGGTATTAAAAATTTGAAGGATTCATGAATAGCGTTGGCATTATTGGATTTGGACGATTTGGGAAAGTATTGGCCAACATTTTGCAAAAAGGATTTTCCATCAAAGCATATGATCTTAAGTCAACTGGTGAATTTCCCGGTGTTGATTTCGTAGATCTTAAAAATATTTTAAAAGAAAAAGTCATTTTTATTGCAGTTCCGATTCGACACTTTGAAAAAGTCATTTCAGATATTTCATCTCAACTTTCAGAAGGAATAACTATTATTGATGTTTGCTCGGTGAAGAATCACCCTGTGGAAATAATGGAGAAATATTTACCTGAAAATGTCGGTATAATTGCAACCCACCCAATGTTTGGACCAGATTCATTTATGTCCAATAATCGTCCAAAGATGATGATGAATAACACGAGAGATCTCCATAATCAATTTAGTTTTTGGCGACAATATTTCAACGATCAAGGTATTCAGGTAATGGAAATGTCGCCGGATCAGCATGATCAAATGGCAGCAAAAACCCAAGGAGTCACTCACTTTCTTGGGCGGATGCTAAAAGAATATGGTATTCGAAAAACGTCCATTGATACCCAAGGATTTCTGGATTTATTGGATTTGGTAGAGCAAACCTGTAATGATACATGGGAGCTTTATACGGACCTTCAACTTTACAATCCATATACAGAAGACATGATTAACCAACTTAAACTGGCGACAGAATCTTTAGATAATCGCCTAAAGGAAGTACAAAATGTGGCAACCTAATAGCTGGCGGAATTTCACCGCCAAACATATTCCAGAATACCCTGACAAGGACCATTTATCTGAAGTTGAAAAAACGCTTGGAAATTTTCCGCCACTCGTTTTTGCAGGTGAAGTCCGTTCGCTAAAACGATCCTTAGCAGATGTTGCCGAAGGAAATGGGTTTCTGCTCCAAGGGGGAGATTGTGCGGAAAGTTTTTCTGAATTCCATGCAGACAATATCCGCGATACATTCCGGGTAATCCTCCAGATGGCGGTCATCTTAACATCCGGCGCAAATTTGCCCGTGGTCAAACTGGGACGAATGGCAGGACAATTCGCCAAACCCAGATCCAGTCCCACTGAAACAATTGATGGAATTGAGCTTCCCAGCTATACCGGCGATATTATCAATAGTATACATTTTGAACCGGAGAAACGTCAACCCAACCCAGAACGCATGTTAAAAGCATATTCACAGTCTGCTTCAACATTAAATTTACTCCGTGCTTTTGCGGACGGTGGTTATGCAGATCTACGTCACGTGAATTCCTGGAATATGGGATTTGTTAAAAGCGGTCCCCAGGGTGAGCGGTATCGCCACTTGGCCCATCAGATTCAAGAAAGTCTCAATTTCATGGATGCGCTGGGTATTAATTCCGGCAATACGCCCCAACTTCGTCAGGTCCATTATTATACAAGTCACGAAGCGTTATTACTTCCCTATGAAGAAGCGCTTACCCGAGTAGATTCTACTTCTGGGGATGTATATAATACATCTGCTCATTTTGTATGGATTGGAGATCGCACTCGTTTCAAAAATAGTGCCCATGTAGAATTTTGTCGCGGAATAAAAAACCCCATCGGCATTAAATGTGGACCGTCATTAGATTCGGATAAATTAATTGAACTTTTAGATATTTTAAATTCCAATGATGAAGCGGGACGGATTACAATTATTGCAAGATTCGGTCATGATAAAGTGGAAACATATTTGCCAAAATTGATTCGAAAAATTCAGGCAGAAGGCCGAACGGTTGTTTGGTCCTGTGACCCAATGCATGGGAATACCATTAAAAGTAGCAATGGAATTAAGACAAGACCTTTCGATCGAATTATTGATGAAGTAAAACAAAATATCCAAATTCATAAATCTGAAGGTTCTCGCATGGGTGGAATCCATTTAGAAATGACGGGACAAAATGTAACCGAATGCACCGGCGGATTGGATGATATTTCTGAAGCAGATCTTACTGACAGATATCGCACGCATTGTGATCCAAGACTGAATGCAAATCAAGCCATTGAACTGGCTTTTCTTATTGCAGATGAACTAAAACAGAATGGCCATTGAAGGCAACATAACATTCCCAGGAGATAAATCGATCTCCCACCGATCACTCATGTTTGCTGCATTGGCTAATGGTGAATCACGGATTTCCAACCTGTCAACCGGTGCTGATGTACAGTCCACACGAAAATGTTTAGAAGCTTGTGGCATCCAAATATGGGATGAAGGAAATGATGTGATTGTAAAAGGTGGGAAATTTTCCGACCCCACCAATCCATTGGACTGTGGCAACTCAGGCACAACCACAAGATTGTTATTAGGCCTAATGGCTGGGCAAGGGATCAACGCCACATTTATTGGAGACGATTCACTTTCATCCCGTCCTATGAATCGCATTTTTGATCCACTCTCTCAAATGGGATTGATATCGAAGAGCAATGATGGAAAATTGCCCATCACCATTCACAAAAGTGAACTGACAGGAATCCATTACACATCACCCGTTGCAAGCGCTCAAGTGAAATCGGCGGTGTTATTGGCTGGACTTGGCGCAGGTGGAAAAACTTCCGTTACAGAATCTACATTATCTCGTAACCATACAGAAAAAATGCTGACTGGACTTGGGGCAAATATTTCAGTGAATGGATTAAGCACAACTATTTCAAAATCAAACTTTTCCCTTTCATCTTTTAAATTGTCCGTACCCGGCGATCCTTCCACCGCAGCGTTTTTCGCGGCAGCAGCCGCTTTGGTCCCAGATTCAGAAATAGTCATGAACCGCGTTTTGGCGAATCCAACCCGAACCGGTTTTTTCGCTGCATTAGAAAAAATGGGCGCTGGAATGGAGTGCATCCATCAATGGGAAGATGCGGGCGAAATTATCGGCGATTTAAAAATATTTCACCAGCCCTTGCGCGGTATTCATATTGACCAAAATGATGTACCGGGACTCATAGACGAACTCCCTATCATCGCCATTCTTGCTACCCAAGCCCAGGGTAAAACAGAAGTCAGTGGTGCAAAAGAATTACGAGTAAAAGAATGTGATCGGATTCATGCCATTTGTAAAAACCTGAAAAGTATGGGCGCCGCAATCGAAGAATTGGACGATGGATTTATTATTAATGGTCCCACCAATTTGAAAGGTGCAACCATTGAAACATTTCATGATCATCGGATTGCCATGGCTTTTACCATTGCCGGATTAATTGCGGAAGGAGATGTTGTTCTGGATCATCCTGAATGTGCATCTATCTCCTATCCTGAATTTTATGATGTATTGGAAGGTTTAAAACAATGAAACGATTCGCTGTCATTGGAGATCCCATAGCCCATACCTTGAGTCCCAACCTTCACCAAGAAGTATATCGCCAGCTTGAGCTGGATGCAACATTTGAACAAATCCATGTTACCCCAAATTCGCTTGATTCATTTATTAACTCAAATAAATTGGATGGATTTAATGTGACTATTCCCCATAAGCTATCAATCATTCCATTTTTGAAAGGATTG
>CATMGX010000089.1:0-5509 GCA_950067765.1 uncultured Fidelibacterota bacterium
TCCTTCTCTCCCATCCCAAAAGATAAACCCAAGATTTATAAAAAATTACATATTTATGGCAGGGAGTATAAAATCCGTGCCTGGGATTCAAATCGTTCCATCATTTCCTTAATCTGTTTTTCATCATCAACAAAAAAGCCGATAAAACTTTTATGATCCAGTTCATATTCTCCCATAAAATTCCAAATGCCTTTTTCGATGGGCTCTGTGTCTGAAAATGTTTTGAGCGGTTCAGGGCCATTTTTCCCGGTAAAAGGGCGCGGCATTGAAATGGTATTCACGGTTCCGTCATTTTTGAACCAGCTTTCGTCAGTCTCCTTTCCATTGCCCATGTCAACTTTGGTTCTGCCAATCACCCAACCCAGTGGATAATTCGTCATATTCAAATGATCCGCCGGTTTATAATATCCGGTGGCCGTATCCAAAACACTGGCGACGGTACTATAAGAAAAATAATAGACGTTTGGATCAATGGTGAGTTTGTCGTTTAATGCCATTGCGCCCTGGACACTCGAATCCCATGCAACGCTGTTTTTTGTATTCCATGCGGGATGATTAATGTATCTTGATATATAATTGCTGATTGATTCACTTTTCTTTTTTGAAATATTCCAATGTTTCAGGTTAAAATCATAATATTTAGAACTAATTAAATCAGCGAGGGGCAGGAGATTATCTGTAAAGGGAAGCAAATTGACAACAATATTAGAAAGGGTGGAACCATTGTGGGGTGAGGACATGGTTGTGATGGATGCAACCCATCCGGAAAGTTCTTCACCGAGAAGCAGACTTTTATCGGGCAACCCAGTTGAATCTTTTGCTATGGAATGGGTCAGCAAATGCAGAAGCATTCGACTGGTCATTCCGCCAAAACTATAGCCCAGTATATGAACTGGATGGTTTTCATCCCACTGGGGATACAAACCTGTATAATTGACTCCTTTCGGTTGTTGAACAATACTATATTTTTCTGCGTGGGCTTGACCATAATCTAATTGACCCCCCTTCACCTGGTAAAAGGTCTCGATGGCGCAATCATAACTTGATGAAATGGGGCCTAATGAAACGGAATAAACTTCATACCCCTTATCCCGGAGATATTGTTCAATATTATTCTTACCGCCCCAATAATTGATTTCTCCCAATTCATCCTTTCCCCACCCCAGGAACCCGTGAATAAGGATAATGGGGTATTTATTTTCGCCGTAAAGTGTAGAAAAATACAGGAGAAAAAGAAAAATGGTTTTCTTATATGTTGTCATGATTCATTTAGTTTATTCTTAAATTGGTCATCCACTGTGAAATAATGCTGAGTGAATCAATACCACTGGCCCCCTGGGCATTGATATACCCTATAAAAAGCATAGTTTTACATAGATGTTTCATTTTATTGTTCAGGTTTTATCATGATTGAAAAAGGTAACTAATTTTCAGAAAAAAACCATCGGTCTGGCGCGCCAATGACTGAAACCGGAATCGGTTCGGCTCCGTTAACGCTGAACCATAACCAAAGAAAACCAAGGTGCCGGGTCTAGGACGATAGGAAAAAAGAAAATCAGCCTCAATATCATTGCTCGTTTCACTGAGGGCGAGAATGTAGTTATCGTCCGAGTCTTTAAAATAGATAGGCATTTCGGTACGGGAATTATCTCTTAAGTCATCTCTAAACCTGGAAGTATACTGGAGCACCCCCCTTAAAAAGATGGTAGGTGTAATTTGGTATTCTATTTTTATCCTGGGCACCCGACTTTCTGAAACCAATGTTCCATCTGATTTTCGAAAATTTTGCTGCAGATTATAACGCAGTGAGATTCGGATTTGATCGGTTGGGTTCCATTTAATCTTAGACTCAATAAGATTTATTTTACCAGGAGCCCACTCATCATAATTAGGATCAGTGCCAAATCCATATTTTAATTTTGCTGATATGCGATCTAACTGGGGCGTACTCAATTCAATCATGGCACCATAATTGGCCAGCTCTGGTGTCCCTTGGTAATGTGCAAAACCGGTCGGTGTTTTAATAAAATGATTGGTGAAAAAGTTTTCTGGATAGCTAAATTTTTCGATCCAAGTAAAGTTTGTTAATCGCCAGCCATCTCGAAACTGAAGCGCAAAAGAAGGATAAATTCTACGGTCATCGGCACGATTACCATCGGTGAACCCACTATAATCCCAATTACCCGTCACACGTAAAGACAAACTTAGTTGTTCTACCATCGCACCTGTCTTTCCATAAAAACGCCTGGTAGGTCCGGTCGTAACTGTTACATAATTACCTCTCTCAACAAATCCAACTGCCGGTTTAAACTCTTTGTGGTAAGCTTTGAATGAGAATGAACCAGACCACTTTCGACCGTTGGCGTTGGCTGCTACATCCCACATGGGTGCGATAGTGCCAGTCTCCTCTTTATCATTGGTCTGACTAAAACCACCCTGGGCGCGAAACGTATAAGTGTCTTTTGCGACAAATCTCCCGTCAATGGCAAATACACGGTTAGACCAATCTGTATGAGATTTACCCGTATATACAAGACCAATATGATTCTGAGCTGATAGATCTCGCTTTAAGCGCAACACATTTACAAAAGCAGCGTCCATATCAGCGATGGAAGGACCAGTATTATCAGCAGCGGAGATCATAGCTAAGGTAGTGGCCCCAACCTTGCCTGCTATCTTGGCAGCAGCTACGGGATTGGCAATTCGGCGAGTGTAAATCAGTCGAGTTGGTGTACTGAAAAGCTCAATCCCATCTAAAAAGAAAGGGCGTTTTTCGGGAAAATAAAGGGAACGACGAGGGTCATAGTTGATTTGAGCCACATCGGCTTCGATTTGTGAGAAATCTGGATTTAAGGTAGCATTCATGAAAATATTTGAGGATAAGCCATATCTGAGATTCAAACCAAGCGGGTCATTTGTTTCAGCACCAAATTTTTCAGGTGATGAGCCTCGGTTTAAAGAACCTCTGATTTCAGGGATAATATCAAATACCTTCTCTCTCGCGAACCCAGTCATATCAACCAGTTTTGCACTTTGCGCAAGAAATGAGGCAACTCCAAGCTTGGTGTTAATCATAGTAGATGTGTAACCTGAATGTTGAATGTAACGTAAAACATTAAAACCCCAATTTTGTGTATTTTTACTCTGATAACGTAAACTTTTGAATGGAATTTCTATCTCAACGATAAAACCATCTTTGGTCAACCGCCCGCGTGAGTTAAACACATAATCAGGATTATCATCCAACCTGAATGGCTTTGAATTCCGGCCCATTGAGGTATTATCTGTAATGATTCCATCCCCTTGCTGACCTAGGGGGTTAACTACAAATGCAAATGCAGATCGTTTGTCATCGTATGTATCAAGAATAAGGATAAGATAATCGTCATTTTCTAGCTTGTCACGGTCTGCTAAAGTGGATCGGACTTCACCATGAATTTCATGGGCAATAATACCCACATATAAAGCGGTTGGACTATACCAAATTCGTATTTCTGTATCATCTTCGACAGGTCTCCCATCCACAGGTAAATATGACCTGAACCCGGATCGAGACGATGCTGATGTCCATGCCGGTTCATCAAGGTGACCATCAATGATAACGGTTTTACCATCAAGCCGCGGCGGAGAAATATTTATATAATCATTGTTGTTTGTTTGCTGGCCATTTACAATTAGAAAACTGCCCACTATTAGCCAGAAGAATTTCATTGTTCCAATGCTTCGAATGTGAGATTCAGAATAGGATAGTCATTCCAGGTTTTGTAATCGTAATGCCACCACTCTGCCTCATATACGGTGTATCCCTCCGCTTCCATACTCCGCCGTAGCAATTCCCTGTGCCATCGCTGTTGGGAAGTACCACCGACGTAATCCGGGAATGAACGATCAGTCATTTCATCGTAGCCACCCACCATTTCTACCACCGCCCCCGTGTCTAGATCATAAAGAGTCAAATCCACGGCACATCCCCGGTTATGTCGGGAACCGCTCTCTGGATTGGCGACAAATATTTTTTTATCATCCGGTGTGGCATCCCAAAACATTTTTGTCACATACCAGGGTCGGTAAGAATCGTGGATAAGCAATCCGTAGCCAAAGGCTTTCAGTTTTTTGTTCACCCGCACCAAAGACTCTGCCGCCGGTCGCTGCATGTAAGCATGCGCAGAACGGTAAAAGACAGCACTCATAAAATTATTTGTGGTGGCGTATCGGATGTCATATTTGATGGTAGAATCGAGTGTTCTCAGCTCCACCAGATCCGGATCATTTTTTTTCTGTTCGGAAGGAGGGGAAGCAGAAAGAGCGATCTTGCGTAATACACCCACTGGCTCCAGCGGATCGATACGGAATGTTTTTCCGTGATCCACCCCAACATCTCTTCTGAAAAAAATGGGTCCGTTCTCGATTTGAACTTGAGTGGCAATACCATTTCTGTCTCGTTTAAACCGCATTTTTTCACCATGGTACATCCCACCTTTAACAGGAAATGCGAACACATCTTTCTCCACTTCTGTCAGAATGTCTTTTTCCATCCATTCAATGAGGGCAGTCAGTTTCCCATATGCTTCATAGATATAAAGGATGTTGTGATTCCATCCGTATTCACCGATTAAGCCCTGCCATGCGTTAGGCATTGGCATTGGTTTTAAATATTTCTCACGATTGTAAACAGTACCACCCATAGTAACGGAACGACCGTCTTCATCGTAGTCTATAGGGGAGCCATAGCTGATTTGGCTATCTGTCACCAGCCTGCCATTAAGTTGCCTTATCCTGGTTTGGAATCTGTCGTTTTCCACATACAGGGTACCGTACTTGTTAATTAACTTCAGGCGTTTTCCGTTATCCGAAACAAAATGTCCAACCAGTAGTGCCACCGTTTTTTCATTCACAGAACTCGTTTTTTCATAATCGGGCAGCGGTTTACCATTTTCAACGGCCAGGAGGCAGTCAAGCGCATAGGTGGCCACCCGCCTTGTAATGGTATTTGTCACATCCACGGAAGAAGTGACAGCTACTCCCAGTTTCACTTCCGGTAATGCATAGAGCTGGGTGGAAAATCCATAAACGGCACCACCGTGACCCACACGCTTGTAGCCACCCTGTTCTGAAAGGGAAAAGCCGATGCCGAACCCCACGTTATGTCTCTGATCTTTCCCGTCATTGAACTGACTGGTGAGCATCAGCTGGAGTGTCTCTTTTTTGATCACCGGCCCATTGGGTCCCTTACCATCGTTGAATAGCACTTTCATGAATTGGCCCAGATCTACAACGGGTGCATACATGCTTCCAGCGGGAGACATGCCAAGTTCAAAGGTGGGTGCATCGAATACCCTACCATCATAAGACCACATCGTTGCGTCCGCGAGACGATTAGTAATATCCGGCAATGGTTCAAAAGCGCTGTGAGTAAGTCCCATGGGCAGAAGGACATTTTTTCTCAAATAGCTGGCGAAGGGCTCACCTTTCAATTTTTCCAGAACATAGCCCACGGTAGCAATAGCAC
>CATMGX010000090.1:0-5487 GCA_950067765.1 uncultured Fidelibacterota bacterium
GTCGTGGATGGAGATTCCTGGAAAGAATATATCGTCAAAATGACGTCTCAGACATGGCTCACGACCGAAGAAGTTGAGCAAGTTGAATGGTGGCATTATTTAACCATCGTGATTCCAGATTTTGTGGAAGAGACAGAAGCGTTAATGTTCATAGGTGGTGGAAATAATAAAAATGAATTACCCGAATCTGCAAACCCGGGTTTTATTCAAGTGGCCATGGCAACCAAATCCATTGTTGCAAATATAACCAATATTCCTTTCCAGCCTTTGGTATACAAAAATGACTCATTTGGCGAACGGTATGAAGATGATTTAATTGCTTTTGGCTGGCGAAAATATCTGGAAGGCGGCGCCAAAGATAAAGACACCAAATGGCTGGCCCGTCTCCCCATGACCAAAGCAGTAGCCAGGGGAATGGATGTGGTACAGGAAATTGCTGAATCTCAGAATAAACCTGTCAATCAATTTGTCACAGCCGGTGCTTCAAAACGGGGTTGGACCACATGGACTACCGCAATCGCTGATGACCGGGTTATGGCCATTATTCCTATCGTTATTGATTTGCTCAATGTTGTTCCGTCTTTTAACCACCATTGGAAATGCTATGGTGAATGGTCTTATGCTGTGGACAGTTATGTCAATGAGGGGATTATGGAATGGATGGGCTCGAAAGAATTCGATCAAATGTTAAGTGTCATGGAACCATATAACTATATCGATCAACTTGATCTTCCTAAATTCCTAATAAATGCCACAGGGGACGAATTTTTTGTGACTGATTCTTGGCAGTTTTACTGGAATGATTTAAAAGGGGATAAGCATCTCCAATATATACCGAATACGAGCCACGGATTAAAAAATACGGAAGGGGATTACGATTTAAAAAGTCTAACTGCTTTTTATAAAGCAGTCATTACCGATACGGAATTACCCAATTATGAATGGCACGTGAGCCAAGATTCTATTTTTTTAAAAGTAGATCATAACAATTACGCTGTTAAACAATGGGAAGCAGTGAATAAAGAGACTCGGGATTTTCGCGTGGATACAATCGATAGAACATGGGTCTCAGAGACACTTCAACAATCTGAGGATGGATCATATGCCGTAAAAATCTCCCAACCGGAAACGGGTTATAAAGCAGGATTGTTGGAAATCACATTTAATCCCGATTCAGATATTCCCTATATATTTACCACAGGAACAGTGGTTTCTCCCAACACATTTCCTTTTGGCGATTTTAAGAGTGAAAATCCGAAGGGTACGCGATAATAAGAATAATTATTTAATTACTTTCCGCAAGAATCCGCCATTTTTATCTAATAATTCTTTCGCTTCCTCTTTCGAACAATTTTTTTGAATCATCACTACCGCCGTTTTGACGGATTTATCTGCAGCAAAAAGTGCTTCTTGAGATACGTCAATTTCTAAGCCCGTTAATTGACTGATGATGCGTGCGCCCCGATCCACCAGTTTATCATTCACCGCCATAAGATCCACCATGAGATTGCCATATACTTTGCCCAGCCGTACCATGGTAGCCGTAGAAATCATATTCAGCACCATTTTTGTAGCGGTGCCCGCTTTCATCCGGGTAGAGCCCGTAATCACTTCCGGGCCCGTATCCACTTTGATTATTACATCAGCATCGGCCGATAAATACGGTTTTTTATTACAGATTAAATAGGCTGTTTTCCCCCCAATAGATTTTCCATATTCTATAGCTGATTTCACATAGGCGGCAGCACCGCTGGTGCTGATGCCAATCACCACATCCCCTGCTGCTAATCCAAACTGTTTTAAATCTGTCACGGCCATTTCTGGCTTATCTTCTGCTCCTTCTATGGATTTACGAAGTGCATCATCCCCACCAGCAATCATACCATTAAACCAATCAGGCGGTACGGAATAGGTTGGTGGCATTTCCGATGCATCCAGCACCCCGAGCCTGCCGGAAGTCCCGGCGCCCACATAAATTACACGATGTCCGCTTCGAATCGCCTTGGTTGTCAATTCTACTGTTTTTTCGATTTCAGGAATGGCCTCCAATACTTTTTCCGCAATGGTGGCGTCTTCCTCATTGATAATATTTAAAATTTCTGAAATGGAGATTTGGTCCATATCATCAGATTTATCATTTTGTTTTTCCGTTGAAAGATTTTTTCTAGCGGTGGTTTCCATGTTAAAAATTACAAAACTGGATGGTTTAAGAACACTAATCCTTTAAAGACAGATTTTATTTATAGGTTAGCAAAATACCGCCGGGCTTCTTTCATCACTTTAGGAGAAAGCATGACCGATCCCACAATCGTCGGAATAGCCATGATGGCATACATGCCATCTATAAAATTGATTACCACCTCAATGGAGATCATGGCACCTACCACAATGGTAATCACATAGAAACACCGATAATAGAAAATACTTTTGGTCCCAAATAAGTAGCCGCTGCATTTGCTCCCGTAATAAGAATAACTCATCATGGTGGACAGACTGAATGTGAGGACCGCAACCAAAAGCAGCCAAAAACCAAAACTACCCAATTCCTTAACAAATGCTGTCGTAGTCAATGTGACACCATTTAATCCCTCCTGCTCCCAAACACCGGAAGCCAAAATTACAATAGCCGTAATCGTACACACCACAATCGTATCAATGAATGGCTCAATCATGGCAACAAGGCCTTCTCGAACCGGTTCTTTGGTCATGGCTGCACCATGGGCCATATCAGATGTACCTAAACCAGCTTCATTCGAAAAAAGAGCACGGCGCACTCCAGCAATAATGACAGACCCCACAGCGCCACCCATGACCGCATCTCCCGTGAATGCATCATGCAATATTAATCCAAATAATGACGGTATTTCTGAAAAATGATTAAACACCACCAAAAGGCCTGCAAACATATACAGTACAACCATAACGGGAACCATATACGTTGCCACACGGCCAATTCTTTTAATACCCCCAAAAATGACCAATGACGTTATAAAAGCCATGATGAGCCCTTGGATAAGATTCCCTGTTTGCTCCGATTCCACAAACCATCCATTGGGAATAAAAATCTGATTTCGGATAATATCCGCCAATTGATTTGATTGAAAAATAACGGTACAGCCAAATAACCCAGCCACACTGAATAATATGGCTAATGGTTTGAATTTTTTTCCTAAACCATTTTCAATATAGTACATGGGACCACCCTGAATATTGCCCTGGTCATCTTTCCCCCGAAACAATATAGACAATGTGCAGGAGAAAAATTTGGTGGACATCCCTACAATCGCACTCAACCACATCCAGAAGAGTGCTCCGGGACCGCCCATCTGAATCGCAATGGCCACACCGCTGATATTCCCCAAACCTACTGTACTGGCCAGGGCACTGGATAACGCTTGAAAATGGGTAATTTCACCGGGATCATTTGGATCGTTATATCGTCCAAATAGAATATCTAACCCATGACGAAAATACTTAAATGGAATAAATCGGCTGTAAATGGTAAAATATATACCACCACCCAAAAGAAGGGTCAGCAATGGCGGGCCCCACATAAATCCTGCAAATGCACCGATGTATTCATTTAATAATCCCATATTGTTCCTCATTGATTATAAAAAGATTCGGATTATACCGAAATTCGCAGTTTAATTACCACCGTTAAATCCATGAAAAAGTTAGATTTATATCTCATCCGCCAATTTTTAGTAACATTGTCTATGACATTGATGGGATTTCTATGCGTCATCCTGATTGTTGATCTCATCGAAAACCTGGACCGGTTTATTGATAATTCCATTCCGTTTAAAATCACTTTAAAATATTATTTTTATGCGATCCCATGGTTCATCAATATCGGGTTACCTATGTCAATGATGATATCAACTGTTTTTAGTATTGGCCTTTTAGCCAAACGCAATGAACTCACAGCAATGAAGGCAACGGGAATCAGTCTATACCGCATTGCGGTTCCCATCACAACCATCGGCCTCATTGTCAGTTTTATATCGTTTGAACTGGATAATACATGGGTCAGTAAAGGAAATGAAGTTCGATATAATATCGAACGAGAGTATATGAAACGACGATCTAGGGTAAAATACCAAAAGGATCTTCGGAATGTATTCCTTCAAAAAAATGAAAAAACGCATATATCCATCGGAAGGTATAAAGTGGAGACTACTGTAGGCAGAAGCATTACAGCCATTTCGTTGGAAAATGGTACCGTTTCAAAACGGTTAGACGCACATGGAATCACATGGGATGATTCCTTAACATTATGGCGCGTCACCGATTATTCAATTCGAGAATTTAATGTCGCAGGTGAAGTTAAAAATACATTCATATATCCGGGGGACACATTGATTAACCTTGAGTTTACACCCCAAGATATCACACAACAGTCCAAAACACCGGATGAAATGAGTTTTGCAGATCTGACAATACGCATTGATCAATTAAAAGAAAATGGTGTGGATACGACGAAATGGGAAGTGGATCGCCTGTTTAAGATTTCTTTTGCATTTACCAATCTGATTGTAGTTTTATTCGGACTGCCACTAGTGGTAATGAAATCAAAAGGCGGACTATCCTTTGGCGCCGGCATGGGGATTTTTGTGATCTTTGTGTATTATGCCTTTATCAAATTCGGCATGTCCATGGGATATAAAGGCATCATGTCACCCATGGTAGCAGCGTGGATGGGAAATGTTATTTTTTCGGTTGGGGGCGGATTACTTTTGATTTTTTCCCGGAAGTGATTTTTCAGACCCTTTCTTCCCTTTCTCAGGGATGGGTAAATAGGGACGGTCATTTTTTATAATATATATCACCTGGGTCAAACACTGTGGAGCAGTCCCGGGTATCACCGGTTTGCCGGTGAAAGCATTCCTCGAAGGTAATTTCGCCGCCTGTATACTTCACATTGCTCATAAGGTGTTGATTCAGCCAAAACCATTTCCAATTGCCTTCCCGTTTATCTGTCACATAATTCCCCTGCCAGGCTACTTGCTCAGGCCGCCAGTAATCAATCCACAAACCGTCCTTTAGGCCTTCTTTATAAGCGCTGGTTCCCCGTATAGTGCCGTCCGAGAAGTAGCGGACCCAATCGCCATGTTTTACACCATTTTCATAAGATGGTTCTTCTTTAACCTGGCCATTCGGATAATATTCAAATTCAAAGGTATCGAAGAGTTCTCCTTCCCGCCATTCTTCAAAGCGCCGCTCGCCGAACTCATTCCAGTATGTCCACAATAGATCTTTTTTCCCTTCTTTATAGAGACCTTTAACTTGTGGTTTTTCATTTACATACCATTCCAAATAGTCGCCGTTCTTCTGGTCATTTGTATAATGGGTCTCAGATTGTTTCACATAAGTTGAATCCCAATATACGGTCCAGACCTTATCTTTAAGGCCATCTGCAAAGTAAAATGTTTTCCAGGTAACGCCATTTTCAAAAAAGGCCTCCCATTTGCCATCGTAAAGTCC
>CATMGX010000091.1:0-5444 GCA_950067765.1 uncultured Fidelibacterota bacterium
GCACGGATTTTCCATCCATCGCCCTCTTTGACGTACGCTTGTGTAACGCGTGTCATATAATGACTGACCGCTGGTGACCCCTTTGGCTTCATGGATCCTTCTGAATAATACATGGCAACAGCCGCTTTACCCGGCACTAAAACAATTACTTCAATATGTTTGATCGTCATATTAATACTGTCATAATAATCTGGTCTTCCTAATGGACTAATTTCATGTATTAGACCACCACTGGACCAAAACTCTAGAGCACCTTTTGTAGAGTATTCTTGCATTGTTTTTTTATTTTTATTCATATATGCGTTACCCTTCATTATTTGCTCTATGATTTCCTCTTTATCACCAGCCATTAATGTCATTGGGATTGCCATACTCAAAACAATTAATGTCATTATGATTTTTTTCATTGTATTCTCCTTTTGTTATTTTGTTCGTTCACTTTATTTAACCGCTCTTTGATAAAGAATCAAGTGCAGCTTGCATGCTCATTACAGGGTGAATGTCTGTATCACCTAATTCAAGTATTGGATCAAAAAATTGCACAATTTGTTCCATAGAATCTGCTTCCAAAATAAGATAAAAAACATGTCCCGGTGGGTCTACATATATTCCATGTACATTAATACCTATTTCTCCAGCTGCCTGGATAGCCGTCATCATTTTAGCTTTTTTATTTTCATTATGAGCATGGCAAGTCTGGTAACTGTGCGTATGGGTAGCATGAAATAACATTGTACTTCTCCTTTTGCTTTGGTTATGATTTTTTGCTGTACATGAAGAACAAGCCAGCGAACACTGCCATGAGTACAATATTGCCGTATACCGGCGGACCGGATGCTTGTGCTGTCATGATAAGATATGCGATATGCAACACGTTTATTGAACTAATAAAACCGAACAATTGCCCATAAGATGCGGCTGCATCCCCGGCAATATCGGGCGTTCGCCAAGATAAAATTGCCAAGGCTAATAACGCTATACCGAATCCTTGCCCTACATTTATCATGTCTGCAGTAACGGTCATGCCTGCCATTTCAAAGAATGATTGGGTCGCAAATATTATACCAGCAGCATTTATTAGGGTGATCACACCATAGATGCGAAATACCAGTTTCAGGTTCATAGTAACTCCTTTTGGTTTATTAAAGTTATGGCTTAATCAAAAATCACACCTGAGCCACCATATAAGGGGCTGAAATGCTGACCAACTCCGACCCATTTCCCACCTTTTTTAACTAAAGTCCCTGAGGCCCTAGTTCTATAGTTCTGTGCGATCAATTTTCCACCTGGACCGGTTATGTTACCTACGAGGTAATAATTGGTGTAGGCCACATCTTTATTTTTACCCACGATGGTCACTTCAATGTGATGGGGTCTGAAATTAAATGTATTGGGTGACCCTTCGATCTGGGATTTTACTTCCTTAGGAGATTGAAGCGCCCATAGACCGCCTTGAGAAGTTGCCGACCAAGTTCCGTTCGGATGTAGGGTAGACATATCAACTGTTTTATTGGAAAAATCAACCCACTGTTGTTTGATTTGTTTTACAATATCCTCTTTGTCGCCAGCCATTAATGTCATTGGGATTGCCATACTCAAAACAATTAATGTCATTATGATTTTTTTCATCGTTTACTCCTGTTGGTTGCTTGTTTTTTACTTGTAGGGGCGAGGCATGCCTCGCCCCTACAAGTAAATCAGATTAATTACTCTCTTCCATCATTGCTTGGGTTGATATTGATAATAGCCATTAACCGGTATCATCAAATGCCGATAAGGGGACCCTGCCCACATGACATAGGGCGCACCTGTATTAAAATTGGTAGTATGTCCGTCTATAGTCGTTGGATCTTTCGGCATGAACATGAGATGCGGCCCAGACTCAATCCATTCATTGGGGTCTTCCGCATCACTTTTCGCCATGACCATGGGTTTTGTATTATCTTCACCCATATCCCCATGGAGCATCCACATGAAACCGTCTCTATCCATTTGTGGTATCGTACCGCCCATATATCCCTGCATCCATTTCATAGATTCACCATCGGCGCAAACGGGCATGGCTTCGTGGGGGTCTTTCCAACCCTTTTCAGAATCAGCCATCCCTCTCGGATTTGCAGGTAAACAAGTCCATCCGTTATTCCCTTCCCTAAGTACAGCCATCGTTGGGTCTAAAATGGTAGCATTTTCGGCAATATATGAAGGCGCCGCACTTGAATAGGCCCAGATTTGCCACTCTTTTGACGTGTGTGGTCCAGATGGTTCACCGCTTTCATCCATTTCCTTAATCATATTGACACCACCACTATTACCGGGGAATAATTCTACTGATTTATTATAATAGACCAATGAGTTATCATAGTCTTTTTCATTATAATAATATTCTCCCATGGAATCATAGGGATTAGAACCCGTTGGATATAATTTAATATATTCATCAAAATAAGATTTTGCTTTGGACTTATTTCCTACAGCGTAATTAATATATCCTAAATTATTTAATATATGTCCGGTACCTAAAGTATGATTTTCTTTTGCTAGGAGAACTTCTAGCTCAGAAATCCTTTCTTCTGGTGTAGGCTTAGTCAAAGCATAATACCAATGAATAAATCCTCCATCGGGTTCAATCTCATGCATTTTTGACCATAACTCATGTCTTCTTGCTCTTACTCCTTCTCCTAATGGGACATCAAAAAGAGATACAAATAATTTTGAAGTTTCATTTTTATTCTTCACAAGCTCTCTTGCTTTATCTTGATGCATTTTTCTTTCATCGCCTTGAGGTGTTAGCCAGGCAAGTATCACATGGGAGCCAAATAGAGTTGAATCATAATCAAGAGAACCTTTGAAATAAGTATATGCTATTTGTCTTTCAATGTTAACAAAATGAAAAAGGCCTTTCATTACCATTGCATCTGCAATTTCATTATCACTTCTCCATTCAATATATTTTTTAGCAGGACTAGGAGAACTTTGATTACAACCGACGGCTATCAAAGCAATTAATCCAATTATTAATATTTTTTTCATCTTTTATTTCCTTTTGATTATTTCTTCTTATTGAGTTTTCCACTCACTTGGGTTAATAGGAAGGTTAGGGCTGCTACCACAATAATTGTGAGAGAAATTGAGCTTTGGAGGGATAGGCAGCCCCAACTGATTCGTTTCTATCTCTTTGCGAGTTTAACCCAATTGGTATGGACAGCAATATCCTTATGACCCCAAGCAATATATTTATTGCGTTTTTCAAAAAAGGCTTTTCGTTCATCTTCGTCGGGCCAGGCTTTTTTAATGGTATCCGCATTAATTGAAGTATTATCCGCATCAACCATGTTTGCGTATTCAGTTACATTATGAACAGGGATTTTTCCACCACCCAGAGAACCGGACCAATAATGTTTCAGTTCTCTTCGACTGATTATTTTATCATTCTTCATGATAACCTTATTAAAATACTCATTAAACAATGCTTCCCTTTCTTCCACACTACCACCTTCCACTTGACTCATGGGTTTAAGGTAGTATTCTATAACCGCAACGACTGAATTTTCAGTGATTTTCTTTTTATTCCTTTTTACTCGACTTGTAACCATTTCCATCACCGCCAAGTCTTTATGTTTACCAGTCCAGTATTTTCTATAGGCCGTAAAAAAAGCTTTCCGTTTTTCATCATTGGGCCAGCCCTCTTTTCTCATATCGCCAGTACCAACCGTACTTTTATCCGCGTCGGCAATGGACTTCCATTCCCTCATATAAACAATTTCATTTAATGAACCAGACCAGCGATGGCCCAATACCAAACTACTGATCATATCCTTATCCAAACGGTTCATTTTGGATGATTCTTCTTCCATTAACTCACCCATTTTAGTCCATGAACCATCTTCAACTTCATCCATGTTGTTCATGTAATTCATAGAAATGGTCACTACGTGATTATCCGGATTGTACTGGCCAAACATGACACCTGTCATTATAGCCAAGGTAAATAGGATCTTTGTTTTCATTATATTCTTCCTTTGGTTTGTTTACTTGTTTTTACAATTGTTGAATTCATTAAAATGCAGGATAAAATATTTTATATATGGTCAGAAGTCTGACATGGGTATTAGGGGAAGGGGTATGTTAAAAAGAATGGACAGACTTCTACTGATGAGGAGATTTTCCCGTGGGCAAACCCCCCGGAATGTCTGTGGTATAATCAAATTACCTCAAGCTTAAGTGAATTAAGAATCAAGTGTCACTAATCTAAAATAGATTTTAAATTATAGACAAGGCAAGAAAATAATAAATATCAGTCAAGAGTCCATTGTCTCTAAATTCTAATTTAATTGTATTTATATAATGGGAATATTTTGTGAATTTAATTATTGAGGAGGAACTTATGATTCATTCTTATCATCATCCACATCTTCAATGCGGATAAAGTTTTTGAGTGTCCACCCTTTTTGGGCAGCAATTCGCCTAATGCTGACTATGGCAATAATAATAAGGATGATCCAAAAGATTTGTAAAAATGTGAAATTCATAGCGGAAAATACGACATGGAATGAATTCGTAGTAATTCTGAAGTTTCCATTATTTATAAACCCCACCATAATCCTCCCCAAATAGGGGAAGAGATTCCTTTTCTAATGTTTATTGGTCCTCCCCAAACGGGTTGGGATGAGTTAAAATTAAAAAGATTTTGAGTTGAATTTACCATCAATCACAAACCAGTGATGCCACGCACCGCCGCTTCCCGTTTCCCAATCATCCAGATTAAAAGTGGCGGAGCCATTCGAAGTCCCCTTCACTTCATACACTTTCAGCGCTGTGGAATCGGCGCTCCAATTCAAGGGTTGATTCGCCACGCAGGATTCCGGTGCTGGTCCGGTCATTTGAATGAAAAACGCTTTATTCGATTCACCATATACTTTGGCGATTCCATCCATCCCAATCGTGATGGCCGTTCTTTCATCGGCGGCGATTCCTTTGGCATTCACACCAAAATCTTTAACCAATCTCGCCATAAAAGCTACATGTCTTCCTTGTCGCAAACGCTGACTGTAATGGGTATCCATAATCACGTGTTCCAAATATTTTACATCTATAAAATTAATTGAATCAATAGAAACATCCTCACGGTAAGGGTTACCTAACGCTTCTTCAGAAGTGACAGTGCCGTTTTTCGCATTAAAGATATATTCTCCAAGGATGGCCATCCCGGCACTGGTGCCCCCCATAACGATATTCCGATTATTGATACCCACATTCATGAGACTATCAATTGGTGTATTTCGCCAATAGTTTACATAATTCCATTGGTTGCCCCCAGCGAACCAAATACCTTCTGCCTGCTTGATTTTTCGATGAAGGGTTGTGTCGTAACTGGCATCCTTGTTTTTCACCACAATGGATTCTACGGAATTGATGGTGACGCCCAGATCAGAATACATGTAATC
>CATMGX010000092.1:0-5433 GCA_950067765.1 uncultured Fidelibacterota bacterium
ATTTATTCCACTTCCTTTGAAAAATACGAATCGATGGATGCTTGGGAACAAGGTGCATCTGCGGAATATAAAAGTGATGCTCCTACGGGTGGCGGCAATCGATCTCTTTATGTATCCGGTGGTTGCGTGGTTCCACATATGATATTGGATATGGGTAAAGTCAAATCTGATAATCTTTATAGCGTATCTTTTTTTGGAAAAGTATTGGTGAATGGTGGATTTGTTCAATTATATGCAGAAGTCAGTAATTCAGAAAAAGTACTCTTGGGTTCCATTCAATTAACAGAAATGGATTGGAAAGAATATCTCTTACAATCCTCAACACCAGTACCTGTTGGTTATAATCTAAAGGTTGAAATGAGTGCAGGCGGTTTTATCGCCGGTGGTATGATTATCGATCTTTTGGAAGTGAATGAATTGAAATAATTTTTCTTTTTTTGATAAATATTGTGAGATTCATCACACACATTGAAGTAAAATCATCGTAATTTTACCTTTTCCATCTATCCTTATTTAGATTGTATTTTCTGCCATGAGTAAAACCGATCATCTACGAAATGTTCCTATATTTACAGATCTATCAGATTCTGATTTAAACAGGATTGCATCTAAAATGGTTTCCCGCGGTTATGAAAAAGGTCAAATGATCCTGTTGGAAGAAAGCACTGGGGAAACTTTTTTTATTATAACAAGTGGTACCGTAAAGGTGACCCGTTTGAGTGATGACGGGAGGGAAGTGATCCTGGCATTGTTGGGGGGAAGCGATTTTTTTGGAGAAATGTCTTTATTAGATGGAGAAGGTCGATCGGCCAATATTGTGGCGAACGAAGATGCAGAAGTGATGACTTTATCTCGACGAGATTTTCTCGAATGTCTGGAAACGTATCCAAAAATTGCCATTGCCCTATTAGAGGAATTGGCAGTTCGTCTACGGAAAAGCGATCAACAAATCGAAAGTTTGTCCTTGAGTGATTCTGAACAACGAATTGGTATCACTCTCATACGGTTGGCGGAAGAACGTGGAACCATAAAGCGAGGAGATGTGACGGTTCAAAATTTACCCTATCAACAGGATATAGCCAACATGGCGGGTACCTCCAGGGAAACAGTTTCCCGTACCTTAAAATTACTGGAAGATAAAAAATTAGTTAAACGAAATGGGGGCGATATTACCATTTTTAATTTTAATACTTTCCGACAATCTTTCTCTTAAACACTTTTTAATTAAAACATAAGTACAATGGATTCAGATACGCTGGATCGAATTCGATCGAACGATCATCGTACCCTTTCCAGGGTAATTAGTCAAATAGAAAATGACGGTAATATTTCCGACTCATTTTTTGAAGAAGTTCATACCTCAGAAAACCAAGCAATTAGAATTGGCATTACAGGTCCACCCGGCGCAGGAAAAAGCACACTGACCAATGTGTTAATTCAGCAATTTATCGATGAAGGGAAAAGTGTGGGTGTGGTGGCTGTGGATCCCACCAGTCCTTTCACAGGTGGTGCCCTCTTAGGTGACCGGGTTCGGATGAACAATTATATATGGAATAATAATGTATTTATCCGAAGTATGGGATCCCATGGCGATTTGGGGGGATTGGCGAGAAAAACCCAGGATGTTGGGGACATCCTTTCAGCCAGCGGTAAAGATGTGGTCATTATTGAAACGGTGGGTGTCGGCCAGGGAGAGCATGATGTGGCCAAAGCGGTTGATTTAACATTGGTTATATTGGTTCCGGAATTTGGAGATGAAATTCAAATGATGAAAGCAGGCTTAATCGAAATTGGGGATATGTTTGTTATAAACAAATCTGACCGAGAAGGGGCGGAGAGACTGGCGCAATCTTTAAAAAGTATGCTCCACACATTTACAAAAAAGGGGAAACTGGAGCCACCGGTATTCAATACATCTGCGGATAGAAATGAAGGAATACTTGATCTCTACAATGGCATGAATGAATTGCTAAAAGTCATGGAGAAGGAAGGAATCTTAATCCAAAAACAATTAGATAGACATCGAAACAGAGTATATAATATAATTCAGGATAGACTCCTTAAAAAATTCTGGACGCAGGAACGATTAGATCATCTTGAAATATCCATCAATCATTTGGACACCACCCAAACTTCTCCCCACGAAGTTGCGACTTCCTTGTTGAAGAAAGCCCATGAATAAAAATAAAAATTCAATGCCATTCCTGGACCATTTGGAAGAATTACGATGGCGACTTGTCAAATCATTGGGATCCATTTTGTTAGGAGCGGCGATTACATTCTTCTTTATTGATTCTTTAATAGAACTATTAATTAGACCCACAAAAAATTTATCAACCCCAATGGATTTGCAGGTGTTGAAGGTACAGGGCATGTTTATGATTAAATGGGGAATTGCTCTCATCGGTGGTTTGGTGCTTGCCATTCCGGTTTTAACGTTTCAGCTATGGAAGTTCATCGCGCCGGGCCTTTATTTAAATGAAAAGAAATATGCAGCTCCATTAATCATTTTTACTTATTTATCCTTTCTCATAGGATTGATATTTGCCTACACGGTTATGATTCCATTTTCTCTTGAATTTTTTACTTCAGTAGGAATGACTGGAATTGATAATAATTTTTCCATCAATTATTATTTCAATTTTATCACCTGGCTGATGATTGGAAGTGGTTTCATTTTTGAACTACCTGTTTTGGTGTTTATTTTGTCTGTTATCGGTTTATTAACACCGGCATTTATGAGCCATTACCGACGTCATTCGGCTGTAGTGATTTTAGTCTTAAGTGCTTTTATTACACCCCCGGATCCCGTAAGTCTCGTTTTAATGTCCATTCCTTTATTGGGTTTATACGAATTGAGTATTGGTGTGAGTTGGCTGGTAAATCGGAAAAAATCTGGGTAATTTCCGACTGTGAAACAAGAACTTAAATCCCTGAAGGAGATTACCCAACCAATTTTCGAGGACATTAAGCTTTTCGAAGAGGAATTTAGGAACGCACTCCGTTCAGAAGTTCGGTTAATTAATCTGGTTGGTAAATATATTATACGGCATAAAGGTAAGCATATTCGCCCAGTATTAACTATCCTCGCTTCTCGCGTGTGCAGCCAACCAACGGTAAATAGTTATCGTGCTGCAGCCATGATTGAATTGCTCCATCTGGCTACATTGATCCATGATGATGTGGTTGACGAAGCGGAAAAGCGCCGTGGATTTCCTTCGATTAATCGAATATGGAAGAATAAAATAGCCGTTCTTATGGGTGACTTTATTTTAAGTAAAACATTGATCAATATGGTGGGCTTAAAAGATTTTGCTGCATTGCAGCTTATTGCAGATACGGCGGAAAAACTGGCTGCGGGTGAAATTCTCCAGGTAGAAAAGTCATTAACAAGATCCATGACTGAAGAAGTGTATTTTGATATGATTTATCAAAAAACCGCGTCCCTTATGTCCACCAGTTGTGAGTTAGGTGCCATTACATCCACTGGGAAAGATAGAGATAGAAAAGCCATGGTTATCTATGGTACAAAATTGGGAATGGCCTTCCAAGTAAAAGATGATTTATTTGATTTATTAGGCAGTGAAAATCAAACGGGAAAAGATATGGGCGCTGATGTGAAGCGGAACATGATGACTTTACCCCTGATTCATACGTATGAAAAACTTTCAAAAGTGGAAACGCGGCAAATTAAAAAAATATTAAGTTTAAAAAAGAAATCCTCCGCTAATCTGGCTGATTTAAAGATGATTGTAGATGGAGCTGGTGGATTCACTTATGCCAAACAAAAAATAGATGAATTTAATCATCAGGCATTGGATGCCATTTCACCTTATCCGGATTCACCTTATAAGCAATCCATGGTGGATTTGATTAGTTTTAACGTACAGCGTACAGGGTAAAGCCATGCCAGGCCCACGGACCATTCTGGTCCTCCGTTTCAGTTCTATCGGGGATATTGTCCATACCACATCGGTAATTGGCACCTTAAAAAAATATTTCCCACAATCTAAAATTGATTTTATGACATTGTCCAAATTTGCACCATTGCTGGAAGGACACCCCTTTATCAATAAAGTTCATGCTGTTGATATCAACGCCGGGTATAGTCAACTGCGCCAAACTGGGTTTGAAATGGAAATGATGGAATACGATTTGGCTATTGACCTTCATAATACAACCCGTTCTCAAGTGATTCGATGGGGATTGATAACAACCAACCATGTCCATATTAAAAAACCGCGCTGGAATCGGTTTAAGTTATTCGCACTTCATCAAAATGATTTTCCGAATAACTTCACGGTTCGGACTTGGCTCCATGAACCGATTCAACATTTGTTACCAGAAAACTTTACAATCGGACAATCACGCTTGTTTGTTTCGGAAGCTGAAAAAAGCGGTATAAATAAATTATTAACCAGAGACGGTTTAAATGGAAAATATTTTGTAGTGACTCCCGGAGCAGCTTGGGCACAAAAGCGTTGGAAAGCGGAAAGGTATGCGCGAGTAATCGACCAATGTGCCAAGGAGTTCAATATGCAAGCTGTGTTGATTGGTGGTGTTGGTGATGATATTTGTGAAATGATTCAAAATTCTGCAGATTCCAGGGTGATTGATCGCCATGGAAAAACAAATTTAAGAGAATCATTAGCCATAATCAGTCAGGCTGAATTTGTACTCGGCAGTGATACGGGATTTCTCCATGCAGGAGAGGCGTTAGGTATTTCTGCTGTCACATTATTGGGCCCAACAGCGAAGGAGACTGGTGCGGGTGTCTTTTTACAGTCATCCCAAGTGGTAGAAAAGAAAGGTTTGTGGTGCAGACCCTGTTCGCAAAATGGTAGTATTCCTTGTTACCGTAAAGAACAATATTGTATGAATGGGATTGAGACAGATCACGTATTTTCGGCCATAACCCGTCTGGATATTTCATGACCATTTGGAAGATTATTTATAATATATTTCTTTTGCCAGCACTTTTGATATTCGGTGTTGTTGGATCATTATTCCATAAAAAAATTCGAGATGGCATGATAGGACGATTTCGATCCTACGGGGAATTGAAATCATTTATGGAACGGAAGGGGCAGGGGAAAACGATCTATTGGTTCCATGCAGCCTCTCATGGGGAATTTGAACAAGTGAAGCCCGTGCTTGCGGGACTGAAAGAAGTGGAACCCCATTCCTTAGCGGTTGTGAGTTTTTTCTCTCCGTCGGGCTTTCAGCATGTGGATGATAAACATATTGACTGCAAGGTCTATTTACCGATTGATTTACCGTGGATGGTGAAAAAGAGTTTAAAAGTTGTTCAACCGAAGAAGTTAATACTTGCTGCCTATGATGTATGGCCAAATTTAATTTGGAAAGCGAAATCTATGGGAATCCATTCAACATTATTTGCTGCACGGTTTTCGGAGAATACATCAAAACTTT
>CATMGX010000093.1:0-5359 GCA_950067765.1 uncultured Fidelibacterota bacterium
AATACTTCTTTTTCTGTCCCGGGATTCCATCCCAACAATGCCAAATAATTCAACAAACTTTCCGGGAAATATCCATTATCTCTAAAATTTTGAACACCCGGTGCGCCATGACGTTTACTCAACCTCTTTTTATCATGTCCAAGAATCATAGGAAGATGGGCAAAAATTGGTTCTGTAAAACCGAGCGCCTTATAAATAAGAATTTGTTTGGGTGTGTTTGATACATGATCTTCCCCACGTATCACATGGGTAATATCCTGATCATGGTCATCAATTACGACCACAAAATTATAGGTTGGAGATCCATCGGATCGGACAATAATAAAATCATCCAATTCCTTATGATCCACACAAATATCACCATAGATTAAATCTTTGTATGTAGTTTTTCCTTCAGGAATTCTTAAACGCATGGTAAACCCAATCCCTTGATTCAAGCGCAGCTTTATCTCGTCTTCTGTTAGATTTCTGCATGTGCCTGGATATTGATAATGGCCAGCATCCCGAGCGGTTAGGAGATCCGCCTTTGAGCAAAAACAACGATACACCTGACCAGATTCTGTCAATGCTTTTGCCCTTTCTTTATATACATCCAGTCTTTGAGATTGATAGACAACAGGCTGATCCCAATGGAGCCCCAGCCAGGTTAATGATTCTAAAATTTGGTCTGTATACTTTTCTTGGGAGCGTTCTGGATCTGTATCTTCAATTCTGAGAAAGAATTTTCCACCCTGTTTTTTGGCAAATAGCCAATTAAATAAGGCCGTACGGGCGCCGCCTATATGGAGTTCACCTGTGGGGCTGGGGGCGAATCGAACTTTTATGGATGGATTTGTCATAGAAAATTGACGAGGAAATTAAGCAATGATCATGATGAATATTTAGGGAAATTCAAAAGTGGAATAATCAAGTATGTTTACCATTGCAAGACGGCACGTCCAACAATAGTTGGTGGAAATATTTATTATCCATTCTAAATGTTGCGTAAACATTCATTATAGACCATGTCCGTCAATCATTCCCCGCCTTAACGACCCATTCGGGCAGGCCTATTGACGATTAAACGATGTAGTTATATAATAAATCGTAAAATGACAAGCAAGGATGCTTGTCCGATGATGAGCGGAGGGGGAGGGATTCGAACCCCCGAAGAGTTTCCCCTTGCCGGTTTTCAAGACCGGTGCAATCAACCAGACTCTGCCACCCCTCCAAATCGATCTATATGTTAAAAAACGTTCCGCGAATTTATGAAGATTCACCAAAATGTTACTCTTAGAATTTGACTATTTTATCAAAGACATCTTCCGTGTTTTAACAAAACTTCCGGTCCGCAATTGGTAGAAATAAATTCCAGTTGGTAAATGACTACCGTCAAACGAGATATTATGAATACCCGCAGATTTTATGCCTTTATCCAATTGCATCACTTCTATTCCCAATGTGTTATATAGCGTCAGTGATATCTCCCCTGCCAATGGTAATTCGTACTGAATTTGTGTCGTCGGGTTGAACGGGTTGGGATAATTTTGGTTTAATTCATAATTTTCCGGGATTACCGACTCATTCCCAGTCGCCAGGTTCCCGCCTGGAGATGGTTTTATAATATAAAGCCCTTCTTCCATGGAGGAAATCACTATCGTTCCACTAGAGAAATAAGGATAATTACCCCAAGAGCCTACATAGTCAATTATGTCACCCGCCGTGTATGTATCGAAATAAGCCACCTCTATGGGGTTTTTAGGATCAGCGATTGAGAGAATCCTTAGACCAGATGAATAATTGGATTGGTAAAGGAGCTCACCCTTAACATAATTATTATGATCAATTGTGTTTAATTCAGAGCGATAAGTGTTCACAATAATAGGATCATCAAGATCTATGAGATCGAATATGACTGTTGTCTGCACATCGTCATAGCCACGGGATTCATTCAATTCATCATTAACAAAAAAGTAACGATGATCATCTGATAACCACCCTTGATGTACATAGGCAAAGTTGAAATTATCAAATTTTGAAATGATCTTTAGATTAGATTTATCTGTTACATCAGCAATTCCTAAAGCTGTTTCATTGCAGGTAAAAGCAATTTCTTGGCCGTAGTAATCACTATCTGGTCCTTTATAAATAACAAACTGACCATCATGAATATATCCATCATTATACCTTCCGGTTGTTTTATCACCTAAGCAACCAGCATAAGTTGGATTAGCAGGATCATTAATATCTATAATATGTGCGCCACACATATATTCATCTGCGGATGCAGATCCAATCCCAACCGCATAAGCAAAACCAGTTTCTTCATTAATAGCAATGTTATGGACTGATCCAACTAGATCATAATGATATGTCATTGAGAATTCCGTGAATTCTGTAACACCTCGAAGTTGAGTAAGATCAAAAATCTGCACACCATGTTTTCCTACCCTATCAGCAACAACAAAGACATGGTCTTTATACACTTTCATATCTCGCCATGAAGATCCGTTCGTTGTAGTCGGCAAAAAACCAAGAACAACAGGATTTACTGGGTCGGAAACATCTACGAAAGATGTTCCAATTAGTAATCCGACTAATGCATATTCTTTCCCGGTTGTTGAATCTTCCCAACCCCAGATGTCATTCAGTTCTGTACGGATCCCGCCACTGAGTTCACTTGGGGTGAGATAGGCCATTAAATCTAGACTATTACAGTCATAATCCCCGGCTTTCCCATTTTCACAGGGGACTTTTACACCTGTTATACTCACGGATCTATTATCGCTGGAAACATGGTTTGAAATCACCCAGTTATTATTTTCATCCTTTTTATAGATAAAAGCTTTCTCACTATAGGTCGCACCAATGGCCAGTTTATCTTTCATTAATACTAAATTCCGGCCGAATTTTCCCTCGTGAGATGATGGTGATTCAATCGTTTGGGAAAGTGAGAATGTATTAAAATCTTCAGTGGAATAAATAAAGGATTTTTCACCATTAAAATTCCCTACTGCAATTTGGTTATTTTCCATTGCAATGGAAGCGCCAAAATAAGTACCAACTTCATCTTCAGGGTTGGCAATTTTTGTTACTTTTGCCCATGAATCATTTTCAAATTGATGAATTTCAACAAATCCCTTTTTATCAAACCCTGGAGATCCAATAATTGCATAGTTCCCTGCCAATTCAACTGAAAATCCAAAACGCCCTTTGCTTTGGTTATTGGAAGGAGAAAACACATGGCTTTCAGTCCACGAATGGGTAATTGTATCAAAATCATATTGAACGACCACATTGCCATCGCGAGAGCCGATTAAAGCTTTTTGCCCATCAATGGAAATGGAATGTCCAAAATGGCCATCGTCATTTATATAATGATAATTTAACGGAGAACCGGTACGCCACTCTTCCCCTTCTTTATACAACGTAAATACTTTTCCCTCTCCATGGTGCACATCACGATCGCCGATTAAAATTACATCTTCGCCAATAGCGACTTCGGATCCAAAATCCATGGTCCATTCATCAGAATCAGGATTTATTGTCTTGATTAATAGCCAATTACCATTTTTATCTTTTTGATAAAGAAAAGTTCTACCCTGGATGTTAGCACGATGGGGTGATCCAACAATCATTAAGTCATTTTTTATATCTATGGCAAAACCAAAATCGAACCCAATCTCACCCTGGATCGGCGCCAATATCTCATCTTGATCTAAGCCGCCAATGGCATTAGGTGAATAAATATAGACTGACCCATTATTTAAAGATGACCCTGTTTGACCAACATAGAATACGCCATTCGAAATAGCCACAGCTCCCGCAACACCAAAGCCCAGTGAACTATGATCACGGTTTTTAGGTGAGTCCGGATGCAGAAGGCCCTCAGCAAATAAAATGAATGGAATGAAAAAGATTAATTTTCGCAATTGAATTCCCGCTAATTTGAAATTACACTAATATTACTACGATTTATTTATCGTTTGTCGCCGAGAAACTACTCACAATTTTATCCATAATGGTATCGTAAAGATCATTGACATAACCATCTACCGGTACAGAATTAGAAGTGGCTGCAATCACAAGCGCCTTTGATGGAACTACAATGATAAACTGCCCAGCATAACCCAAAGCATTATAAATATTAACCCCATTTACTTTGGCAGTCCACCAGAGGTAGCCATATCCCCTACTTTTACTTTCATTTAATGGAATTACCATTGATGTGGATTTATTTATCCATGATGAGGAAATAATCTCCTGTCCTGCCGATTTTCCTTTTTGTAAAAAGAGTTGGCCGAACTTAAGCATATCCCTCATCCTTAAACTCAATCCGAATCCTCCATTAGATATACCATAAGCATCTTGATCCCAAGTGTAATCTGTGATTCCTAATTTAGGAAAAAGGTGAGTGTCGGCAAAGGATTTGGCAGATTCCTGTGTGCTTGCAGTAAAAATGTATGAAAGAACATGGGTCCCTGCTGAGGTATAATTCCAATAGGTACCTGATGGATATAACAATTCTTTATCCATAATGAATTGCAACGGATATGCTGCTGACATATAGGTAATATCATCAGGGATTCCTGACGACATGGTTAGCAACTGTGCAACAGTAATCTTACCTTTAAGTGAATCAGTTACGCTAGAATAATAAGAGGAAAAACTTTGGAATTCATCAGCCATCAATCCTTTGTCTATCGCAATACCCACTAAAGCAGATAAAACACTTTTGGTGACTGACCAAACAACATATTGAGTTGAAATGTCGCCAATGGTATATTCCTCTGTAACAAGACGACCCTTATAAACAACCCCAATAGTATAAAATCCGGTTAATGATTTTGCAATGGTAATGCCTTCTTCGAATTTTTCGGGATCAATCCCTTCTGCGTTGGTTTTGCCTGTTTGCCATTCTTTAGTTAGGTCAAGATTTCTCCAATCAAGGACAGGTTCAACTACTTTTTTGTCTTCACATGCTATGAAGATTAAAAGGAATAAAATCAATCTATAAAGTTGTTTAGCTACTTTAGGCTGATTCATAATGAATAATTTACATCTAAAAACAGAAAATCCCCTGTGAGGAGATTCTTTGAGCCAGAGGTATTTCATACTGAAAATTACAAATTATTACCCAACAATTTGGGCGTCTCTTTTATAAACAAAAAAGCCCCCGTGAGGAGGCTATTAGTAATGGGTTCCGACTAAAATTTTGTACTCAAAAGGTACGCAAATACCTGATATTACCTATAATTATATTTCACTATGTTACACAAGTTAAACGCCAGTTTGTCGAGGGTAATGCGGAGAGGGTGGGATTCGAACCCACGGTACGCTATTAACGTACACACGCTTTCCAAGCGTGCGCCTTAAGCCA
>CATMGX010000094.1:0-5238 GCA_950067765.1 uncultured Fidelibacterota bacterium
CGGAAATTACATTTTTAAATCATGGCTCTTATGGTGCGTGTCCAAAACCAGTTTTTGAGGCATATCAGTCATACCAAAAGTCTTTAGAACTTCGCCCCGTCCAGTTTATACAAGAAGATTTATATCCAATATTGGATCGTTCTCGCCTAGCATTAGCGTCATACATTAATTGTAATAAAGATGATATAATTTATGTGTCAAATCCAACCCATGCGGTGGGAAATATAATTAATAATGTAACGCTGGATCCTGGCGATGAAGTGCTTTCCACGAATTTGGAATATGGTTCTTGCGACCGTATGTGGACCTATGATGCGAATAAAAAGGGGTATAAATATATTAAAGCTGAAATAACACTTCCCATCGTGGACACTCCATCATTCCTTAAGGAATTTTGGTCCTTCGGGTCAGAAAAAACAAAATATATATTTATCAGTCAAATCACCAGCAGTACGGGAATGATACTCCCTATTTCAGAAATTGTGGCAGAGGCCAAAAAAAGAGGTATTCAAACCATTATAGATGGTGCTCATGTGCCGGCTCACATCCCACTAGATATTACTGATCTTAATCCGGATTATTATACAGGTGCATTGCATAAGTGGCTATGTTGTCCTAAAGGTGTCTCCTTTTTATATGTGAAACGGGAAAGACAAAGTGGGATTGAGCCCATGGTTAAAAGTTGGGGATGGGGAGAGGAATATGATGCATTTAAAGGGTCCACCCAATTGCATGGTCCAAGCCGTTTTGTGAATGTATTTCAATGGCAAGGTACGCGGGACATGAGTGCATTCTTAACTGTTCCAGAAGCAATTCAATTTCAAGATGAATATGACTGGGATTCGGTTCGTGTTCGATGCAAAGCTATGATTCAGGACTTCCGAAATCAAATTACAGAACGGACTGCTTTACCCAAACTTTGTCCTGATGATTGGTTGGGGCAGATGGCGACAATTCTTTATCCTATGGATGATGTCACCACTTTTAAACAGATGTTATATAATGATTATAAAATTGAAATGCCCACCATGAGTGCCAATGGACAATCCGCATTCAGGATTTCAATTCAGGGGTATAATTCAGATTCAGATGTGGATCGTTTGCTTTCTACGCTGAAGAAGTTTTTGTAAATCGCTCTATCTGTCATTACGAGGAGTCCCGCTTATAGTGGGATGACGAAGTAATACCATTATCTAAAGAGATTGCTTTTCCGGATAAATCGAGATGGCAATAACAATATAAAAATAGAGATGAGTTGAAAACCCCCAAATCAATCCTCCTCATAAAAACACCCCTTCCCCAGTATTGCCAGTGTCGGCGCCACAATTAAATTAACCAGAGATAATATCTGCCAATACCAGTATTCACCATAGGACACACCCAGAGTTGTGGTAAGGAAAATAACCGTGGCATGCCACGGGACTAAACTCTCAAGCATGGTGCCATAATCCTCAATGGATCTGGAAAGCACCTTTCGTGAAATTCCGGCCTTATCGTATCGTTTAACAAAAGCATCCCCCACAATAAAACTGGCTGCAGATTGATTGGACGTAATCCCATTCGCAAAAGCAGTGGCAAAAAGGGAAGAAACAATGGTGGATGCCTTTGATTTAATTTTCCCGAATACACGATCCACAATGGTGGGCATGGTATCAATGAGATCAATGGTGCCGATAAAAATAAATACCATAAAAGTAAAAATAATGGCTTCAATCAATTCATACAGACCACCCCGCGTGAATAAAGTGTCAATACTTTCAGGCATTGCAGTGACCCAATAGGCCATATCAACATTAAAACCCGTGTGAAGGGCTGTCATAATATCTCCCATGGAGTAGGGTTGAAATATCAGAGCAAGTCCTGCGGCGGATAAAGAGGACGTAAGTAATGTGGGTAATGGGGCCATTTTTCGGATAGAACCATATAAAACAATGATGGGTGGTATGAGTAGAAATCCATTGAAATTAAACATGGATGCCACTGCATTTAAAGTAGGTTCAATTTGTCTTGGATCAATTTCGGACCCTGTCGGTGGGTGGGTGAATCCCAGGATAAAATAAATAACCAAGGCAATGAGTGCGGAGGGGAGGGTCGTAAACATCATAGATCTAATATGGTCATACAGATCTACCTCCGTTGCCATGGCTGCAATATTGGTTGTATCTGAGAGGGGAGATAGTTTGTCTCCAAAATAGGCGCCGCCCACAATGGCTCCTGCGGTGATGCCTAAGTTGGCACCTATAACAGATGCGATTCCGATAATGACCACGCCTATGGTGCCAATGGATCCCCAGGATGTGCCGGTCAAAGTGGAAAAAATAATGGGAATTAGAAATGCCAATACATAGATATAGGTTGGGTTGATGGATTGAACCCCCAAATAAATGAGCATGGGAATCGTGCCGCTGATTATCCATGTGCCAATAATGATGCCAATGGCAAATAGGATAAGGAGGGCGGGGAATCCCCGGGCGAGCTTTTGAATAAAAGCGTTTTGTATATCATTCCATTTAAATCCGATTATCATGAGTTCGCCAATGGCAAACACCGCCGCCAGCATAAAAACAATCTCCAATGGAAATCCCGGTTGACCCAAAAACTTAGGACGGATCACCATACCGTAAATGATCAACACTCCCAGGAAGAGGACGGGGAGGATGATCTGGAAAAAGGAAAGGGTTTGCTTTCGGTTCATCGATTCAAGTATTTGTTATAATCTTTTTCAGTGAGTGGTTTGAATCGATCCAGCATGCCTCTTTCACGCATGAGTTTTTCAATACCTTTGATATCCATAGGGACAAAGTCAGATACGATTTCTGCGCCTGTTTCGGTGATAACAATAAGGTCTTCAAGCCGAATATAGATATTATCTTCCGGTACGCGTAGTGCAGGCTCGATGGTGAATACCATTCCGGGCAGGAGCATTTTAGAATGGTCGCCTACATCATGGGTGGCCATGCCAACACCGTGGCCTAAACTGGCATATTGCCGCTTGGATGAATGGGCATAACCCTTCACAAAATTCTCAGCAGCTTTTTGATGGTGGGCCTGGTTGAATTTGGCCTTGGCCAGGATGTGCGCCATTTCCTCAGCCGCCTCTTTTCGCACTTGTACCGGGGCCACGTAAGGGCGGATGTTATCTAGGATAGCCCGGTAGCATTTCACATAAAAATTATAAAGCTGGGCCTGTTCTTCTGAGAATTTACCATTCACAGGAATCATCCGGGTGACGTCACTCATGTAATATTGAAAGTCCGGTGAATAGTCCATGAGCATTAGGTCCCCATCTTTCAACTTGTCCATTTTTTTATGGTAGTGGGGCATATAGGCATTGGGCCCGTTTGCGATGAGGGAATAATAGGCGTCCCCTTGGGCACCATTGATGTGATAAATGTATTTGGCCATGCCGTCCAGTTCGTATTCAACCATCCCCGGCTTGACGGATCGCATGGCTTCTATGAGCGCAAGACAGGATAGCACAGTAGATTTTTTAATTACTTCAATTTCTGCTTCACTTTTTATTAAGCGGAGTTTATCCAGGATTGGGGTGAGATCTTTAATCGGCGATCCGGTCATTTGTTTAGATATGTTGTGAATGAAATCCTTATACCGGGGCTGGGTGAAGTCCCAGGGATCATTCTGGACATCTCCTTCGTATCGAAGCAAAAGATCCCTGCTTTCGGCGTGGCGTTCCGGTGGGGAATGGTATAAATAGACTGTAGGCTTGGAACGCATGCGCATCCGCCACAGGTGCTCTCCCATCATTTCTGTAGGGTAAACATTGTCAACTCCATTCATTTCTTTTACCGCATCAATATCTTCACTTGACATCAGTGGTCCTTCGCTTCTTTCACGTCTATGGTTTTTATGAGGAAGGTATAATGAAGTTTCACCTGTACCCCCTTTGATCAATACATAAGCATGGGCGGTCTCTATGCCAGTAAGGTAGTAAAATTCATTGTATTGCCGAAACTTTACATAACCTGTTTCTGAAGGGGCTCCTTGAAAGATTGCAATTGCATTGGTTTCAAGCTCCTTTGCTAGTTTCATACGTCTCGATTTGAATTCATCAGCCGTAAAAGTAACTTCTGCATTAATTGTATTAATGATGAACATCACTAATAAAAATATTTTATGTTTCATTTATCCCTCAAAAAAAAACTGCCTCAATATTTTACTTGAGACAGTTTTTAGGTTATGGCTTATTAATTAAACCAATTATTTAAATGGCTCAGTTACAATGTCTGGGCCAGCATCTTTTTTAGATTCTTTCACAATACGTTCAACTTCTCGCATCAGATTTTTATTTTCAAAGACTACACCATCTTTGATTGTATGAATAATTCCTTTTGTACGATACATTTCTTCTGTTTCTTTATCCATATTGATTGCACCAAAAGGATAGAGGTAGCGGAAATTTTCTGCGGGACTTCCATCAACCACTAGAATATCTGCTATATATCCTTTTTGAATCATACCAAGCTTTGGTTCCAGGATGGTCTGGGCGCTGTTGTAAGTGGCACTGCGCAAAACTTCCAATGGATGCATTCCCGATTCCAAAACGAGCTGGAGTTCACGAATATTTCCAAAACCTCCTGTTGACCATTGATAATTATCATCAGTACCGTAAGCAACACGACCACCACGTTTATTGAACTCAAAGATTAAATCACCCCATAGATCATACATGTAATGCCAGCGATATTCATCAAGGGATGACCAATTATACTGGAAAGATGCATGGGCATGGGGGCTGGGCAGGTGCATTTCCCAAAGTGCTTGGTGTGTATATTTTTCATGCCAAGGTAGACCATGTGCACGAATAATATCTCTATTTGCTTCATAAGTTGCTCTATTTGGTTGCATTGTTACACCATAGTAAACCAATGAATCGGCTATATCATTTAATAATCTGTGGCGAGTTTCAGGATTATCCCCAGCTTCTATCCAAACCTGAGCTGCTTCTCTAAATCGAATATTTTCATCAGACATGTTATAATCTACTGGATAATTCATTACTCCTCGATTTAAAGCTGACTCTGCATATCCATAATGGTGAACAATCATGCTCACACCTAATCGGGCTGCATCTAAAGCATTTACTTGCGATGTAGATGATGGTTGAATATGAACCGCAGTAAGACCACCAGCTTTTTCAATTGCTTTTGCGGCTGCTCCAAAGATTGTTGGGTTCCAACAAAGGTTATTTATATAAACCTGTCTAACACCATTCTTGAT
>CATMGX010000095.1:0-5236 GCA_950067765.1 uncultured Fidelibacterota bacterium
GTGGATAAAATTTCTACACCAAGTTCATTTAATGATTGGGCAAGTTCAATGACACCCGTTTTATCAAAAACAGAAATGAGCGCTCGTTTTACTCGGGTTGAATTTTGGTTTAATGTTGGTTTTAAAATCATCTTGTAAAAGTTTTCATATTTTTAAGCGTATATGTGTTGCCTTGATTTGACACAGCAATGTTATGAGTTTGTAAAAGCTCCAATACATAAACAATGTTACAGACGAAAAAAAATATTTATTTTTCATAAACAAGGTTTCCATCGAAGAAAGTGTGCGTGACTTTTGCTAAATGGATTTCATGGGACGGGATTGAAAACAGGTTACGGTCTAGAAAAATAATATCGGCCCGTTTCCCTACTTGGATTGACCCCACTTTGTCTTCCAGAAAAAGACTGTAAGCCCCGTCAATAGTGTAAGCTTTTAGCATGGTTGACAGGCCAACTGCTTCGCTGGGCAGTAATGCTTCACCCTTGAGTTCACCTGGCTCGCGACGTGTTACAGCTACTTCAATTGCATCAAGCGGATTCAAAGAGGATACGGTCCAATCGCTTCCGCCGGTAATGTGTGCGCCTGTTTTTTCCACGCTCCCAATGGGGTAGAGCCACGCGGCTCGTTGGGGCCCTAAAACGGGGAGGGTCATTTGTGTGATATAATCATCGGGATAAGCCCACAGAGACTGGAAACTAGCGGTAATATCCAATTCATTAAACCGTGGCTGGTCATCGGGGTGGATCAATTGAATATGTGACATCATGTGACGCTTATCGGAAGGACCATTTATATCTTTGGCATACTCATAAGCGTCCAGTGTTGTGCGGATGCCGCGGTCACCGATGGCGTGGACGTGCACCTGAAACCCGGCTTTATCAAATGCGGCAATGGCTGAATTCATACTATCGGGATGCCAGTTCAATATTCCACGGTCTTCCGTTCCTATATACGGCTCCAGCAGTGCGGCGGTACGAGCTTCGATTACACCGTCAGCAAAGAATTTTACTGTGTTCATCCGGCAATATTTATCGATAAAACGAAGGGTTTTCATTTTTTCTAGGCTCTTACGCCAATCAGCGGGCTCAGCATATTGTGAAGCCGAAATCCGAAGGTTTACCTTTTTACTCCTTGATAAATTTCGATACGCATACAACCCATCGATTTCCCCAATCCCAGCGTCTAGAATACCAGTGATCCCAAAGTGATTGGCTTTATGAGCAGCATTAATCAGTCCGGTTTTAATTTGTTTTTTGGAATAAGCAGGCAAAAATTTTCCTACCAGTATCATAGCATCTTCGCGCAAGGTTCCGCTGGGTTCTGCGGTGTACGGATCGCGTTCAATGCGACCGTTCAACGGATCGGGTGTGTGACGATCGATTCCAGCCAGCTTCAGCGATTTGGAATTCACCCAGGCAGAGTGACCATCTGCTGAATACAAAATTACCGGACGATCCGGTTCAATAATATCCAGCCATTCTTTACGAGGGTTCCCTTCAGGGAATACGGGAATTTCCCAGCCGTTGCCGCGGACCCACTCTTCATCGGGGCGATTTTTAATGTAGTCGCGAATAACGGTATAAATTTCTTCTGCGGATCTTAAATCATGAAGATCACATTCAATTGCTTCAATACCACCCCATAAAAGATGTACATGAGTGTCAATAAACCCCGGAAGCACCATTCCATTGGGGACCTCGTAAACTTTTGTCGAAAACCGCTTATAGTTTTCAGCAGTCTTGCGGTTACCAACAAACAGGATTTCACCATTCTTTATAGCAATAGCTTCAGCGGTTGGTTGATCAGCGTCCATAGTGAAAATATTGCCAATGACGATTAAATCGGCAGATTGTTTTTGTCCGCACCCGATAAAGAGAAAAATCAACAACGATTGTATAATCATTTTTGCAGATAAATTACTCAAACGTACCCTTCCCTTTGATTATGTTAATAGCTTCAACGAATGCGCGACCTTCCAAAGCCTGAACCCGAACTTTAAGCGTATTCACGTTATCATTGCCATAAACAGGGCATTTTTTCTGTATCAAGATCGGGCCGCCATCCACTTCTTCTGTAACAAAATGGATTGTACACCCTGTTTCAGTATCGCCGTTTTTTAGTACTTCTTCATGGACATTTGTATCCATTCCGCCGGTATATTTAGGAAGGAGCGACGGGTGAACGTTCAAAAGTTTATTCTGCCAGACGTGGCAGAATTCTGATGAAAGGATGCGCATGAAACCGATGAGTAGTACCAGGTCAACACCGTGCCTGTTTAAAACTGTGGTCATCTCGGCATCAAATTCTTCTCGAGCTTTTTCTTTATGTGATATAAAGATCGCCGGCACATCATAGTTACGAGCGCGCTCAAGGATGTAAGCGCTTTTCCTGTTAGAAATAACAACGGACACTTCAGCATCCAGCTTTCCGGAATTAATAGAATCAAGAATGGCCAGAAGGTCGGTTCCTTTTGTGGAGCCTAAAATTCCTAATTTCAGAGTGTTCATGTTTTAATGTGTTCACGTGTTAAAGAAAAATGAACAGTGAACACATTAAAACCTAAATACTTTCGCACTTTATTTCTTTCATATGATTTATACGTTTCTGAATTAATTTATCTGTTCCAATATCATTTCTGTGAAATAAAGGACCGCTAATAGATGACACTTCTTTTTCTGCAATTATTTCTGCTTTCGAAATTGTATCGGCTATTCCCACAACTGCGACGGTTCGACTACCAGCTTCAACCAAACTCGCTCCTTTAAAATCAACGGATGCATAAAATAAGCCGTCCGGATTTTCGATTTGTGACACATCAACGGACTTGCCTTTTATTGGATTGTCCGGGTATCCTTCTGGAACAGCATATTTACAAACGGTGGCTTTATTTTGAAACCGGACATCAACTTTATCTAATGTGCCATCAGCAATGCCATTACAAATATCAATAAAATCTGCCTCCAGCAAGGACAAAACATTCATTGCTTCCGGATCGCCAAACCTGGCATTGTATTCAATTAGCTTTACACCTGTTGCTGTTGCCATAAATCCGCCATAAAGGATGCCCTTATACCCTTCACCAAATTTGTCTTTTACCGCCATGGCGGTTTGAATATTGATATTGTGAGCTTGAGTTATATCATCATCCGCCATAAAAGGAAGGGAGTGATTGGCGTCAGAATAAGTGCCCATGCCGCCGGTATTTGGTCCCGTATCTCCTTCGTAAGCCCGCTTATGATCCTGCACTACCGGCATGTGTTTTAATGTGTCCCCATCACAAAAACTCATGAGCGAAAATTCTTCACCAATGAATTTTTCTTCAATGACGAATTTGCCCCCCCCTTCAACCAATTCTTGGCAATAAGCCAAAGCTTCTTCGTGGGAATGCAAATGATCACCTGATACTTTTACGCCTTTACCCCCAGCGAGACCATCATATTTCACCACATAATTTTTACCCAATATATTTAAGAAATCGGCCACACCATTCATGGAATTAAATGTTTCATATTGTGGCCCACCGGGGATGTCATATTCTTTCAACAAATCCCGGGTAAATGCTTTAGATGTTTCCAATTGGGCTAAATCTTTTTTGGGCCCTACTACTTTTACACCAGCTTCCCACAATGCATCCGCCACGCCATTCGCCAAGGGATTTTCTGGTCCAATAATGGCCAGTGTTGCCCCAACTTCTTTGGCATAACTCACCACAAATTCAGGATTATTAAAATTTCTGATTAATATTTCATCACAGTGTTCAGCAATGCCAGGATTCATATTTGAAGCGAGACAATAAATTTCTTTTTCTTGAGGAGAGCGATCTAAAGCTCGGACAATGGCATGCTCCCGCGCGCCGGAACCAATGACTAATATTTTATTTTTCATTTTATTCAAGTATTTGAGTTGTTAAAACATGAACAACTTCTTACATGAACACTGTATTTCATTTCCCATTCCTATCATTCATTCGCATCGTTTCCATTTCAGCGATTTTGGCTTCGTCTATATCATTGGCCACATAGTTTCCGTCCAAACATGCCAGACAAGGTGTATCAATATGGTGATCGCCCTTTCGCGTGACCGCTTCCACCAAATCATCAATCTTTTGATAAAGAAGCGCATCGACTTTTAGGAATCCTTGAATTTCATCTTCACTCATATTCCCCGCAATGAGCTCGCTTTTTGTTGGCATATCCACACCATAAAAACAGGGCGATTTTACTGGTGGACAGGCGACTGCAAAATAGACTTCTTTCGCACCAAAGTCCCGAAGCATACGTACTATCTCTTGACTCGTATTTCCGCGAACAATACTGTCATCCATAATCATCACTTTTTTATCACGAATTTCTGTTTCTTGCGGCACCAATTTATATTTCACAGATTTCTTTCGCTCTTCCTGTCCAGGCATAATAAAGGTTCGCCCGATAAATGTATTTTTATACAATCCTTCAGAATATCGAACTCCCAATTTGTGGGCAAAAGAAAGGGCTGCGGTGTTGGCTGTGCTGGGCGCTGGTATCACAATATCTGGAATGATATCAGGATATTTTTTCTTCCATGCATCCGCTAAATTTTGGCCCATTCGCAATCTGGAGCGATAGACGCTTACATCATTCAGGGTCGCATCGGGCCGGGCGAAATACACATATTCAAATATGCAGGGATTGAATGACTTTTTAATCAAACGCTTGCTGAATACTTTTCCGGCTTCATCCACATAAATGAGTTCTCCAGGAAGAACAGTTCCTTTGGGTTCGAATCCAAGGGCATAAAACATGGTGTTTTCTGATGCAAAAATATAATCCTTGCCGCCATTACCATTGGATCGTTCACCTTTTACCAACGGACGAATTCCCTGGGGATCACGAAAGACCACAAGTCCTTTCCCGATGACAAGACTGACCACAGAATAGGCACCTTTTACATGTTTAAAAATTTTAGTTACCGCATTGCACAAAAGATAGAAAAACTCTTCACTATCTTCAGGCGGATTGTTGGTGTGCAGCAAATCGGCGAAATAATGCAATAGCACTTCTGAATCAGAATTGGTGTTTAAATAACGGCTATCCCTTTTGGTGATTTCTTCAGCAAGTTCATTATAATTAGTGAGATTCCCGTTGTGCGCCAAGGCGATGCCGTAAGGAACGGAAGTCCAGAAGGGCTGCACCTCGCCGTGGCCGAATCCGCCGTGGGTGGGATACCGGTTATGAGAAATGCCGATATTCCCCGTAAG
>CATMGX010000096.1:0-5051 GCA_950067765.1 uncultured Fidelibacterota bacterium
TAAGAATTTTATTTATTACAGGGTTGATCTTTACCCAAACGCCTGGACGAGAATTTTCAGAATATATAAAGATCCAAAATGAACTGCAGTCAGGTTGGAATACATGGAATACTCGATCTGTTCTCCAGCATGTTTTATTACCCTATGGGTTTGCTATCAATATTGCGTTTAAACAGCACTATTTTCTGGAAGAGCAATATTTACGTGAAGCTCTCATTGGTCGCAGGGGAGAAAATGCAGAAGAAATTCGTCCGGGACCACACACCTATGATGGTAGTTATACTCAATTAGATATTCAATGGGAAGAATTGGACGCACAAGTTCAATCAGCGCATATTGGGGACGATCTTGTCATATTTATTCAACCAAAATCAATTCCGAAGAATAAGATCAAAGTCATTATAGAGTCTGGTATTTTATGGAATAATAAAGGAACTCTTCATCGAAATAAAGATCATTTATTAGGCAGGGCTTCTGGAATCTTGACCAAAGTATATACAACAGGGACTTTAGTAGATGATGATCCATACATAGATATCAATACCCCTTATATGGCCGTTTGGCTAGATGGACCAATCGGTATTTCAACAGGAAAATCAAGATCATTGAAAGAGATTGAGGAAGCGATCTCAATTCAGAAAAAAGTGTTAAATGATGTTGCGTCAGAATATGGTGATCTTGCAGAAGCGTTCATAGCCATCCAAGCAGGTATAGCCTGGAATTTGATCTACGAACCAAAACATGAACGTGTTGTATCGACAGTAGGTAGACTTTGGAATGAGGAATATGGCGGGTATTGTCTTTTTGGCTGGGATAACTTTTTTCTGGCTTATATGACCGGTCTTTCCAGCCGAGAACTCGCTTTTGCTAACGTGATCGAACATTTACATGGAAAGACCAAAAAAGGATTCATTCCCAATGACAACCGCGGAAACGGGAGTAAATCATTTGACCGTTCCCAGCCGCCAGTTGGCGGAATTATGGTGAAAGAGATCTACAAGCGATATCCTGAACAATGGTTTCTGGAAGCGACCTTTGATGATTTGCTGGAGTGGAACCGCTGGTGGCCCAACGCCCGAATGAATGAAGGACTTTTGAGCTACGGATCATCCCCAGCAGATAATCCATTCAACGAACCAGTCTTTGAAACGAAAACTGCAGCTGGGTATGAATCTGGTATGGATGATTCTCCCATGTATGTGGGTGTTCCCTTCAACAAGGATAAACATACACTGGAGTTGCAGGATGTGGGCCTTAACAGCCTCTATATCGCTGATTGCCAAGCGTTGGCAGAAATGGCAGGGATCATTGACCGCAATGATGAAAAATTGGAATTATTGAAGCGTGCGGAAAAATTCTCGTATGCGATGGAAAAAGTGTGGGATAATAATTTTGGCGCATATCTTAATTATCGCACTGACGTGGATTCGCTTTCTAAACGGGTTTCACCCACGATGTTTTATCCACTGTTGGCAGAACTGGGTTACAAAGGTCGAGCAGGCCATATTGTGCAACACTTTTATGATCCCAAAGAATTTTATGGGGATTGGATGTTGCCGTCCACGACACGAAACGATCCCTTATTTCCAAAACAACGTTATTGGAAAGGCGCTATCTGGCCGCCCCTCAATTTCCTCACCTATTTAAGCCTGCGACAGGCCGGTTATTATGGAGCAGCAAGAGAATTATCAGACAAATCCCTGAAGCTTATTTTAACAGAGTGGAATAGGAAAGGTTATGTGAGCGAAAATTATTCATCTATCACCGGTACAGGCGATGATGAACGACTTTCATCTGACCGCTTTCATTCTTGGGGTGCTTTATTTGGAATTATGTCGTTTATTGAGCAAGGATATCTACCAAAGACTGAATCTCAATTGGAACCAAGAAAATGAACGAATTTGAAACAAAATAAACATGGAGTAATAAATGTCTAAAAGGATCAATAGACGCGATTTTATTAAAACAACAGCTTTGGCAGGTGCTGCAATTTCTACAATGCCAAAAATACTTTTTTCTGCATCAACAAGTAAACGGGTTAAAATGGGATTCATCGGAACCGGCATGCGGGGGCAATGGGTTTTATGGCTCGCCGCAAAATATCCGGAAGTGGACATTCCTGCTATTTGTGATATTGATGATGGCATGATTGAAAGCGCATTGAAGATCCTGAAAGATGCGGGAAAACCGGAACCTCGAGTTTATAAAAACGGTGATGAAGATTTTCGCAATATGGTAAATATTGAAGATTTGGATGGGCTATATATTGCAACGCCCTGGGAATGGCATCATCCCATGGCAATCGCAGCAATGAAAAATGGAATTCACGTGGGGACAGAAGTACCGGCCGCCCTCACCGCTAACGATTGTTGGGATTTGGTCAGGACATCTGAACAGACTGGCAGGCATTGTATGATCATGGAAAACGTCTGTTATCGCAGAGATGTCATGGCAGTATTGAATATGGTCCGTAAAGGCTTGTTCGGTGAATTACTTCATTGCCAGGGTGGATATCAACACGATTTACGCCACGTAAAATTCAATGATGGGAAACAGCCCTACGGCGGCGGCGTTGAATTTGGCGAAAAAGGATATTCCGAATCGAAATGGCGAACCCAGCATTCTGTTGATCGCAATGGTGATCTGTATCCCACCCACGGATTGGGTCCTGTCAGTACCATGCTGGACATTAATCGCGGCAACCGCATGGTGCACCTCACCTCCACAGCCACCCAAAGTCGCGGACTCCATAAATATATTGTGGACCAAGGCGGACCGGATCATCCCAACGCAAAGGTGGAATTCAAATTGGGCGATATTGTAACCACCGTGATCAAATGCGCCAATGGACAGACCATCCTATTGAGTCATGATACCAACTCTCCACGACCCTATTCCCTGAATTTTAGAGTGCAGGGGACAAACGGAATTTGGCAGAAAGATGCAAAATCAATTTATATTGAAGGGACAAGCCCGGAAGCTCACCGTTGGGAATCAGAAGATAGTTACCTTGAAAAATATGATCATCCACTTTGGAAAAAATTTGAAAATAAAGCAGCGGGTGCAGGTCATGGTGGGATGGATTTCTTCATCCTCCGCGCATTTATAGAAACATTAAAAGGTGGAGATCCCGTTATTGATGTGTATGACGCGGTTAGTATGAGTGTCATTTGTCCGTTATCTGAAAAATCAATTCGATTAGGCAGCACTGCTGTAAAGATCCCTGATTTTACCCGTGGGAAATGGAAAACTAATGAGCCAATATTTGGTCTATCAGATGCATATTAAATGATATTATCATCTTTAGATTGGTCAATCGTTGGTGCCTATTTTGCCCTATCTTTAGCGGTTGGAATTTGGGCTTCCAAACAAGCGGGTAAAGATACAAAATCATTTTTTCTTGCCGGAAGAAATATGCCCTGGTGGCTTTTGGGTGTGAGCATGGTTGCCACAACCTTTTCCACGGATACGCCAAATTTGGTAACCGACCTTGTTCGACAAAAAGGTGTTTCCGGGAATTGGGCCTGGTGGGCGTTTTTACTCACAGGAATGCTGACCGTTTTTGTGTATGCCAGACTCTGGCGAAGATCAGGAGTCCTCACAGATATTGAATTTTATGAGCTCCGATACAGTGGCAAAGCAGCCGCTTTTTTGCGCGGATTCCGCGCACTATACCTGGGATTGGTTTTTAATGTACTTGTCATGGGTGCCGTTAGTTTGGCCGCAGTAAAGTTCGGAGAGATTGTTTTGGGAATACCGGGATGGTTAACACTGACCATTGCCGGGTCAATCACACTGGCTTATTCAATGTTAGGCGGACTTAAAGCTGTAATTATAACAGACTTTGTTCAGTTTACTTTGGCGATGATCGGTTCAGTCTGGGCCATGTTTTATATTTTAGGTCTCCCTGAAATCGGAGGGCTTTCAAATTTAATTTCCCATGTAAATGTATCCGATAAATTGGCGTTATTCCCAGATTTTTCTGATCCGAATAATTGGGTACCAATCTTATTGGTCCCCTTAGCTGTTCAATGGTGGGCAAGTTATTATCCCGGGGCGGAACCGGGCGGTGGCGGTTATATTGCCCAAAGAATGTTTTCTGCCAAGGATGAAAAAAATGCCGTGGGTGCTACTTTTTTATTCAATGTGGCCCATTATGCGTTACGACCCTGGCCATGGATCCTGATTGCATTGGCATCTCTTATTGTATTCCCGGAATTATCAGATCTACGAGAAGCATTTCCGAATCTCCCTGAAGATAAATTGGGCCATGATGTTGCCTATCCTGCGATGCTCACTTTATTGCCATCGGGCCTACTGGGATTGGTGGCTGCTTCGCTCATTGCCGCATTTATGAGTACTATGTCCACCCAACTCAATTTGGGCGCCAGTTATTTGGTGAATGATTTTTATCACAGATTCATAAAACCTGACGCATCAGAAAAAGAACTGGTCATGGCCGGGAGATTGTTCACGGTTATTTCACTTATTCTGGGTGCAGGACTTGGACTCATGCTCACCAGTGCCGGGCAAGCATTTAATTTATTATTGATGATTGGAGCTGGAACAGGACTTATATATATTTTGCGATGGTTTTGGTGGCGAATTAATGCCTATACAGAAATTGTAGCCATGATTAGTTCTATATTCATTGCAGGATATTTCAATTTTGGAGATTCATCATTGGATGGATGGCAAAAAATTGTCATTGGTGCAATTCTCACCACAATCGTCTGGATTGTTGCAACGTATTTAACGCCAGCGGATGATGAGCAAACTTTAAGGAATTTTGTGAAAAAAGTGAATCCCGGTGGCCCCGGTTGGAAAAAATATTCTGATGGGATTTCTACTGAACCTTGGCCCGTCCCCAATGGAATTCTTTCCATGGTTCTAGGTTGTGTGGCGGTCTATGGATTCCTGTTGGGTGTGGGGCAATTAATCTATGGTCATACCGAAAGCGGAATGATGATTTGTGCAATAGGCACATTTGCATCCATTGGATTATTTAAGGTTTGGAAAAAATAAAGTGTTAACGTTGGAAAAGTGTTCAC
>CATMGX010000097.1:0-5043 GCA_950067765.1 uncultured Fidelibacterota bacterium
CTGATGACAGAAATTCATGTGAATCCATTAGCGCCAGCAATCGAATTATTATCAAACCAAGACTGGATTCATCGATGTGAAGAAAATAATGGCATTTTAAGTGTAGGTATAAGTCATGATAAAATGTCGGATTTAGTCCAGTTGTTGGTTCAAAATGATCTTCAGGTTTCTGCTGTTATTCCTCGGACCAGTTTAGAGGATGTATTTCTATCGAAAGTAGGAAAGGAAAATCAAATCTGATGCTGGGATTAATCCATAACGAATTATTGGTGATTGCAGGACGGTGGAGAAGTTATATAGGATTTATTGGAATTTCAATTTTGATGCCACTCATATTATGGGGGTTTTCTGTGGGCGGTGAAGAACTTCACCGAGATTATGCCAGAGAATTGGGGGGTACTTTTATGATCGTGGGCTCCATTCTCAATTCATTCCTGGCAACTTACATTATTATGAACACATTATGGATTCATATTCCATTCTTGGTTACGCTGGCTGCAGGGGATTCCGTTGCAGCAGATGGCGCCAATGGTATTTTTAGAATTACACTTACGCGGTCAGTGAGCAGGTTTAAAATATTGGTATCCAAATTAATGGCCAGTTATATCTACACCGCATTGCTTCTTATCTTTTGTGCATTTTGGAGTCTCGGTATTGGGAGTATCGTATTGGGAACAGGTGATTTAATTGTAATTGATAATGGTATTCTTATCTTAGATGAATCGCAAGCTTGGGTTCGAATGGCGTTTTCATTTTTGCTGGCTATTTTGGTCATGTGTATGGTTGCGACACTTTGTTTTATGTTTTCAACCATGACCAATAATGCAGTTGGCCCAATTATTGGAACCATATTTCTAATTATTATAGGCTATATGATTATGAGTATTCCATTAGAAATATTTGAAAAAATTGAGCCATATGTTTTTGTGAAGTATTTCAATGTTTGGTGGGATGCCTTCAAAGATCCTATTCCATGGGGCGAAATCGGAAAGAAACTAGGAGTTCTGGGTGCTTATTCGGTCGCTTGTTTTGGTGTTGCTACATATGTGTTTTTAAAGAAGGATATTAAAACATGAGGCGCTTGATCCTTGTAGCCTTCCTTATTATGTCCCCACTATTGGCGGCCCAAACACCATCCATTGAACATATTCGGGACAATGTTATTTCCCAATTTGCTCAGATTAATGATTATCAAGTAGATATAAAAATATCAGTAAAGATGACGGGTTTTCGAATGCCAAAAAAGAAAATTCGGATGTATTATAAAAAACCGGATAAAATTAAAGTGGAAACACGAGGGTTTGCCATCTTACCAAAAATAGGCGCGGGTGGAAATCCCAGTGTATTCTTGGATATGCTGAAGCATGTTACAGAAATCAAACGGACCATTCGGGATAATAAACCATTTTATCGAATTATAGGTAAAGTGCATCGGGATTCTTTGAAAATTCCAGTTTCAGTAAAAAAGGATGAAATCCCAGATATCACCATGGATGTATTTGTGGATGCAAAAGAATGGGTCGTTACTGAAGTAGGTGTTTACTTGGATTCAGAAAGTGTATTTACTTTTAAGACAGATTATATTGAAGTAAGTGACGTGATGGTTCCCGCACAATCCGTGTTCAAGATTGGTGTAAAGGGGATCAGTCGGTGGACAACCCAAAACCCTTTTGATTTTGGTGGCCCAGGATCAGATAGAGAAGAATTTGAAAAAATCGCTAAGAATGCCGGGTTTGACGCAGAAAAAGATGAATTCGTAGGTGAAATGATTATGATTTTTTCAAATTATAAAGTGAACCAGGGAATTGATGATGCACTATTTATTGAAAAGAAATAAATGCCAAAACGAACAGATATTGAATCCATATTAATCATCGGTGCGGGCCCCATTGTAATTGGGCAAGCATGTGAGTTCGATTATTCAGGGACACAAGCAACTCGCGCTTTAAAAGAAGAAGGATACCGGGTTATTCTGGTAAATTCAAATCCAGCCACGATTATGACCGACCCCAATCTCGCGGATGCCACCTACATAGAACCCATCACTCCTGAATATGTAGAAGCGATTATCCAAAAGGAAAAGCCGGATGCCATTTTGCCAACAGTGGGCGGCCAAACAGCCTTGAATCTGGTCATGGATTTAGATAAACAGGGTATCCTTGAAAAATATAATATTCAACTTATTGGCGCCCAAGTAGATGCCATTGATAAGGCAGAAGATCGAGAAAGATTTAAGGAAGCCATGGATGCAGTAGGAATCGAAACTGCCCAAGGTGGTTTTGTACATTCATGGCAAGAGGCAAAAGCTTCTTTAGACAAGATGCAATTCCCTATTATTATTCGCCCTTCATTTACCATGGGAGGTACGGGTGGATCTGTGGCTTATAATTATGAAGAATTCCAGGAATTAATTGAAAACGGATTGAATGCAAGTCCAATTACGGAAGTGTTGGTTGAAGAATCGCTGTTGGGGTGGAAGGAGTTTGAGTTAGAGGTTATTCGAGATACAGCTGATAATACCATTATTATTTGTTCTATCGAAAATATTGATCCCATGGGTGTGCATACGGGGGATTCCATTACGGTGGCGCCCGCCATGACACTGACGGATAAGGAATTCCAGAAAATGCGTAACTGGGCTATTTTATGTTTACGAACCATTGGCGTGGAAACGGGTGGATCCAATGTACAATTTGCAGTCAATCCTGAGAATGGGCGAATGATTGTTATTGAAATGAATCCACGCGTAAGCCGGTCATCAGCGTTGGCATCGAAAGCCACGGGTTTTCCCATTGCAAAGGTGGCGGCAAAACTGGCTGTGGGGTACACTTTAGATGAGTTACCCAATGATATTACGGGCAAAACATTAGCCGCCTTCGAACCCACAATCGATTATATTGTGACCAAAGTACCGAGATTTGATTTTGAAAAATTTCCATCGGCATCCGGGCATTTAGGGGTCCAGATGCAAAGTGTTGGGGAAGCCATGTCCATTGGCCGAACATTTCGAGAATCCCTTCAAAAAGCATTTCGATCATTAGAAGTGGGTTTGGATGGATTAGAGCCAAAATCAGCGGCAGGCGGCGACCCGGATGTAAGCCGCGCCCGAAATTTAGATATGTCCACTTTACGGTTTGCAACGGCCTTTAGATTATTGAAAGTTCGTCAGGCATTTCTCGAAGGTCAATCCGTTGAAGATATTTTTAAAGTGACAAAAATAGACCCCTGGTTTTTACAACAAATAAAAATATTATCCACATACCATATTGATTCGTCTCTACGAGAATTAAAACAAAATGGTTTTTCTGATAAGCAAATCGGGCGAATGGTTGGAAAAACGGAAATGAAAATCCGAGATCAAAGAAAAGATGAATCGGTTCATCCTTCGTTTAAAGTGGTCGATACCTGTGCAGCAGAATTTGTAGCACAGACCCCCTATTGCTATTCGACTTATGATGAAGAAAATGAGATTGAACCTATTAATGGGAAAAAAGTCATCATTTTAGGTGGTGGGCCTAACCGAATTGGGCAAGGGATCGAATTTGATTATTGCTGTGTTCAAGCAGTATTCGGATTGCAGGATCAGGGATATAAAACGATCATGGTGAATTGTAATCCGGAGACGGTGAGTACAGATTTTGATTTGGTAGATCGGCTATATTTTGAACCGGTTACTTTTGAAGATGTATTAAATATAGTTGAATTTGAAAATCCGGATGGTGTGCTGGTTCAGTTTGGTGGACAGACACCCTTAAAGATAGCACAACAATTGGCGAATGCCGGTGTACCCATTATTGGAACATCTCCGAAAAATATTGATTTGGCTGAAGACCGGGAAAAGTTCGGAAAAATATTAGATAAATTGCATATAACCTGCCCACAATACGGCACGGGAAGAACGCTAGACGAAGTGGTGGTTGTGGCAGAAAAGATTGGTTTTCCGGTGTTGGCTCGACCCAGTTATGTTTTGGGCGGCCGGGCTATGGAAATTGTTTATTCTAAGGAGCAGTTGATTGATTATATCTCTCGGAATGCAGATGTAACTGAAGGACACCCAATACTGATTGATGAATTTTTAGAAGATGCATTTGAGTTTGATGTGGATGCACTCTGCGATGGTGACTCAGTCCACATCGGAGCCGTAATGCAGCATATTGAAGAAGCGGGGATTCATTCCGGTGATTCAGCTTGCGTACTCCCGCCTTATCGCATTACAACGGAAGCCATGGATGAAATCATTCGCATCACCAAGGCTTTGGCCCTTGAACTGAATGTGATTGGTCTCATAAACCTTCAGTTCGCTTATAAGGATGGACAAGTTTATGTATTGGAAGTGAATCCAAGAGCCAGCAGAACAGTTCCTTTTGTCAGTAAGGCAACCGATGTTCCATTGGCAAGAATTGCATCCCAATTGGCCATAGGAGCCAAGCTATCTGAATTTGATTTAAAAGAGTGGGATGCAATTAATCATGTGGCGGTTAAGGAGGCAGTGCTCCCATTTAATAAATTCCCGGAGGAATCTATTTTCTTAAGCCCGGAAATGAAATCAACAGGTGAAGTGATGGGCATTTCAAAAACCATGGGAGAATCCTTTCGCAGGGCATCCATCAGTGCCGGCAATATTTTGCCTGATTCCGGTACGGTTTTTATTTCTGTAAACGATTCTGATAAATTGAATTCAATTCCTATCGCAAGAGATCTTCATGAAATTGGGTTTAGATTGATGGCAACCGCAGGTACAGCCAAAGAATTAAAACGAAATGGAATTCCTGTGAAGTCTGTTTTTAAGGTAGGCGAAGGACGCCCGAATGTGGTGGACGGTATTAAAAATGGAGAGGTAAACTTGGTAATCAATACACCTATGGGTGCACAGGCTCGCTATGATGAAGAATCTATCGGGCGATCCTGTATTCAAAAAGGGATCCAAGCGATCACAACACTTTCCGGCGCTGCCGCAGTTGTGAGGGCTATTCGGTTGGCGGGGAAGAAAATTGAGGTAAAATCAATTCAGGAATATCATAATTAATGTTGGTTCCTGTTTTC
>CATMGX010000098.1:0-4959 GCA_950067765.1 uncultured Fidelibacterota bacterium
GCCATATATATTCCCAAAACCGGTAACGATGATCCCCTGTCACTTTTGAGCGGGCAGCATGGGCTCACCATCAAAAAGCGGGATGTGCCATCCACACTGCCCCTCTATGGGTATCTGGGTCTGTTCGGGGCAGCTACGGGATATGCCTCTGTCCAAGCCGATTATCTTGGCCTGGGGAATTCTAACGTACAAAATCAGCCTGTGAATCAAAAATCCAGTGCGGTGGCTGTGGTAGATCTCATCGATGGTATGCGTCATTATGCATGCGAAAATGATATTCCATTGAATGAAAATGTATTTCTCTTAGGGTATTCTACGGGCGGATATGTATCCATGGCGGTACACGACGAATTGAATGAGAATCCCCGATCATTTGTCATTAATGCCAGCGTTATGGTAGCAGGATATTTTGATTTAAATATATCGGAGTCGTTTCAGATTGCAGATACCCTTTATCGGCCGGCCTGGGCCTTGTACTCTCCCTTTATGTATGATCAGCAATATCAACTTGGTCTCATGGATAAAATGGTGGAATCGCCCTATAGGGAAAAGCTCAATGATTTGTTTAACGGTGAAAAGGATGCAAGCGAAATCGACAGGGCTTTAACCCCAATCAGTAAAAATTTATTCACAGATGCAGCCCGGACCAGTTTTGGGAACCATTCGGACTTTGCATCTTTCCGTCAGATGCTCAGCGATAATTCTCTAAATGAAGTCGTACCTCAATCGCCTGTTTTATTTATCCATAGCAAGGAAGATGGTGCAGTCGATTTTGAGCAGAGCGTGAATATGCATGCATACATTAATTCCCATGAGGGAAATGCAACCATAACTTTATTGGAAAAGGGTGAGCATGAACCTGCGGCCTATTCGCCGGCGGTTATTCAGGCCATTGATTGGCTGAAGCAGTATGAGTAGGAAAATGGGGAGTCAAAAAATTGGATAAATATTCTGAATGACTTCAATTAAAAATAAAATTCTCCCCTATATTCTTTCCGGGGCTTTTTTCTTTTCATCCTTACCGGCTGTACAGGATTCATTTGAGTCCGATATTCACCAATTGGCCATTTTTAAGGGTGCCCTCCGTGAAATGTTTGAGGAGATGGTTTCCCTCCATGAAAATACATCTCGACTTGACAAAGAATATATTTCCAATATAGAAAATGACCGGATTGAGAACCTTTTATTCCGTTATTTAATCCTCCGCCAATCCCTGTGGGAGGTAATCGGAAAATACAGGGATTACAATACACTTACTGACGATCCTGAAACGAATATGAAATCGTTTGTTATTGGGTATTATGCTGCATTAACCCTTTATAAAGCCAGTGGCCATTTAATTACCATCAATATGAAGGATGATCTACTGGTGGATAAACTGAACGAATCCTATTTTCGGAGTGGTATTCCGAAAAATACATTTGAAAAAATATTCGATAGCCTCACCAATCCGGAGAATTTGGAAGAGCTGGATATTGCCTGGGAGCTTTATACTCGGGAACTCTATCTATCAGGATCCCCATTGAATCAGCTTTTGTCAGACCCACTCTATGTGCCACTCATTAATGAATTAGAAGAACTTCAAACATTTCATGTAAACCATCGAGAAGAAATTTTGAACCATTATGTGTTACTGACACCAGAAATCACAAATCTCCTGCGCCATAGCGATATCAAAAAACAGGCAAAATATTTAATCGAAGAATCCGGTGGCCAATATGAGGCACTCAAAGCATTCCTTTTAACATGGGTGGGCGATATTAAATCCCCCGTAACCGATAATCTTTATTTCACCCGTATGGAAAAAAATGAGATAAAACAAATGCTGAGACCGGGAGATATTATTTTAACATATTCTGCGGGTTACATGAGTAATATCTTTTTACCTGGGACATTTAAACATGGGATTGTTTATGTGGGCGACAGGCAATCCTGGAATGAACAAGATTGGGCTTCACTTCATTTATCGGCGGAAAAAAGAGCGTTCATCCATCCCGGCGATGATATTATTGAATCCGTATCTGAAGGGGTCATTTCCAATTCAATGGATCACCTTTTGGATCATAAAGTCAATCGAATGGTGATACTTCGGCCCAAATTGAATCCTGCCCAAATTCAAAAAGCCATGGGTGTGGTTCATTCCTATCTGGGCAATGGATATGATTTTTCTTTTGATTTTAATGATGCAACAACCCAAGTGTGCACCGAAATTATTTACCGCGCTTTTAATGGCTTAGGTGGGATCGAATTCCACTTGAGAAAACGGGTGGGCAATATGACATTAAGTGCGGATGATATATGTATCAATGCCCTGGAGACAAGCCAAATGGATGTGATTGCCCTAATTGTGGAAGATGAATTTCGTCCGAACCGAGCCCGGTTGGTTACAGACCATACGAGTAGAGAAATCTTGAAAAAATTATTGGAATAATAATGATGAATGGGCCTAAATAGTCTTTCCTTATAGGTAAAAAAGAAAAAGCCCTCTGCGAAATGCCAGGGCTTTTTTATTTTCTCCTTTTCAGTTGTAAATTGAATAAAGAGGAGGGAGCTATGAAAAACTATTTCAGGTTATTTTTATTTTCATTATTGCTGGTGTCTACCGTCATCGCGGGAAACAAATGGACCCCCGAGTTTATGATTCACTATCAGCGCCTCGGTGCCACTGATATTTCTCCAGATGGAAATTGGGTGGCATATGAGTTGTCAATCCCCCAAATGGAGGGAGAAAAATCAGAGTTTCTTACGCATATCTGGCTGGTGAGCCAGGATGGGAAAACTCAATTTCAGTTGACTCGCGGTGATGTATCCAGTTCTTCGCCCCAATTTTCACCGGATGGGAAATCGTTGGGTTTTCTTTCTGGTCGAAATAATGAGAAGAAAAAACGGCAGATTTATTCCATATCTGTGAATGGCGGTGAGGCCATCAAGTTGACCGATGAAGAAGGATCGGTGAACCGCTTTAGTTGGTCTCCTCATGGTTCGTCAATCGCTTTCACCATGACTGACCCGGATAATGAAAAAGAGAAGGCAAAGAAGAAAGAAAAACGAGATTGGAAGGTGGTGGATGGTGGTTACAAGTTCTCTCATTTACATATGGTCAAAGCGGATGGTGAAAAAGAATCTCGTCGGCTCACTAAAGGAGCCTTTAATGTGGGGTTCTTTGATTGGTCGCCAGATGGGAATCGGATTGCTTTTGATCATACAGAAGTTCCCGGTGCCAATGCATGGACCACTAGCGATATATCCGTCGTAAATGTGAAAAGCGGATCCGTCAAGAAAATCGTTACATGGGGTGGCTCAGACAGTTCGCCAAAATATTCTCCGGATGGTAAATTAATAGCCTTTGTTTCCGATGGTGGGAAATCCACCTGGGGCAGAGAACATTTTGTCTTCGTGATGCCAGCTAAGGGTGGAAAAGGCCGTCAACTCCCAGCCACTCCCAGTCGATATATCGGTAGTATTGAAGGATGGGCCCCAGGCGGTAATTCTGTCATTACTGTTGAGACACAACAGACGTCACGGCGGTATTTCAATGTTCCACTCAGTGAAAACGGGGTCACTGCATCTTTTACACTGGGGGAAGGGAATTACGGTAGTTTATCCTATAATGAAAACGGCCAGATGGCCTTCGTTTATGAACAGACTGATACACCCGGAAACGTGTTCGCGGCAAACATTGATAATTTTAAACCAGAACAATTGACAAGTGTGAATCAAGATTTCGCGGACATGTACCATGGCAAAACCGAAGTAATTCGCTGGCGATCCTCCGATGGCATTGAAATTGAGGGATTATTGACCTATCCAATCAATTATCGAAAAGGGAAGCAAGTGCCTTTAGTACTCAACATTCACGGTGGTCCAGCTGGCGTGTATACCGAACGCTATACGGGCCGGAGTTCAGTATATCCCATCCAAGCTTTCGCTCAACAGGGGTATGCAGTCCTGCGGGCGAATCCCAGAGGATCCAGTGGTTATTCAAAAGAATTCCGTTTTGCCAATCGCTCTGATTGGGGCGGCATGGATTATCAGGATCTCATGACCGGCGTGGACCATGTGATTAATATGGGCGTGGCCGATGCCAATAACCTGTATGTGATGGGTTGGAGCTACGGTGGATATATGACTTCTACAGTCGTTACCAAAACAGACCGGTTCAAAGCGGCCAGTGTCGGTGCTGGTGTCCCCAATCTTATTGGGATGCTCACCACAGATATCCACGACTTTATTCCTTGGCATTTTGAAGGGGAAATGTATGATAATATTGAAAAATATATCAAACATTCGGCTTTGTTTCATGTGGATAATATTACCACGCCAACCCAGGTAATTCATGGTGAGAATGATACCCGAGTACCGATTGCACAGGGCTATGAATTTCACCGAGCTATCAAGCGGAAGGGTGTAGATACAGAAATGATTGTTTACCCCAGAATGCCCCATGGATTACGGGAACCTAAATTCATACAGCATTGTGGTGAAGCTATCATGAAATGGTTTGAGGATCACAGCAAATAGAAGAGGATTTACGATGAAAAACCTGATTGTTTTTCTTTTTGGATTATGTTTTTTACTTAGCTGTCAATCGCAGCAGAAAGTTGAGTATCTTCAATCCGAAAAATTTGCAAAACAGAATATGCCCTTCTCTGAAGCAGTCCAGGTGGGGAATATGCTTTATCTCTCTGGCCAAGTGGGAAATATACCGGGCGAAATGAATGTCGTCCCCGGTGGAATTGGACATGAAACGCGACAGACTATGGAAAATATTAAAGAAGTTCTGGAACGGTACGGATCTTCTATGGATCAAGTGGTGAAGTGTCTTTGTATGCTTGAGGATATTAACGAATGGGCAGAGATGAGTGCGGAATATGTAAAATTCTTTCCCAACCATAAGCCGGCGAGATCTGCCTTTGCCGGCAGCGGATTGGCCATCGGTGCCAAGGTGGAAATCGAATG
>CATMGX010000099.1:0-4883 GCA_950067765.1 uncultured Fidelibacterota bacterium
TAAGGAACTGCGTTTTGCCATTCGTGAGGGTGGGCATACGGTTGGTGCTGGCGTGGTAACTGAGATTACGGAATAGGCTCGCAAATGGCTGGAAATAGCAAACGGGCGATCATTCAGTTGGAGAGTACAGCGGGTACTGGTTACCGGTATACAGTTACTAAAAGTAAACGATTACACCCGGATCGCGTCGAATATCGTAAGTACGATCCAGTGGTGCGTAAGCACGTAATCTTCAAAGAGACCAAGTAGGAATTCCGGATGATTATTTGGTCGTTTTTCGGCTAAAATATCTCATAGGAGTGTAGCTCAATTAGGTAGAGCACCGGTCTCCAAAACCGGGGGTTGCAGGTTCGATTCCTGTCACTCCTGCAGTAAAAGTAAAAATGAATTAGGAATCGATTTAGTTAAGTTAGAATGAACAAGATTACAAAAATATTTTCCGAAGTAAAATTTGAAATGAACAAAGTGTCCTGGCCAAAATGGGATGAGTTAAAAGGATCAACCTTTGTTGTTATTTCATTCTCCATCATGGTCAGTGTATTTCTATTTTTTATTGACCGAATTCTCTCCACCCTTATGCAGGTAATACTTTAACTTATGAATTGGTACACTCTGAGAGTGATTTCCGGTAAGGAAAAGAAAGTTCGGGAAAACATCCTTTTTGAGTTGGATTACGAAGGAATGTCTGATGAAGTTGAGAATATCCTGGTGCCTTCTGAAAAAATTATTGAAATGAAAGATGGCAAAAAGAAGATAAAAAATAAAGTTTTTTTCCCGGGATATATTTTAATTCATATGAGTGACTCAAAAGTTGCACGCCATATTGTGGAAAACATTTCGGGCGTGATGAATTTTGTTGGAATTAAGGGTGAACCTCAGTCTCTTAAGGAAGATGAAATAACAAGAATTTTAGGGGAAGTAGAAGGCCGTGAAGGTCGTGAAGTGGTTGTAGCTCCTTATAAAGTGGGGGACGCAGTCAAAGTAACGGATGGCCCATTTGCAGAATTTTCCGGGTATGTGAATGAAGTGAATGAGGATAAACAAAAAGTGAAGGTTTCAGTCAGTATTTTTGGACGACCTACACCTATCGAGTTAGATTTTTTACAGGTTGAATTAGAGAAATAGGCTAAATAATGGCAAAAAAAGTTTCAGGTTTTATTAAGCTTCAAATTCCTGCAGGCCAGGCAAATCCTGCGCCGCCGGTTGGGCCGGCCTTGGGTCAACATGGTGTGAATATCATGGAATTCTGCAAAGCATTCAATTCATCAACACAAGATCAGGCAGGGATGATTATCCCCGTGGTTATTACCATTTATGTTGATCGAAGTTTTTCCTTTATTACAAAAACGCCTCCTGCCGCTGTGCTGCTTAAGAAAAAAGCAGGTGTTCCCAAAGGATCTGGTGAGCCAAATCGTGAAAAAGTGGGAAAAGTAACTGAAAATGATTTACGGGATATTGCAGAAATAAAGATGGAAGATTTAAATGCCAATTCGATTGAAATGGCGATGGAAATGATTCGTGGAACAGCTCGGAGTATGGGATTGGAGGTAAAAGGCTAATGAAAATGACTAAGAATAGTAAAAAAGTAAATGCTGATTTAGACCGTATGAAAGAATACTCTCTTGAAGATGCGGTAAAAATGGTTAAAAAATTAAAATTTACTAAATTCGATGAATCGGTTGATCTGGCTATGAATTTAGGGGTTGATCCCCGTCATGCAGACCAAAATATTCGTGTATCTACATCATTGCCTCACGGGACAGGTAAAGATGTAAAAGTTTTAGTAGTTACCCAAGGACCAAAAGAAAAAGAGGCGGAAGAAGCAGGTGCGGATTATGTTGGCAAATCATACCTGGAAAAAATTAAAGGCGGATGGGATGACGTGGATAAAATTATTGCCACACCGGATATGATGTCGGAATTAGGAAGACTAGGAAAGGTATTAGGCCCGAAAGGATTAATGCCAAACCCAAAAAGTGGAACGGTAACTATGGATGTTGCAGCAGCAGTGAAAGAATTAAAAGCAGGAAAAATCGAACTAAGAGTAGAGAAGACGGGTATTATCCATGCGCAGTGTGGAAGAAGCTCATTTGAAGAAACGGCCTTAGTTGAAAATATAAAAACGATTTATGATACAATTATGAAAGCCAAACCCTCCTCTGTGAAAGGTACTTATTTCAAAAAAATTAGTGTATCATCTACAATGGGTCCTGGTATTAAAGTGGATCAAGGAACTATCAGGTAAAAAATGCCAAATACGAAAAATATTAAACAGGTTGAAGTATTAACCGATAAGCTCGGCAGAGCAAAAGCCATTTATTTTACAGAATACCTTGGATTAAATGTAGAAGATATTACAGAGCTCCGCCGGGATTTTCATAAAAGCGATGTGGAATATGAAGTTGCAAAAAATACGTTATTAAAGTTGGCCGCAAAGAATAATGGTTTAGAAGGAATGGATCAATATCTCAGCGGACCTACAGCTATCGCATTATCTTATAAAGACCCAACCAGTCCCGCACGGGTCCTGAAAAATTTCATAAAAGACCACGAATTACCAGAAGTAAAGGCCATTTATTTTGATGGCGAATTATTGGATGGTAGTGAATTGAAACGCATCGCTGAGATGCCAACCAAAGAAGAATTGCTGGCGATGCTTGCTGCATTATTGAATTCATCAATGACCAAATTAGCCCGGACCCTTCAGGCGCCAATGGCTAATGTGGGTTATGCGTTGCGTAATTTAAAAGAACATAAAACGAATTAAGAAATAAAAAGGAGCTATGACAATGGCCGATACTACGAGAGCCCAAGTGCTTACATACCTTGAAAATGCCAATATGATGGAAATCTCTGATTTAATCAGTGATATTGAAGAAAAATTTGGTGTAACCGCTGCAGCCCCCGTTGCAGCCGTCGCTGCTGCACCCGCTGGTGGCGGAGAAGCTGCGGCAGAAGAAAAAGATGAATTTGATGTTGTAATAACATCTGCTGGTTCATCAAAAATAAGTGTTATTAAAGCAGTTCGCACTATGACGGCCTTAGGGTTGAAAGAAGCGAAAGAATTAGTTGATAGTGCCCCAAAGGCCGTAAAGGAAGGTGTTTCCAAAGCTGAAGCTGAGGAAGTAAAAGCGCAACTCGAAGAAGCTGGTGCTTCAGTCGAACTGAAATAATTTGACAAAAACACCGATCTTTTTAAAAGATAACATTCCGTCCTTTTCCACTTTTACAATGGAGGCTTAATTGACTGCCATATCCAATCCGTACGCCGAACGTCAATCGTTCGAAAAGACAAAATCAGAAATAGAATTCCCTGACCTTTTATCTGTTCAGGTGGATGCTTTCCAAGCTTTTATTCAGGAAAATGTTCCTGAAGACGAACGACTGAAAGTCGGACTTGAAGAAGTATTCTCAAATTATTTTCCCATCGAGGATTCTCATCGCAACTATGTTCTAGAATATAAAAACTATTTTTTGGGATTAGCTAAATACACGCCTGAAGAATGTATTGATAGGGGATTGACATATTCAGTACCATTGAAAGTTCGCTTAATTCTTCATATCACGAATGAAGATGATCGTAGTAAATATGATCAATCCATTGAGCAGGAAGTTTACTTTGGAAACATTCCGAATATGACTCCTAAGGGTACGTTTGTTATCAATGGTGCTGAACGGGTAATTGTCTCTCAGTTACAGCGTTCACCTGGCGTTTTCTTTGACAGTTCTATTCATCCAAATGGGACGAAATTGTACCAAGCAAGAATTATTCCATTTCGTGGATCTTGGGTTGACTTTACAACAGATATTAATGATTGTATTTTTTCAATTATTGATCGTCGTAGGAAATTTCCGGTTACCATGCTATTGCGTGCATTGGGATATTCAACCAATGCAGATATTTTCCGCGCTTTCGGATGTATTGTAGAATTTAAACTAGCGTCGAAAAACATTTCGAATGCTATTGGTTGTACTGTTGTTGAGGATATCATCGATACACAAACGGGTGAAATCTATATGGAAGGTGGGGTTGAGTTAAGTCAAGAATCCATTGATGAGCTAAAAAAAGCAAAAATAAAATCGATTGAAGTTATAGACTCAAACAAAAACTTCCATTCAATGATGCTTCAAAATACAATGATTAAAGACCCGACAAATAATACAGAAGAAGCATTAAGTGTTGTTTATCAATTGTTGCGTTCAGGTGAACCGCCAAATCTTGAAACGGCTCAGAAATTCATTGAGAGAATTTTCTTCAATCCCAAAAAATATGATTTGGGTGAGGTTGGGCGTTATCGTCTCAATCAACAATTTGGTTTAAATGTACCAGTTGAAGACACAGTATTAACGATGGATGATATTGTTCAAGTGTTGAACTTTCTGGTAGATATGCGGAAAGGCGAAAGAGGGTCTGATGACATCGATCATTTAGGAAATCGCCGTGTTAAATCAATCGGAGAACAGTTAACCAACCAATTTTCTGTTGCACTGAGTCGGATGCTTCGAACGATTTATGAACGAATGAATTTGCGTGAACAGGAATCAATTACACCTCAGGATTTGATAAACTCCCGAGTGGTTACAACGGTGATAAACACTTTCTTTGGTACGAGCCAAATGTCTCAATTTGGAGATCAAACAAACCCACTAGCAGAAGTAACACATAAGCGGAGAATCTCTGCATTAGGGCCTGGCGGATTGACGCGGGAACGTGCGGGTTTTGAGGTTAGAGATGTTCATTATACACACTATGGCCGTCTTTGTCCTATTGAAACACCTGAGGGTCCGAATATTGGATTAATTTCTTCTTTAGCGTTGTTGGCGATTGTGAACCGACATGGTTTTATTGAAGCGCCCTATAGAAAAGTAGAAATTAAAAATGG
>CATMGX010000100.1:0-4701 GCA_950067765.1 uncultured Fidelibacterota bacterium
TGGCCTTTTAAGCCATTGGTCGTGAGTTCGAGTCTCACCCGGATCACTCTCAGAATACCATACATCTCTGACTTGAAGCCCTGTCCCACGATGGGGCTTTTTTATTTTATTAATTGTTCAACTAAATCCGGCACCCCCACCCCTGCCTTCTCTTTTATGATTTTAAAATCATAAATATTTGCGCCTTCCAATTCTTTCGGGTCAATATAATATTTCTCCGCAAAAGGCGGCGCATAATTGACCAATCCCGCCGCCGGGTAAACGGACAGAGACGTACCGATCACCATTACAACATCTGCCATTTTAACAATAGGAATTGCTTTTTCAATCATAGGTACTGCTTCACCAAACCAAACAATGTGCGGTCTCAGTTGAGAACCCTTTTCACACAAATCACCCAATTTCATTTCCCAATGATCGAGTTCATTAATTAAACCGGGATCAACCGTACTCCTTACTTTATTAATTTCACCATGGAGATGAATCACCTGTGTGGATCCACCCCTTTCATGGAGGTCATCGATATTCTGGGTGATGATATGAACATCATATTTTTCCTCAAGTTTTCCCAAGGCAACATGTGCTTTATTTGGTTTCGCATCCCGAACTTGTTTTCGACGTTCATTATAAAACTTGAGAACCATTTCTGGATCTCGTTCCCAAGCCTCAGGCGTTGCCACATCATAAACATTATGATTTTCCCATAATCCATCGCTGTCCCGAAATGTTTTGAGACCGCTTTCCGCACTCATGCCTGCCCCGGTGAGTACTACAATCTTTTTCATATCATTAATCTAATTCTTTAATAAGATAAGTACTTCAAGATTCCATATGACTTGCATTATATTGGACTATCAAATGAAAGTGAAACTATGGCATGGATTGATGTAATAGATGAAAATAATGCAGACGGATCCCTAAAAGATCAGTATGAAAAATTAACCGAACCGTGGGGTGGGGTGGATAATATTCTCAAAATTCACAGCCATAACCCCGAATCTCTTGCTGCCCATGTACAGCTCTATAAAACAATTATGTATGGCAAGTCACCCATCCGGCGGACCGATCGTGAAATGATTGCTGTGGTTGTTTCCACTATTAACCAGTGTCATTACTGAATGATACATCACGGGGAGGGGCTCCTCAAACTAACAAAAAATGAAGCACTGGTTAACCAACTGAAGTCCGACTATACATTGGCGGATATTTCACCGGCCCAAATGGAGATGCTCAACTATGCGGCAAAACTCACCGAGCGGCCGGCCGATATGATTGCTGAAGATGTGGAACGACTGCGGGATACGGGCTACAAAGATCGTGCTATTTTGGACATCAACCAGATTGTGGCCTATTTTGCATATGTGAATCGAATCGCTGATGGCCTTGGTGTCGACTTGGAAGATTATTGGTATAAGAAATAAACCATGGCTGATCAACCTCGTTTAAAACGTGTCCTGTCCCTCATGGATGCCACCATGATCAATGCGGGGGGAATTATCGGTTCGGGCATTTTCATGGTCCCTGCAACTGTGGCCCTTTATACGGCTTCCTCTTCCCTCTTCTTTATGGTCTGGATCTTTGGAGGTATTATAAGCCTGTTTGGCGCTTTATCCGTAGCGGAACTGGGTGCCGCCATGCCCAAAGCCGGCGGTCAGTATGTTTACCTTAATGAAGCCTATGGCCCAGTTTGGGGATACCTCTATGGCTGGTCCGCAGTGGCTGTGATCAATACCGCATCCATGGCGGCGGTGGGCGTTGCCTTTGCTGAATATCTTCGGTTTTTCTATTCCATTTCAGATTTGACGGTCAAAGGAATAGCGATTTTTTCCATTATTCTTCTCACAATTATCAATATTGTTGATGTGAAATCTGGTGCCCGGTTTCAAAACGTATTCACATTTGCAAAACTTGGGGCAATCCTTGGTGTGATTTTATTGGGATTATTTCTCGAAGGTGGCTCAGCTCAGAACTTTTCTCCCCTTTTCACGGATAAATCGGCCCAATCGTTGATCGGCCCATTGGGTTTGGCTATGGTGGCCGTCCTTTGGACATTTGACGGATGGATCTTTGTCACCTACGTGGCGGGCGAGGTCAAGGATCCGAAACGAAATATACCCCTATCTCTTATTTTCTGTATGGCCATTGTTGTATCCGTTTACTTGGCGCTCAACACTGTTTTGGTTTATGTCCTTGGGTTTGATCAAATGATAGGGTCTGAGTTGGTCATGGCCGATGCCGCATCTAAATTTCTTGGGGGAAAGGGTGCTGCCATTGTTACCATTATCATCTTGATTTCACTTATGGGCGCCAATAACGGAAATGTATTAACCAGCGCCCGGATTAATTATGCCATGGCAAAAGATAAACGTTTTTTTAAAATGGCTGCGGCCATCCACCCAAAATTCCAATCCCCAGCCAATGCGTTAATCATTCAATGTGTGTGGGCATGCATCCTGACATTTAGCGGTACGTTCAACCAACTAATCACATACATCATTTTTGCATCGTGGATATTTTATGGCATGTCTGCCGGCGCTGTAATTATTCTTCGTAAGAAAAAACCCGATATGGATCGTCCATACAAAACACCATTTTATCCATGGATACCAATCATTTTTATTTTGTTCGCTATATTGTTAACCTTTAATACAATTATGGAAGCGCCAAGGGATGCAGCCATCGGTACCGGGATTATTCTGGCGGGACTTCCACTATATTATTACTGGAAAAAGAATGACTGATATAAAACACCAAATCGATTCCGCTGTTGATGCTGCCTGGGAAGAAATTGTTTCTTTCATCCAGACATCGGTGCAATCTCCCAGCTTGGCCAACAATGAAGGTCCGGTTCAAGAATTGGTGCAGAATAAACTTGATTCACTTGGGCTAATAACACGAAGAATCCCGGTTATATTTGATGCAATAAAAGATCATCCTGCCTTTTGTGATGATGGGTTTTCTCCCAATACCCGCGTGAATGTTATTGGCCAGTGGAATAATGATGGGGGCGGGAAATCCTTGATCCTGAATGGACATGTGGATGTGGTGCCTACAGGTCCGGAAGAATTGTGGCATGAATCGCCTTGGTCTGGTGCAATTAAGAATGGAAAAATCTATGGTCGGGGATCTACTGATATGAAGGGGGGACTAAGTGCTGCTATTTTTGCTGTTCAGATACTCCAAAAAATCGGTTTTAAACCCAATGGCAATGTGATGGTTCAAAGTGTTGTTGGAGAAGAATCCGGCGGTTGCGGCACACTGACCAATATTGTAAAAGAATACTCCGCCGATGCGGCTGTCATCTTGGAGCCCACATCGTTAAAGATCTCCCCCATTCAATCTGGTGCCCTTACCTTTCGGTTAACGATTCCAGGTAGAGCCACTCATGCGGCCATGCGGTGGGATGGTGTCAGCGCCATTGAAAAATTCAATTTGATTCATCAGTCCATTTTGGAATTTGAAAAAGAACGCCATCAATCATTCGATATAAAATATTATGAATCCAAAGATCGTGTGGCACCCATCAATATTGGAACCATTAAAGGCGGAGAATGGCATTCCACCGTACCGGAAACTGTTGTTGCAGAAGGACGTTTGGGCGTTTTTCCAGGTGAGTCAGCGCAAGACGCACGAGATACATTCGAGACCCACCTTCAAACTATTTCAGAAACAGACGATTGGCTGAAAGAGAATATTCCGACAGTTGAATGGTTTGAAGGCCAATTTGAATCGGGGCAAACGGAAACTAATCATCCGCTTATTCAATCACTTTCAGATTGTTATCATCAAACAACCGGTGATGTACCTATAATCGAGGGTGTAACCTACGGTTCTGACTTGCGACTCTTCACAAATCATGCCCATATTCCCGCCGTTCTATTTGGTCCGGGAGATGTCCGTTTGGCTCATGCGGCCAACGAATATGTAGAAATTGATGAGGTAATCACAACTGTGAAAATTATTGCAAATATGATTGTGTCTTGGTGTGGAAGCCCCCATGAATAAAAATTTCGGCTGCCAGAGTATGGTGGACCCTATCAAACGGGTTTTAATCAAACACCCCAAGGACGCTTATAAAAACCAATCCAAGGTTGATCAAGAATCACCACAACTAAATTATTTCGATGTACCGGATTTTGAAAAAGCAATTTCCGACTATGATAAATTCGTGGAATTCTTGGAATCATGTGATATAGAAATTCATTTTTTACCGGAAAAGGATACCACTTCGTTAGATTCTGTTTACACCCATGACCCCTGTGTTGTTTCCAACGGTGGTGTCATTCTTTGCACTATGAGAAAGGGTGCCCGGGTGCCCGAATCAAAAGCCGTGGAAGCCTACTTTGAATCCATTGGCGTCCCTATTCTTGGGCGAATTGAATTACCCGGGACTTTAGAAGGTGGCGATGTCGTTTGGATCGATGAACGTACCGTGGCTGTTGGGGAAGGTTATCGTACCAATGCTGAAGGGATTCGCCAATTCAAAACATTATTAGGTCAACACGTGGATAAAGTGATTACCGTCCCGCTCCCCCATTGGACCGGGCCTGCTGACTGTCTTCATCTCATGAGCAATATTTCTCCAATCGATCATGATTTATATTTGGTGTATTCCAGATTGCTCCCCGTTTCATTTCGGCAATATCTTCTCGACCGCCAAATTAAACTTATAGAAGTCCCAGATGAAGAATATGAGTCAAT
>CATMGX010000101.1:0-4661 GCA_950067765.1 uncultured Fidelibacterota bacterium
TCGCAGGAAAAACAGGTACAGCTCATAAATTTATTGACGGTGTATATTCAAAGAATAAATATATTTCAAATTTTGCCGGTTTTTTTCCGGCTGATAATCCCCAAGTCGTTTGCGTGATTGTATTGGACGAACCACGGTACGGGCTCCATTGGGGTGGATATGGCGCTGCGCCCGTATTTCGCCGTGTGGTTCAGCGAATCATTAATATGGATGATTCCATCCAATACCATCGGCCTAAAAAAGTGGTTCAAAATCCTCTATATGCCGATGTGTTCCCAAATAATAAATCAACTTTGCTCCCCTTGGCAACCGTTGCCCCCTACCCGAAATATCTTGATGGATATACAGTCGTCCCCGATGTCCGCGGCATGAGTATTCGAAAAGCAAAACAAATTTTACTATCTTCAAATATGCGTGTCAGTTTCAAAGGGTCCGGTACTGTCGTATGGCAAAGTCCCAAACCGGGAACAAAAAAGTTGCCCGGGTCTTTATGCACTATGGGTTTGAATTAATATGCAGCTTGAACAACTCGTAAAAGATATCGTTATGGACGGTGTATCCTTCCCTCCTGTTGACGTGACTGATATTTGTACCCATTCCGGAGATGTAACCGATGGCAGTTTATTCGTGGCCATTTATGGGACGGATATTGATGGACATGATTTTATCCCTCAAGCCATCGATAACGGTGCATCCGCTATCATTTCTAACGGCCGTGAGCTGGGTATTTTGCCCGTCCCCAATATTAAAGTTGCCAATCCACGGCTGGCTGCCAGCAGGGTCGCAGCAGAATATTATGGACATCCCACCCAAAAGTTGACCGTGATTGGAATTACAGGGACCAACGGAAAAACAACAACCGCATCCATCCTGAATAAAATAATGAAATCCGCAGATATCCAAACGGCACAGATAGGCACATTGGGGATTATTGCCGATGGATTTACACCAGAGAAAACGCTGACGACACCCGACCCCATCAGCCTCCAAAAAACATTTCGTGCGTTGGCAGATAAAGGATTTACCCATATTATTATGGAAGTTTCTTCCCACGCCCTTGACCAGCATCGGGTGGCAGATGTTAATTTCGACATAGGCGCTTTCACCAATCTTTCATCTGAACATTTAGATTACCATCCATCTATGGATGACTACTTTCATGCAAAAACAAAATTATTTCATTCTTTGCCGATTACGGGTACAGCCATTGTCAATTTTGACGATGATAGGGGTCCAGCAATGGCGCGAGAATCCCAGGCGCCGGTCGTGGCCCTTGCTAAACGCGGGCCAGCAGATATTTATTATACTGAACTATCTGTTGATTTGAATGGTATCCACGGAATGGTTAAGGCGGGCGATATGTTGATCAACGTATCCTCCTCTCTTTTGGGTGAATTTAATGCTGAAAATATTTTATGTGCCGTTAGTATCGCAATTTCTTTAGGAATAAATCCAGATATTATTCAAAACGGGATCAAGAATTGCCCAACCATATCCGGGCGAATGGAATCCTTTCAACTGAAAAATGGCGCTTCTGTCATTGTGGATTATGCCCATACAACAGATGCATATACAAAAGTACTCAGTACGATTCACCAAATGAAAATCCCGGAAGGAAAGATGAATATTGTCTTTGGATGCGGCGGTGACAGGGATACAACAAAACGATCTGAAATGGGACGAATTGCTGAGCAGTTTGGGGATCAATTATGGATTACCCCTGATAACCCGCGGTCCGAAGAAATCAATGAAATTAATGATCAAATTTTAATGGGGCTTTCAGATAGTAGCCATCGTGTATTTGAGGATCGCAGCATTGGATTGAATGCAGCACTCGCGGCCTTGAATAAAGAGGATATCCTTGTTGTCCTTGGCAAGGGCCGTGAAACATACCAGGAAATTAAAAGCGAAAAAATTCCTTATTCTGACATCAAAATAATTGAAACGTTTATCCATGAGAATTAATCTTCCCCACCCAAACGAATTTGCAAAAATATGGGAAGAGGTTACAGGCGTGGCTCTCAATAAAACTGTAAGAGGCATCGTTACCGATAGCCGGGAAGTCTGCCCCGGCGATCTTTATATTGCAATCTCCGGAGATCGTGTGGATGGTCATACGTTTATTAAGGATGTTTTTGAGAAAGGTGCAGTATGCGCCTTAATCAATTCGGAAATAGAAAATGCAGATGAACAGCTTATCAAGGTAAATAATTCAGTCTCGACCATCGGGAAAGTGGCTAAAGCATGGCGGAATCAATTTGATATTCCCGTCATGGGAATAACAGGGTCCAATGGTAAAACGTCCACAAAAGAATTGCTAAAACATATGTTGAGTGCGCAATTTAATATTCACGCCACAGAAGGAAATTTTAATACTTCCATTGGGCTACCCCTTACACTCCTTCGGTTGACAAAGGAAAACACCATGTCCATTTTAGAAATGGGTGCGAATCAGCCGGGAGATATCGCCCAATTATGTGAAATTGCACAACCCACTCACGGGGTTATCACCAACATCGCTCCGGCCCATTTAGAAGGATTTGGCACCATTGAAGCAGTGGCCAAAACAAAAGGTGAACTTTTTGCATGTTTAGCAAAAGGGGTTTCCTTTATTAATGCAGCAGATTATCGCGTAGGTGCTTTGGAAATTCTGGGAGATGCCATTTCATTTGGACTGACCCCGGAATGTGATTATCCCGCAGATATCCACCACGAAAAGGATGGTACCATCACCCTGACGGTTGATGCAGAAGAAATTCCCACGCACTCTGTAAATTTTACTTTTTCTAAAAATGTTATTGCTTGTGCGGCCATTGCCCGGACACTTGGACTATCTTGGGATAAAATCAGAGAAAATGTCGCTTCATTTCAGCCGCCCAAAGGCCGGTGCGAAGTTAAGAATAATGGCATGATAACCATTATTGATGACACATATAATGCCAATTTGGAATCCACCGTTGCTGCCATTGACTACCTCAAAGCTTTCAGTGGAAATGGCCAGCGGATTTTTGTTTTTGGTGATATGTTTGAACTGGGCGATCTGTCGCAAGACCAACATCGGAGGGTCGGAGAAAAATGTAATGAAGCAGAATTATCCGCTGTATTTACTGTCGGTGAAGAAACAGTAACAACGGACGCAATCATTACCTATTCAGAACACCACAAGCATTTTGATAATAAAGATGATCTACTCACATCCTTAAAATCTATTGTAAAAGATGGGGATAAGGTCCTGGTAAAAGGATCCCGGGGGATGAAAATGGAAACCATTGTGGAGGCCATGTTAGCAGCCTGATGCTGTATCACCTTTTATATCCACTCCGCGAATATTATTCTCCACTTAATATTTTTCAATACATCACATTTCGTAGTGCCAGTGCAGCGATCATGGCTTTGCTAATCAGTTTCATCCTCGGACCGGCCATTATACGAAAACTTCGCCAAAAACAAATTGGCGAAGAAATTCGTGAACATGGCCCCCCGTCCCATTTTAAGAAAAAAGGGACACCAACCATGGGAGGGATAATCATCCTCATTGCCATTATCCTTCCCACGGTTTTGCTTGCGGATTTGACAAATCCTTTTGTTCAAATTCTTCTCATTTCCACCATTTGGATGGGATTAATCGGGTTTATTGATGATTATTTAAAAACAATTAAAAAAATGAAAAAGGGTCTCGTCGCCCGATACAAACTGGGTGGACAAATATTGTTAGGTATCATTATTACCCTATTGATTTACAACACGCCTGCCTGGGATAATTTTAGAACCGTTACATCACTGCCCTTCTTTAAAGATGCAGTGGTGGATTTTGGCATTCTCTATCCCGCCATGATCATCCTGGTGGTTACGGGGACTTCCAACGCAGTGAACCTCACCGATGGCCTCGACGGTTTGGCTGCAGGATTATTGGCCATATCATTTACCGTATTCGCCACGATTGCCTATATGAGCGGTCGGGTTGATTTCTCCGATTATTTAAATATTATTTATCTTCCTGGTGCAGGGGAATTGACCATTTTTACCGCCGCTTGCGTGGGAGCATGTATCGGATATTTATGGTTCAATGCGGCTCCTGCCGAAGTATTTATGGGTGATGTGGGATCCCTTTCTACCGGTGCTGCATTAGGAACATTGGCCATATTGCTTAAAAAAGAATTTCTCTTGGTCATCATTGGCGGGGTGTTTGTAGCAGAAGCTGTGTCTGTTATTCTCCAAGTTGGATATTTTCGTTATACCCGAAAGAAGACGGGAGAAGGTAAAAAACTGTTTCTCATGGCACCGTTTCATCATCATTTTGAATTGAAAGGCTGGCCAGAATCCCGCGTGGTCATTCGCTTTTGGATTATTGGACTTTTATTGGCGCTTCTCACATTAACCACATTCAAGATTCGGTAATGGATATTTCAAATAAAAATAATATCAATATTAATGGAGGGAAAATCACCGTGATTGGCCTGGGGAAAAGTGGAGAAGCTGCCGCACTATTGGGTGCACATCTTGGGGCAAATATATTCATGAGTGATGGTGGATCAACACCGGACATTCTGGATCGGAAAAAACGCCTGATTTCCCAAGGAATCACCGTTGAAATTGGCGGGCATACCGATAAAATTTATGATGCGGACTTATGGGTACTTTCACCAGGGATTCCACAGGAT
>CATMGX010000102.1:0-4631 GCA_950067765.1 uncultured Fidelibacterota bacterium
GAGTCATATCCGCGTTACAGAAGGGGTTGGTTTTGCCGATATTAATAAAGGGGATACTATATTAATTAATGATGGCCGAATCCAATTGGAGGTTATAGATGCCATTTCTGAAAATACCATTAAATGCCAAACAAAAATTGGTGGATTGGTTGAACCAAGAAAAGGAGTCAACTTCCCTGGAATCACTTTAAATGTTCCACCCTTAACCGATCAGGATAACGTGGATTTAAAAATGGCTTTAAAAGAAGGGGCTGATTGGATTGCGCTCTCTTTTGTACGCTCAGCTAATGACGTGAAGGAAGTTCATGCCATTATGGATGAAGCAGGTAAGCGACTGCCCGTCATGGCGAAAATTGAAAAATGGGAAGCGCTGAATAATGTAGAATCCATTGCTGAATCCTTTGATGGTATTATGGTCGCCCGTGGTGACTTGGGGGTTGAAATTCCTGCGGAACAGGTTCCTATCGCTCAAAAACAAATGATAGGCGTGTCCAGGTCTATAGGGAAACCAATCGTCATTGCCACCCAACTTTTGGAATCCATGATTGATAACCTCACCCCCACGCGGGCAGAGGTAAGCGATATTGCCAACGCTGTTTTTGATGGGGTTGATGCATTGATGGTGACCGGGGAAACAGCCATGGGAAAATATCCCGTGGAAGTAATTCAGGTATTAAACCGGGTGATTGGTGAATCAGAGCAGGTCCTGCCTTCACAACAAAAATTCTTACCAGAAATGGTAACCAAAACAGCGGATGCAATTAGTCATGCAGTCTGCGAAATTGCTCTAGACTTAAATATCAATGTGGTCATGACCATGACACATAGCGGTAGCACCGCTCTGATGATCGCGCGCTATCGTCCCAAAACAAACCTGTTCGCCCTTACACCGTTCGCACACATCGTCCGACGCCTTCAGTTGGTGTGGGGAGTTGTGCCCATTAAGGTGGATAAATACGACAATGTTGACGAAGTTCCTGATGTGTGTAAAGCTGTTTTAGACAAAATAGAACTCATCGAAAAAGGCGAACGTTTTATCATCACAGGTGGTGTGCCCATGGGCGTAGCGGGCACCACCAATTATTTATCCGTTCAGACATATTAGATAAATTTTTAGAGGAGGTTTCTATGCATTCAATTAAACTGGGTTTTATTGCGTCTATTTTTTCAATGGCCTTTGCCCAAAATTCAGCAATCCACATGGATTGCTGTTCTGTCCCCGGATTCTTACCAAACGATCCTGTGGCCGACATGGCCGAGCCTAAACAGGATAAAAAAGAATGGGATGTGAACGAAAGCCACGGCCCTACAAAAACGATTGAATTCACAACATCAGAAGGCACTTGGATGAGCCTGGATGTTTCACCTGATGGGCGAGAAATAATTTTTGACCTTTTAGGCGATCTCTATACTATGCCCCTATCCGGTGGAAAAGCAACCCGTCTCACAAGTGGGCCTGCCTGGGATATCCAGCCGGCCTACAACCCGGACGGTAAATCAATCGCATTCACATCTGATCGGTCCGGCGGTGACAATATCTGGATCATGAATCGGAACGGCTCGGACCCCAAACAGGTGTCTAAAGAATCTTTCCGATTATTGAATAACCCGGTTTTTACGGCAGATGGGAATTATATAATCGCCCGTAAACATTTTGTAAATACACGATCATTAGGCGCCGGAGAAATGTGGCGTTATCACATCAGTGGCGGTAAAGGCGTCCAAATTAACAAAAGACGAAATTGGCAACATGATGCCGGTGAGCCGGATGTTAGTGCAGATGGGCGATATCTCTACTATTCCCAGGATGTCAGCCCCGGGAATACATACCAATATAACCGCGATCCTTACGGACAAATTTATGCGGTTCACCGTATTGATTTAGAAACAGGTGAAAAAACAACAGCAACTGGCGGCCCCGGTGGCGCAGCCACACCGCAAATTTCTCCCGATGGGAAACAATTGGCTTTCGTCAGACGGGTGGGTTTAAAGACTGCTCTTTTCGTAAAAGATATTACGTCCGGTAATGAACGAATGCTTTTTGACAATCTCAATCGGGATGCCCAGGAAACATGGGCTATCTTTGGCGTTCACCCGGGATTCAGCTGGACCCCAGATGGGAAAAATATAATCATTACTGCAAAAGGCGGTTTCTGGAATGTGACCGTTACCAATACAAACATAAAAGCAATTCCATTCATAGCCGAGGTTGAGCAAGAAATTACAAAACCATTTACCATAAAAAATAAAGTGGGCGGGGATGATTTTAATGTTAAAGTGGTGCGCCATACTCGTGTAAGTCCCAACGGAAAGAAAGTTGTATTTAATGCGTTAGGGAAGCTCTACCTTGCCAATGCAGACGGCTCAGGGCGAAAACGCCTGACAAAGCAGCACAATGGGTTGGAATATGCTCCTGCTTGGTCACCTGATGGAAAGCAGATTGCCTTCACTACTTGGTCCGATAAACAAAAAGGCCGGTTAGCAGTAATCAGCGCAAATGGTGGGAAACCCAAATTTATGAATGTATCGGCTGGCCATTATTTTAATCCATCATGGTCTACGGATGGTTCACAGCTTGCCTATCGACGTGGCGGTGGGTCATGGATCCGCGGAAGAGATAATTCTGCCAAAACAGGTATTTATACAATTACGGTAAAAGGCGGCAAACCAAAGTTGGTAACAAAGAATGGGTCTGAGCCCCGCTTTACCGCCAATAATTCCCGCATTATGCTTATGGGGAGTGAGGACAAGAAAACCGCTCTATACAGTGTAGATATGAATGGTCAAGATCGCCGCGTATTGGCCACATCCAAGTATGCCAACCGGATTATTCTGTCACCCAACGAAGATTGGGTCCTCTTTGATTATCGGTTCCATGTGTATGCGGCGCCTTTTTCTAAGATTGGCAAAGCCATAGACCTTGAGCCAAAAACTGCCAGTGTGCCGGTTAAACAATTGACAGCAGGGAGTGGCTTTGAGCCCCATTGGTCGGACAATAATTCCATCCACTGGACATTGGGTTCGGAACTATTCAGCACTAATTTAAAAGATTCCTTTACTTTTGTTCCCGGTGCGCCAGATTCACTGCCCAATCCTGTTGAATCCGGGATCAATTTAGGCTGGACGGCCACGGCACCCGCACCAAAAGGACTCGTTGCCATAACCGGTGCAACCATCATTACAATGGATGGAGATGAGGTGATTGAAAATGGGATAATCCTCATTGAGAATAACCGCATTAAAAAAGTGGGGACCAGCAAAACAAAAATTCCGAAGGAAGCTAAAATGGTGGATGCCTATGGCAAGACCATCATCCCCGGTCTTGTAGATGTTCACGCCCATATGGGCCTAGAATGGGACGGCCTTTCATCAGAACAAAACTGGCATTATCTTGCCAACCTCGCTTTTGGTGTTACCACGACACACGACCCCAGCAGGGACACAGAAATGGTTTTCGCTAATTCTGAATTGCAAAAAGCCGGGAAACTTCTGGCCCCACGCATTTATTCCACCGGCACTATATTATATGGGGCAGTTACAGGCTTCACAGCAGAAGTGAATTCATTCGACGATGCCAAACGAGCCTTAAAACGGATTAAAGCATTTGGAGGCTTTTCGGTAAAATCATATAATCAGCCCCGCCGGGAGCAGCGGCAGCAGATCCTGAAGGCCGCCAGAGAATTGAATATGCATGTCTATCCAGAAGGCGGCTCAACCCTGCAGCATAATCTGAACATGGTTGCGGACGGCCATAATGGAATCGAACATTCTATTCCCGTTTCTCCATTATATAAAGATGTCCTCACCCTTTATGGTGAAAGTGGTGTTAGCTATACCCCCACTCTCATTGTGAGCTATGGCGGCCTTTGGGGCGAAAATTATTGGTATTCAAAAATGAATGTTTTTGAACATGTGCGCCTCCAATCATTTATGCCCCAACAAATGCTGGACCAAAAACGGCGACGGATGAAAATAGAAGAAGACGATTGGAATCATATTGAAAATGCAAAAGCCGCCAAGGCTTTATCCGATGCAGGTGTTAAGGTGAACAATGGTGCCCATGGGCAAATTCAGGGGATGGGTGTCCACTGGGAAATGTGGATGATGGTCCAAGGCGGCATGAGCCCTATGGCGGCGTTGAAAGCATCAACCATTAACGGCGCTGAATATTTAGGGATGGGTGACGATCTTGGTTCAATTGAAGAAGGAAAATTGGCTGATATTGTCATCCTTGGTAAAGACCCCTTAAAAAATATTCAAAATTCTGATTCGGTAGAAATGGTCATGATAAATGGCCGGCTTTATGATGCTACCACGATGAATGAGGTGGTAACGGGGAATACAAAACGGAGACCGCTTTGGTGGGAAAATTAATCAAAGACCTATAAAGCATTTAACTGAACCCAGCCCTTCGTTTCGTGAAGCCCCCCAAGGTGGGGACTTATATGCCGGGTTAAAAATAAAATAAAAAAACAGAAGGAAATAAAATGAAGATCATACAACATATCTTTTTAATTACGATTGGAATGCTGATCGGGGGTTGCAGCAATGATGCGGCTCTAAAAAAACAGGCCTACGAACTGGCCCATAAATTCATCATAACCGATGGCCATATTGATGTGCCATGGCGG
>CATMGX010000103.1:0-4624 GCA_950067765.1 uncultured Fidelibacterota bacterium
ATAATCACTAACGGCTCCACGAATGGATATACGTCAAATCAAGCAGATTATAGATGGTCTGAAAACAACAGATGGTGGCGGAGAAATGGTCGAATAATTCCAAAATATAATAAGAAAAACAAAAAAGCCTCTGTCTTTGACGGGGGCTTTTTTTATATAAAATAATTGTTGCAATGTTAAATAGTTTAATGTTAAACTATACCTATGGAAAATAAGATAAAACAGTATTCTCAAGCGCAGCGCCAAGCTTTAAACGCTTGGACAAAAATGGTTAGATGTGTTGGAACCGTGGGCCATTCTGATTGGATGATCATGAATGAAAATGGATTAACGATCTCCCAATTTGGTATTATGGAAACCTTGTATCATAAGGGGTCCTTATGTCAAAAAGACCTGGGCGAAAAAATTCTTAAAAGCGGTGGGAACATCACCAAGGTAGTGGATAATCTTGAACGTGATGGATTTGTAATTCGAATTCGCGATGAAAAAGATCGTCGCTATTTTAGAATCTCTTTAACAAATAAAGGGACAGCTAAAATAAAAGTTACCTTTCCGTTGGTCATGAATAATCTGGTGAAAATATTTTCCATATTAACCGAACAAGAACAACAAACATTGGCTGAATTATGTAAACGAATCGGCCTTGAAATAAAGAAAGGAAATCAAAATGAAAAATAAAATAGAAATGGGATTAAGAATCGTGATAGGAGCGCTTTTGCTCATGTCCGGATTAAATAAGTTTTTCAACTTTATGCCAACACCTGAAATGACAGAATCAGCAGGCTTATTCATGATGGCATTAGGAGAAACGGGATATATTTTTCCGGTCATCGCCATTATAGAAATAGTGGGTGCTGGACTATTAATCTCAGGGAAAATGGTCCCATTCGCATTGGTCATTCTAGCGCCGATTATGGTAAATATTGCTCTATTGCATATCGTACTCGATCCTGCTGGGATGGGTATGGCATTATTTTTAATCGCAACCACGGGCTGGTTTGCATGGAATCGAAAAGAATCGTTCGTCGGACTTTTTGAATAAAAGACACACTGTATATATACTGTTTGTTTAAACAATGATCTAAACGATATTGACGGAATCATTAATGAACAGTAGTACATCAACAAATAAAAAAGGTAAAAAGATAATGAAAAAAAGAATACTAATTTTGGCAGCATTAAGTTTGCTGACGGTAGTTTATGCTAGCTCAAAAAATGAAAAGACATTTAATGTCGATACTCAAAAAAGCAGTCTGGAATGGGTCGGGACAAAAGTAACTGGTGACCATAACGGAACAATCCAAATGCAAGCAGGAACGGTTAGTTTAAAGGATGATCGTGTAGTTGGAGGAACATTCACTCTTGATATGACCAGCATTGTGAACCTGGATATGGAATCAGAAGAATGGAATCAGAAATTGGTGGGTCATTTAAAATCGGATGATTTTTTCTCTGTGGGGTCCTATCCTACAGCTACGTTCAAGATCACCAAAGCAAAAAAGCGTCGTTTTGTAAAAGCAAGTGAAGCTAATTATGAAATAAAGGGCGTATTAACCATAAAAGGAATTGCTAAGGACGTAACCTTTCCCGCCCGGATTATCCGGAACGACCAGGGTTATGAAGCGACCGGGAAAATTGATTTGGACCGTACCCGTTGGGACATACGCTATGGGTCAGGTAAATTTTTCGATAACCTTGGGGATAAAATGATCCATGATCTTTTCACCCTGAAATTTTCCTTTCAGACTGAAGGGTAGGTGAAAGGATCCAATTCATGACTAATAATATAGTACATGCAATCGCAGGCTCAAAGAGGGGCCAGTTCCCAAAAGAGACGGGAACCAAGGGAGAATTCGTCCGCCAAGCGAGTATTTTTAGAAATTGGGTAACGGCCAGTGGAGAATCCGGGTATTTGGCGGAACCAGACCGTTATCATCTCTATGTATCTTTGGCATGTCCATGGGCTCACCGTACGGTTATATTCAGAAAATTAAAAAAACTGGATGACGTTATTTCCCTTTCGCTTGTGGACCCAATCCGGGATCACCGCGGTTGGCGTTTTACGGGATCGGAAGGAGAATTCCCGGATGAAATTAACGGATTTTCTTTCTTAAGTGAAGCCTATCTGAAAAGCGACCCATCTTTTGATGGCCGGGTAACGGTAGCAGCCCTTTGGGATAAAAAGACCCAACGCATCGTCAACAATGAATCTTCCGAAATTATTCGTATGCTGAATACTGAGTTCAATGCATTTACCGAATCAACCATGGACTATTATCCCGAAGAACTGCGGGTAGAGATTGATGAAATCAATGCATTTGTTTATGACAATATAAATAACGGTGTTTACCGGACTGGTTTTGCCACCACCCAAACCGCTTATGAAAAGGCATTTACTACTTTGTTCCTCGCCCTTGACAATTTGGAAGAACGCCTTTCAGGGCAATCGTACCTTGTGGGAAACCAGATTACAGAAGCGGATTGGCGATTGTTTACTACGCTGGTACGATTCGACCCAGTCTATTATGGTCATTTCAAATGTAACCAAAAACGCTTGGTTGATTATCCCCATCTCTGGCGTTATACCCGGAATCTTTATCAGGTTCCCGGTGTGGCTGATACAGTAAATATGGACCACATCAAACGCCATTATTACGGGACCCATGCCAGTTTAAACCCCACAGGGATTGTACCCAAGGGACCGGAAATAGATTTTACCATCCGCGAAACCTGAAAGAAAGGATATAGAATGGACAAGTATAGAACTATACAACAGTTGATTAACGGCCAAGCCACAACGGACGGTGCCGGAGTAAATCTTACCCGAATTATTGGAAGTTCGGAATTGAATATGCTGGATCCATTTTTACTTTTGGATGAATTTGGCAGCGATAATCCGGATGATTATATTGCGGGCTTTCCCCCCCACCCCCACCGTGGATTTGAAACCATCACCTATATGCTCAATGGCAAATGGCAGCATAAAGATTCTGCCGGAAACGAAGGCAATTTAGGGGAAGGTTCTGTCCAGTGGATGACAGCGGGCCGGGGCATCATCCACAGCGAAATGCCCATCCAAACGGATGGACTTGCACGAGGCTTCCAACTCTGGCTGAATTTACCCAAAGAGAAGAAAATGATTGAACCTGCTTATCAGGATATTGATGCTGGGCAAATTCCCATTGTGGAAGAAAAGGCTGGAACGGTGAAAGTCATTTCGGGGAATTACAATGATACCATGGGCCCGGGAACTTCTCATACGCCTGTTTTGATATTGGATATTCGATTAAACCCGGAAAGTGAAATAACCATTCCTGTGACGGACGGCTGGAACGCCTTTGGTTTTGTGTATGAAGGAGAAGTTCGATCCGGAAAAACTATATCCAAAGGCCAATTGGCCGTATTTGAAAAAGACGGGACTATTCATTTCAATACAAGCGGAAAATCGGCCGCAATTTATTTTGTTGCCGGGGAACCCCTGAATGAACCGGTAGCTCGGGGCGGTCCTTTTGTCATGAATACACAGGGAGAAATTTTGCAGGCGTTTACAGATTACCAAAATGGAGTATTAGATAAATGACTCTATCAGTCTTTCCTAAAAAAGTATTTTCCGAAATCAAGTGGGGTAGGAATTGTTCCGGCTGGACCTGAAATTTTGGCTAAGTTGCAGACGTTATAGAAACGTCAGAATGCTGTATATCTATTAATTCAAATTTGAAAATAAACTAAAAAAAAGGACACAATATGTCAGAATCAAAAATCGCACAAAAAATGCCCTATGTTCTAAAAGCGGAAGCAGGTAAAACCTATGCCTGGTGTGCATGCGGCAGATCAGAAAACCAACCATTTTGCGACGGTAGCCATGCAGTAACAGATCTCCGCCCAGTTATTGTGAAGATAGAGGAAGAAAAGAATGTGGCTTGGTGTGGGTGTAAACAATCAGGGAATAAACCCTTCTGTGATGGGACCCATTCCACGCTGTAACAGGCCTGAAACGACCCAACTAAAACGATGATAATTCAGGCATGATGCGCTGCGAATGGGCGAATACCAGCCCCCTATATCAACAATACCACGATGAAGAATGGGGCGTTCCCACACACGATGACAAGTCCCTTTTTGAGTTTCTGATTCTGGAAGGTGCCCAGGCAGGGTTGAGTTGGGAAACCATTTTAAAAAAGCGGGATGGGTACCGAGAAGCATTTGACCAATTTGATGCAGAAAAAATCGCCCTATATTCTGAATCTAAAATTGAAGAACTGCTCCAAAATCCAAAAATTATTCGTAACCGACTCAAAGTGAATTCGACTGTTTTGAATGCAAACCTATTTTTAGATGTTCAAAAGGAATTTGGCAGTTTTGACAAATACATTTGGCAATTCACCCAGGGGAAAACCATACATAATTCATATAAGAAAATGAAGGATCTCCAGCCGAATACGGCGGAATCCGATGCCATGAGTCAAGATCTTAAGAAGCGTGGTTTCAAATTTATTGGCACCACAATTTGCTATGCTTATATGCAATCTATGGGCATGGTGAATGATCATGTAATTAGTTGTTTTAGATATAAGGAATTAACAGCTGAATTATGATTCAGTTAATGTTGCCCAATGACGAGTCT
>CATMGX010000104.1:0-4478 GCA_950067765.1 uncultured Fidelibacterota bacterium
GATAATAAACTGATAAAGATAATTATAAATTTATTCATTTAGAAATAATCCTTTATAACTATCCTTTTTTCAATCATACTTTCTCATAAAATTCATTAAAACTGCCTCAAAATGCATCTCAAAAGTAAAGCAGCAGAAACTTTATGTGTATATTTTTTTACTGAACCCAATTAATACATGTTTTTCTTACTCGGAAAGAAATCATGTTCTCACTCCCTTGTTTCACTCTTTGTTAGCTTGGTATATTCCCGGGCTGTTTTTAATCCAAAATTCTAAAATGTTAAGATAAAATTATGAATCAATTTACCATTCCAAAACCGGTGAATGAGCCCATCAAGGATTATGCTCCCGGCTCCCCGGAAAAAGAAACATTATTAACCAAACTCAATGAAATGAGTACTGAAATTATTGATATTCCTCTCATTATCGGCGGCGAAGAGATTCGCACCGGCAACACGGCCAATTGCGTTATGCCCCACGATCACAGTCATGTATTAGCTGCCTTCCACCAGGCGGGTGAAAAGGAAGTGCAGCTGGCCATCGATGCGTCCCAAGACGCCTGGAAATCCTGGTCTAAAACACCACTGGAAGAACGGGCGAACATATTTCTAAAAGCGGGAGATCTTTTAGCTGGACCTTGGCGAGATACCATCAATGCCGCCACTATGCTGAATATGAGTAAAAATGCCTACCAGGCCGAAATTGATTCCGCCTGTGAAATGATTGACTTCTTTCGCTTCAATCCCTGGTACGCTCAAGAATTAGCCAATCACCAGCCCATGTATTCACCGGAACCTACCAAAAATTCGGTGGAATTACGTCCTTTGGAAGGATTTGTTTTTGCAGTGTCCCCATTCAATTTTACATCCATCGGCGGCAACCTCCCTTCCGCCCCGGCGTTAATGGGCAATGTCGCTCTCTGGAAACCGGCATCCAGTGCAGTCTATCCGGCCTATTTTATTATGCAAATGCTTAAAGAAGCCGGATTACCCGACGGTGTTATCAATTTCATTCCCGGCCGCGGCTCACTTGTCGGACCGACTGTCATGGACAGCCCCCTTTTAGCCGGCGTGCATTTCACCGGATCTACACGCGTGTTCCAAGGGATGTGGAAGCAAATCGGTGAAAATATTCAAACGTATAAAACGTATCCCCGAATTGTAGGTGAAACAGGCGGAAAAGACTTTTGCGTCGCCCACGAATCTGTCAATAAAGATGCCTTAGTGACAGCCATGGTCCGGGGCGCTTTTGAGTATCAGGGGCAAAAATGTTCGGCCATGTCACGGGCCTATATTCCCACTCCTATCTGGGAAGAGATCAAAGATAAATATGCGGCAGAAGTCAATACCATCAAAATGGGCAATCCGGAAGATTTTTCGAATTTCATGAATGCAGTCATCGATCAATCTGCTTTTGATTCCATTTCTGAATTCATCGATTATGCTGAAGCAGCTGACGATGCGGAGATTATCACCGGCGGTCGTTGCGATGATGCAAAAGGATATTTCATCGAACCCACTACTATCGTAACAGACAACCCGAAGTTTCGAACCATGTGCGAGGAAATATTCGGCCCGGTATTGACTATTTACCTCTATGATCCAAAAGACTGGGAAGCAACGCTTAAACTCGTGGATTCCACTTCGGAATACGCTCTGACGGGCTGTGTAATGGGAGAAGATATGGATGCAGTTGCACAGGCCAAAGAAGCATTGATACATGCAGCAGGGAATTTTTATATCAATGATAAACCGACTGGTGCGGTCGTGGGCCAGCAGCCTTTTGGCGGCAGCCGCGCATCGGGAACGAATGACAAAGCCGGTTCCATGTTTAATTTAGTGCGTTGGGTCTCACAAAGAACGATTAAAGAAAACGTCGATCCGCCTACGGATTATCGATATCCGTTTTTAGGTGATAAATGAATAATGAAAAATAAAAACAAATGAACACTTTTCTATCACTAGTTACCTATAATCTGTCAATGGACAATGTCAATACGTTCTGAAATCTCGCACCTTAAAAAAGTAGTAATCCATAATCCCGGTATCGAGCACCACTACACCCTCCCGGAGAATACCTACGAATGGATTGAAGATACTCACGGCCGAATGGTCCACAATCCCGATTACCTTCTATTCGATGATCTCATTTCTCCCAACCGCATGGCCGGTGAACATCTTCAGCTTGCGGATATTTTAAGCGCTTTTACAAGTAAAAGCGATACCCTGCATTTTGTGGAATTATTGCAGGATGTTGTTCAAGAGCAGAGTAAAAGAGAAGAACTCTTGGAAAGCTGCCTGGCATTGGATGAAGACATTTATGGCGAAAGACAAAAAGGAGATTTTGCTAAACTGATCGATTTGAATCCTTCGGCTTTTGTTGATGTTATCTTATCCGGTCGGTACTTAAATGATTCCATTCAATCTGTGTTCAAATGGCCCCTGCCGAATCTTATTTTTACACGAGATATTGCAGCCATAATCGGGGAAAAACTGTTATTAACGTGGGGTAAACGTGAAGCCCGTAAAAGAGAAATGCTTCTTACCAAATTTATCGCTGACCACCATCCTGTTTTCTGCAATATATCTACGTACGATTTTCACAGTTTACATCCGGATCTATCCATAGAAGGCGGCGATGTGATTATTTTTGATGAAAATACAGTTTTTATCGGCAAGAGTGAACGCAACTCCAAAGAAGCCATTGATGCAATTCTGCCCATCTGTTTTGATGAAGGGTTTAACAAAGTGGTGGTGGTAGACCTACCCAAATTGCGATCTATTATGCACTTGGATACTATCTTCAGCCGCATAAGCGAAAATGAAGTACTTGTCTATCCCCCGCTTTTCCACCAAAAAGAAATGAAAGGGCACCCCATTTCCACTTACCTGATTGAAAAAGGTCAATCCATCTTTGATGTTGAGTCCAAAAATGAATCTCTTTCAGATTGTTTGAAAAAGTGTGGTTTTAATATGACACCGATTCATTGTGGTGGAAATGAATCTGTTTTTCAAGAGCGGGAACAATGGTCAGATGGCGCCAATGCATTCACACTGGAACCGGGTAAAATTATCAGCTATTCACGAAACCGCAAAACTATCAAGGAATTGAAAAAAGCCGGATATGATGTTGTGGCTGAAGTTGATTTTAGATTAGATACTGAAAAATATATAAAACACGAAGGTAAAATGGTTATCACAATTGATAGTGCAGAGTTACCCCGTGGACGGGGCGGCCCCAGATGCTTAACTATGCCGCTGGATCGCGCATAGTGAACAAAACAGCAATTATTGCCTTAGGCGGGAATGCATTGTCTCAAAAAGGCCAGACCGGAACGATTTATGAACAATTTGCAAATACCCGGGATTCACTTAATGAAATAATGGAATTTGTCCGCCGTGATTATAACCTGTGCTTGACCCATGGCAACGGTCCTCAAGTAGGCGATGAACTTTTACGCATGGACCTCACCCATAACATTGTTCCGCCATTGCCCTTGGGTGTATGTGTAGCCGGAACACAAGGTACGATCGGGTATATGATTCAGCAGACATTTCAAAATGCGCTTCGGGAAGAAAATGTTGATCGTGAGGTTGTTACGTTAGTAACACAAGTCATGGTTCGTGCGGATGATCCGTCCATTGCCGATCCAACAAAATATGTGGGTAAGCGCTACGAAAAAACAAAAGCGCAAGCTCTGGCAGAAAAATTCGGATGGACAATCAAAGAACAGGAACCCGGCCAATGGCGTCGCGTGGTTCCCTCCCCTGATCCTGATTTCGTTATGCATGGGATTTCTATCCGTACCTTGGTGGATGCCGGGACAATTGTTCTAGCTGCCGGCGGCGGCGGAATTCCCGTTTACAATGATGCAGATAATAAACTGGAAGGATTGGATGCAGTCATTGATAAAGACCTGACAGCAGCCAAACTTGGACGAGTTATCCGCGCACAGGAATACTATATTATTACAGATGTGGATCAAGTATATTTAAATTTCAATACGTCAAAACAGAGTCCGATTAATCAAATGACTGATATAGAGGCTAAACAGTATCAGAATGAGGGGCAATTTCAAAAAGGAAGTATGTGGCCGAAGATCAGATCTGCCATATATTTTTTAAAGCACCATGGCGAAAAAACAATTATTACAAATATAGAAAACATCCGAAAAGCGATGAATGGTGAAGCGGGAACAACAATAGTGAAAGCGTGAAATCAAAATTTGAACAAAAAAACAATATTTCCCACCTCCCCTAAATCCCCTCCTCATCCCCGGGGTCTCGTGGGGACGGTCTTGCCTGCCCGCCGTAAACAAAGCCTGGGGAAGTAAAAAACTATAGAAGTGGTGTTTAAATCTTGATTTAAGTAAAATGATGTATAATGAAGAGATTAAATTTAAGGCTGTTTTAAACCACGTTGTTTTCTCTCTAAAAGAATACTCATTTGGTTTTAATTAAATAATACTGAAAATAATG
>CATMGX010000105.1:0-4462 GCA_950067765.1 uncultured Fidelibacterota bacterium
TCTTTGGTTGAATTATTTGTTGATACAGATGAAAGACCTTTACAGATAATTACTGATTATGAATTTTATTCTAAGAGAAAGGAAGTTGTTAAAGAAATTTTAAATAGAAAAAGAAAACAGGGAGATATGCAATATTACTGTCTGTTTAATACACCCTACGTTACTTGGAGAATTTACAAATGAGTATATTCAAGAAGCGTAAGCGTAAAGAAAAACACAAATATACAACTGATGCAATTACATTTAATAAATCAGGAGTACCTAAAGAACATCCATTTAAAGATAGAGAGTTTAAAGGTGCTTTTGGTACGGGTGTAAAGGAAAAAGAATATCCATACAATATAGAATGACAACTTTAAGATTTGAAGATATAATTAAATGATTGATGTGGGTAACGTCATGACCTTATTTAGCAGTGCGAATGAATTAAACTGATTCGATATTGATGTCATTTAAAACTAAACGATGGCTTTCGATACTGGCAGTCCCGGTTGCTCTGATTTTTATCTATGTTATAACGATGCAGGTTCGTCATCCTGAAACGCGTTGGGACTGGAATGAAATTGAAGTAGATACAATGGATTTTCCCTCAGGGTTTCAGTGGGGCGTGGCAACAGCCGCACATCAAGTAGAAGGTAATTGCATAAATAACTGGTCGAGATGGGAAAAAGATATAAAAGAAGATGGTGGTGGCCGTATCCATAATGGTGATATCTCGGGCTTAGCATGTGATCATTGGAATCGTTATAATGAAGATATATCATTAATAAAGGCGTTAGGAGTTGATGTTTATAGATTTTCAGTTGAATGGAGTAAGATTGAACCAGAAGAGGGAAAGTTTGATATTATTGCACTGCAACATTATAGAGACGTCGCTACTGCCTTAATAACAGCTGGCATTACCCCCGTTGTTACGTTGCACCATTTTACAAATCCTCTTTGGTTTGAGGATATGAGCGCTTTTGAAATTGAAGATAATATTAAATATTTTATTCGATTTAGCGAATATGTTTTTGAAGGACTAAAAGATAAGGTCCATATTTGGTGTACGATAAATGAACCTGCTGTTTATACAACTCAAGGATATTTCAATGGAGTCTTCCCACCAGGTAAACAAAATCCTGAATTAGCTGGTATTGTTATGAAAAATCTATTACTAGCTCATACTAGCGTTTATAAGAAATTAAAAAACCATGAAGATGGAAAAAATCACCAAATTGGAATTGTAAAGAATATTTTTCCATTTGATCCCTATAATCGTTGGAATCCTTTAGACTGGTTTGTAAGTAGAACTTTAGATGGTGTTTTTAATCAAGGTGCACTTGATTATTTTCAGACAGGTGAGTTTCAGTTTAGTATGCCAGGTATGGATAAAGTAACAATTAAAAATTCTGAAGGTATAGGAGCATTAGATTTCATTGGTTTAAATAATTATTCACATCAGAGAGTGAAATCCCAATTAAATTTAAATAACTTTTTTCGATTTGAGTTCTATCCTGAAGAAGAAATGACCGATATGGCTTATCCAATTTATCCAGAGGCAATTTATCGTTCAATAAAAAGGGTTGTTAATCTTGGGGTGCCGATAATTATAACAGAAAATGGTGTTGCTGATAAAAAAGATAGCATTAGGTCGATTTACATTGAGCGTTATTTATATGCAGTATCTAAGGCTATTTCTGAGGGAGCGGATATTCGTGGATATTATTATTGGTCTTTAATGGATAACTTTGAATGGGCTGAAGGGTATGAAATGAAATTTGGATTATACGAAGTTGATTTTATAACTCAAAAAAGATCTCTTAGAGAAGGTTCAAAAAGATACAAGGATATTGTATCCAGGTTTTCTAATAAATGATTTCTATAGATGTATTAAAAAATATTAACCCTTTTTAATTTCAGTAATCACACCAGGAGGAATTCATGAATAAAAAGATCAACATGTGCGTCATATTTACTTTAATTATATTTACAGCGGCGTGGGGAGGGGATGATTACAAAATGCCGCCGAAGGCAATTGCAGATCTTGTAGATGCACCGGGAACGCCTGGCGTCAGTGTGTCTCCCAATAAAAAACATATCCTCATTCTGGAAAGAGCCAGCCTCCCATCCATCGAAGAATTATCCCAGCCGGAATTACGGCTGGCGGGACTGCGGATCAATCCGGCCACCAATGGCCGGAGCCGAACCCGGTATTATACGGGCATGATTATTCAGAATTTAGATAGCGGCACACAAAAACGCGTGAAGGGGCTCCCCAAAAATGGCCGCATTTCGAATGTCAGCTGGTCACCCAACGCAAAACACATTGCCATGACCGTGACCCATGGCGCCCAGATTAATCTTTATCTGGTCAAAGCAGCCAGCGGCCGTGCATCATTATTATTAAAAACACCCTTAAATGCCATTTATGGTTCTCCTTTTTCATGGCTGTCAGATAGTAAAAGCATCCTGGCCAAAACGATTTTGAGCGGCCGCGGGGAACCGCCCCGGCCATCATTGGTGCCCCAGGGGCCTGTAATCCAGGAAAATATGGGAAAAATAGCACCGGTGAGAACCTACCAGGATCTATTGACCAATGCCCACGATGAAGCATTATTTGCATATTATATGAATGCACAAATGGTTCTTGTGAACCTGAAAGGAAAGGCGAAAAACATTGGCAAGCCCGGTATGATCCGGTTTGCGGAACCTTCACCTAATGGAAAATATATTTTAATGAAAACCATTCATCGTCCCTTTTCTTACCTGGTGCCTGTGTATCGATTCCCCATGCGTGTTGACGTATTGGATATCCATGGAAAAACCATATCGGTACTTCGGGATATGCCCTTGGCGGAATCACTCCCCAAAGGGTTTGGGGCCGTCCTCACCGGACCCCGTTCATTTGACTGGCGCGCAGATGCAGGTGCCGTCATCTATTATGTAAACGCACTGGATGGCGGAGATCCAAAAGCAGCAGCAGATTTCAGGGATGAAATATTTACCATGGATGCACCCTTCAATCAATCGGCACAATCCTTAATGCAGTTAGATCTTCGTTATGCAGGTATCATGTGGGGGAATGATCATATTGCCCTGGCTTATACCCGGGAATGGGGCACCCGCCGAACCACCACATGGTTGATGAATCCCGACAAACCAGCCGCGCCCAAAAAGATTATTGATAGATTATACGAGGACCGCTACAGCGATCCCGGTTCACCCATGCTGCATCGAAATAAATACGGCCGGAATGTCTTGCTGTTTGGTCAGGATGGTGAAACCGTATTTTTATCCGGAGTCGGTGCATCCCCCGATGGAGACCGACCTTTTGTGGATGAATTCAATTTAATGAATGGTCAATCCAAACGGTTATGGCGATCCGCCTCTCCCTATTATGAACGGCCCGTAACCATGATTGATGGGGAAAAACAGGTGGTCCTCACCAGTCGTGAAACCACGGAAGAACCGGTGAATTATTATCTGAGAAATATGGCGGACGGATCTGTGGATCCAGTCACAAATTTCACCCATCCTTATCCCCAGATGAAGGGTGTGTATAAAGAAATGATTACCTATAAGCGCCATGATGGCATCGATCTGTCTGCGACCCTCTATTTACCGCCGGGGCGGAAACCGGGTGATGGTCCTTTGCCATTGCTCATGTGGGCCTATCCCAGGGAATTCAAAACAGCGAAAGCCGCATCCCAGGTGGTGGGATCACCCCATCGGTTTGTCCGGATTAGTCCCACATCCCCACTCATTATGCTGTCCTACGGCTATGCGGTGTTATCCGGTCCGACCATGCCGGTCATTGGGGAAGGGGACAAAGAGCCGAATGACACCTACATTAAACAACTGGTATCCAGCGCACAGGCCGCTGCAGATGAAATGGTCAAACGGGGAATAACGACCCTAGATCAAATGGCCATTGGCGGCCACTCTTATGGTGCATTTATGGTGGCGAATTTGCTCGCCCATTCCGATATTTATCAAGCAGGGATTGCACGGAGCGGTGCCTATAACCGTACCCTGACCCCCTTTGGTTTCCAGGCGGAGGAACGAACGTTTTGGGAAGCACCGGAAGTCTATTTTGCCATGTCACCCTTTATGCATACCCAAAAAGTGAATGAACCGATTCTCTTGATTCATGGGGAAGCGGATAATAACTCAGGCACGTTTCCCGTCCAGAGTAAACGGTATTACCATGCCTTAAAGGGACATGGGGCCACAGCCAAGCTGGTGATGCTGCCACATGAAAGTCATGGATACCGTGCCAGGGAATCGGTAATGCATATGTTGTGGGAAACGGCGAACTGGCTCGATACCTATGTGAAAAAAGGAGATAAAAAATAAAAGGTTTCATTCCACATTATGGCCAATTAACTGGTTTAATTATTTTAATCTTTTCCGGCTGCACCAACCTCGTGAAGCAGCAGGATTCCATGCCATTTGAACCACCGGCCACCCGAAATTATAA
>CATMGX010000106.1:0-4441 GCA_950067765.1 uncultured Fidelibacterota bacterium
GATTTCATGCTTGGATTTCAGTACTTTTAATTGATCCAATAAATACGTCCCAACATCCAGTGCGTTATCCTGAAGATTTTCCTCCGCAATCACATCCAAAACGGTCTGCCCCACCGCACAAGAAACGGGATTCCCTCCAAATAAATTAAAATATTCCATACCATTATTGAAATTGTCTGCAATCTTTTTCGTCGTCACCACTGCTGATAGCGGATGGCCATTTCCCATGGATTTTCCCATGGTAACAATATCAGGGATTACATCTTCCGTTTGAAATCCCCAAAAATGATTGCCCATCCGACCAAATCCAATTTGAACTTCATCCGAAATGCAGAGACCACCGGCATTTCTAACCAATTCAAATGATTGTTTTAAAAATCCCTCCGGTAAAACCAATTGGCCACCGCATCCCATGAGTGCTTCCGTAATAAAGGCTGATACCCTTTTATTTTTGTGATGGATTTCCTCAATTGCTTCAACCACCTCTTGAACATATCCTATTGTCGATTTTTCACCACGATACTTCCCTCGATAACTATCCGGCATGGATATTGTATTGACAAAATTGCGAGCGCCTTCGCCACCTGGACCCCCATGTTTATATGGGCTAATTTCAATGAGTGAAGACAGGTTTCCGTGATAAGCGCCGTCCAATACAATTGTTTCTTTACTCTGGGTAAAATGGCGGGCTATTCTCAAAGCCAAATCATTGGCTTCGCTTCCAGAATTTGTGAAGAAACACACATCCAAACCTGGTGGAAGTTTATCCGTCAATGCCTTGGCATAATTAACAATAGCCTCATCCAAATAGCGCGTATTGGTGTTGAGTCTTTTATATTGACTGTGAGCAGCTTCCACTACTTTTGGATGACAATGACCTACATGTTGAATATTATTCACCGCATCCAAGTATTGTTTCCCATTCGCTTCATAAAGATATTGACCTCCACCACGAATAATATGGAGTGGCTCCGCATAAGATAGACTTAATGTTGGGCTCAAATGTTTTTCCCGAAGGGAGCGGATCGAATTTTTATCAAGCATTTACACAGCCAATTAACTTATCTGACCACATCGCCAAATTTTCACTTTTCATTCTATTTAAAAATTCTCTGGCTGGAGATTCAGATACGGATAAATAAGTGTTCTCTGGGAAAAGAGATTGTCGATAGGATGCAATGGTAATTGAAATACATAAACGAAGGCACATTAAATAAATGACGGATTTCAGTTCATTTTCATTGAGGGGAAATGATTGATGAAAGCCTTTTAAAACCTGTGAAATAGCGTGTAGAGGCTTATCTTTATCTAAGGCGACATAAGCCATACAAACCGCTGGCTCTAAGGCCACATATGAATAAATCATGTCACCAAAATCAATGATACCTGTCGTTTTGCCATTTTTATTCACCAGCACATTATAATCATTACCATCGTTATGAATGACCATTTTTCGTAATTGATCATCCAGAGGTAATACACTAATCTCATATTGATTCATAAACCATTCAACCAATATTTTATCTTTGATATTTTTATAATGATGTGTTTTTAAAAAATCAACAAAACATACATCCCATGGAAAAGGCCTTTTTGATGCTGGGTGGTTAAATCCTTTAAGAGAAAAATCAAGTTTCCCCAAAAACACGCCCAATTTGAAAAGGCTATCATTCGATTGATAAACGTCCTTTAAAAATTGGCCATCAACATAATGAAGGAGACGAACCCAATTCGATTCGCCATTCGATTCAATTTGGATAATACCATCACCATTGATGGATGGAATCGCCATTGGCAGTTTCATATTATTATCTGTCGCCGCCAAGTGTTTCATGGCCATATTCTGCATATCCAACACATCATATGCCTCAGCTGCATTGGAAATTTTTAATATATATGATTGGTGATTGTCAATAATCTTAAAATTTTGATCTCGATCGCTCACCAAAGATTCAGCGGTCCCTTTGATGCCAAAATATTTTAGAGCAATTTGGCCCGCTTCATTTTTTGACAATAATGGTGCAGGTGTATCAAAAACGGAAGTCTTCATCCAACTTGCTTGATTTCAGCACTGGCTCGAACACCCGATTCAATCGCACCATTCATTGAAGCTCTGTGTATCGCCGTATGTTCGCCCGCAAAAAAAATCGGTCCTTCCTGTTGGGCTAAAATTTTGCGGAAATCTTTCTGACCAACACCTGCTACTGAATAGCTTCCCTTTACCCAGGGATCCTCATTCCAATATTTAGTGACGCCACCTTCCCAATGGTTCGGTGCTTCGGGCCAAATATCAGCACAAGTTTTTCTACTTACTTCCATTCGATTATGTTCATTCATTCGACCCAATTTCCTTGCATCATCTCCAGATGTGAAAGACAATAGAATTCCCCTTGGCCCTGGTTGATCGATTGAAAAATGGTAAACGCGCCGTAAGGGAGTATCTGTAAAAATGCGCTGCCCAATTGAACCAGGCTGGTCCCAAAACCGACGACGGTATTGCATGGCCACTTTCATTACATGCCCATAAGATTGTTTATCAATGCAATGGGATTTTTTATCTGAAAATCCTGGGGTGATTCTGATTTTTCTAAGAACAGGGAGCGGTAAAGCTAAAACACATTTTATTCCGGTAATGGAATGCTGTTTTCCTTTTTCCACAAAATAAGCAGTGACATTTTTTTCATTAAAATCTAATCGGGTTAAAGGCCGATTATATTTAATCTTTTTTGCTAGTTTTTTCGCGAATGTTTTCGGGAGCTGATCATTCCCTCCAAAGATCCTTCCCTCTTCTGTATTTTCAGTGAATGCCGATGTTCTCGAATTGGCCAGTACCATATAAAGCGCTGACATTTTTGATGGGACAGCTGTGGATTCGGTGGCATTGGTATAAGTATATAAATCAATAATGTCCTTTGGCGCATTTCCTTCCTTCAGGATTGCTTCTATCGATAAGTTATCTAAAGCTAAAACGTCGGCCGATTGTTCTCCCTTTTCTTTGACAAGGTCAATCCATTGTTGAATATATGGTACTTCTTGGCCAAATAACTGACCACTATGTGTCCCCTGATAGGGCAACCTTAGTCTTCCCGATTTTAATCCCTCCATAGATAGATGTTTTCCACGGACGTACGCACCGTCGTATTGTTTAGCAGGTAAAATGGTTAAATTGAATTTTTTACAATAATCACGAACGTAGGTGTCCGTACTATCTACATACTCGGCGCCCATTTCAGCATATAGGTGATCTGCAAAAGGATCACGATAAGTCCTCACCCGACCCCCAGGTCGTTTTCGGGCTTCCAGTAAAATAACATTGTAACCGGCATTATCTAATTCATAAGCACAGGATAATCCCGCCAGACCGGCACCAACAATAATGATACGATTATCATCAGATCCACCTGAGAGAAGTGTAGAAATTGCAAATGGTGATACGGCCGCAGCAGAGACAAGTGATCCTGCTTTTTTAAGAAATAATCGCCTAGTTAATTGATTCTGGTTTAACGCAGATGCCATGATAATTCCTTACATTGTTTTGGTGAACCTAATTCGCCAATGGGCAGAGACAAAAAGAAATTAGTCTAATAATCTCGGTATGGTAAAATATAAAATAGTGCCAGTCACTAATGCTGCGAATCCTTTTAAAAAACCAATATCAGTCGGCATAATACCCGATTCCTGAAGCCAGGATAGCACAGCAAACATGATGCCGAATGAAGATAAATAAAACCAAATGACCTTACGCATTATCCTTCATCAGATCTTCTATTTCGTCAATTGTTTTTGGAATAGGTGGCCCGAGGATTCGATATCCCTCATTTGTAATGACAATATTATCTTCAATTCGAATGCCACCAAAATCACGATAAGAATCCAACTTATCATAATTGATAAAGTCATTATTTTTTTTATCCGCTTTCCATTGATCGATTAGGTGGGGAATAAAATATAATCCTGGTTCCACTGTGAGTACAAAGCCAGGTTCAAGTTCTTTGGCTAACCTCAAATAAGCTAAACCGAATTGATCGCTTCGATCTTTTTTATGGTCGTATCCAACCAGATCTTCTCCTAATCCTTCCATATCATGCACATCCAATCCCATCATATGCCCTAGGCCATGAGGAAAAAATAAGGCATGGGCACCTGTGGCAACGGCATCTTCCACTTTCCCCTTCATTAATCCTAGAGATTTCAATCCTTCCACAGCGATAGAAGCTGCTTTTAAGTGAGCATCTTTATAAGATTTACCTGGTTCGCAATAGTTAAATGCTTCGAATTGCATTTCATATACAATATGATAAATGGCTTTTTGACGTTTATTAAATTTGCCATTTACTGGAAATGTCCGTGTAATATCGCTGGCATAATGCATGGGTGATTCTGCGCCGGAATCATTCAGAACCAACTGTCCCGATTCTAAAGTATTGTTATATTCATTATT
>CATMGX010000107.1:0-4422 GCA_950067765.1 uncultured Fidelibacterota bacterium
CAATGCGAGGGAATCGCCAAATGTTCCCTGTGCCAACAGCCATGCCGAGCATAGCCAACAACATGGTCCACCTGGAAGTAAAAAAGGAATTTTCGTTTGAATCATTCATGAGAGCCTCTTTTGTGAATATATACGTACAACGTCTGTTACTTCTATTTCTATTTAACTGATTTTATGGTCCTGGTTTACCTAAATATTAGGAGGTTTGTAATTTTTGAGATGTAAAAAAATTGACACTCTCATTACTATCGCAGGTAAAGTACGGATCGCCCAATCCGGGACTTTGATTAATTGATAGACATCCATTTTGTCTCTGGGGGGCATCGTCGGCTATGCTTTGAGTAACATAGCTGTTGAAATCCGTGCTCGAAAATAAAAAATTAGTAGGAGTACTGTGGGCTAAATGGGCTATGGCCGCAGTTACGATATCTCCCCCCCATGTGTCTTCAATTGTCATGGCAAGGCCAAGGGATACGCACAAGTCTCTGGCTTGTTTGGCTTTTGTTAAACCACCAAATTTGCTGATTTTGATATTTACGACATCCATGGCTCTATCGTTATATGCCCTCAAAATTTGACTTATCCCATCAATGTTTTCGTCTAATATAAAGGGCAGGGGGGTGCGTTGTCGAATGTTGAGGCATTCTTCGTAAGACAGGCAGGGTTGTTCAATATACACATTTAATTCTCTTACGGCAGCAACAACTTTGGCTGCGTCATGCATAAGCCAACCCGTATTGGCATCGGCTACCAGTGTGTCACCCTTCTCCATAATTTTAGCTACAGCATGTATTCGTTCTATATCGGTTTGATAATCTCCCCCAACTTTCAATTGAAATTTGGTGTAGCCTTCATTTTTATATTTCTCAACCTTTTTAACCATTGCCTCGGGTGATTCCTGAGAAATAGCTCTGTAAAGTTTAAAATTGCTTCCATATTTACCCCCTAATAAAATGGCTACAGGCAGCCCGGCTTTTTGGCCGAGGATATCCCAGCAGGCAACATCAAGGGCCGACTTTACATAGGGGTGGCCCTTAAGGTTAATATCCATGTGTCTGTTTAATACTTCGAGGGCAGTGGGGTCCATGCCTATTAAAAGGGGTGATAATTCGGCCAAACCTGCCCTTGCCCCTCTGGCGAAGGATGGCAAATAGGCTGGACCAAGAGGGCAAATTTCACCTACCCCAGTGTATCCCTCATCTGTTTCGACTATTACGACAGTGGAGTCAAATACATCTACACTTTTGCCCCCCGACCAACTGTAATTTCCTTCGTGTAAAGGCAAATCAACCTGATAAGTAGTAATATTTGTGATTTTCATTTTCTACTCCCTTATTTGAGCCAGAGGCGTTTCATACTGGAAATTACACAGAAATTTTAAGAGCCGATATGTAAAAAGCTGTGAGCCTGTTCTTGGTATAAACAAAACAGCCTCACGCTTGGTGAGGCTGTTTGAGCCAGAGGCGTTTCATTTAATTCTTCTCCCGTTCATCCCGAACTCTAATCGCCCTCAACTCATCCAATATCTCTTGCTGGGTAATCAGCCCCTTGCGGGTTAGAAGGGTCACAATGTCTTCGTAAGTTCCAACCCAATCTCCCTGCGTTTATAAATGATCTCTCCCTTACCGTGCCCTTTTGGATAAACAATAAGAATCGTGTTCCCATCTTCTAAAAGAACCGTGCTTGGATGCCCTAAATAAATACCATCTTCCTGATCCACAATCGTTTGAAGATCTGTTCTCTTATTTAATTCAATGGTTGGAATGGTAAATGACATCGAATCAGAACCAATTAACAATGAAAAAAACATAATTAAGATTCCAAATTGTTTCATCTCAAAATAAAACCATCCTTCAAGGGGTCATTGGGATTAATCCAAAAGGTGTTTTTCCCAGTGAGAAACGCCATCCCTCTTACCTCAGGGATGACTGCTTGATATTTTCCAAAAGTTGTTATTTCATCAACCTTAACCGAAAAAGTAGAGCCAATAATACTTTCGATGGTAATGGATTCACTAATACCAATTTCACCACGTGCATAGTGAATTGCAGCACGGGCACTGACACCAGTTCCCGTTGGACTTCTGTCGACTTCACCTTCCGCAAAAATGCAAACATTCCGACTGTGGTTATTTGAATTTTTTGGTGGTCCGGTAAAGATTGTGCCATATAAAAAATTCATTTCTGGTTCGGTTGGGTGATCCATTTTAACAGAGGTCATAATTGCCTGCTTGATCAAGGCTCCCTTTTCGATGAGTTCATCGTGGTATTCTTCTGTACAATCCAAACCAACTTGGGCTGCATCAACAAATGCGTAATATGCACCACCGAATGCCAAATCATACCGAATATTTCCCAATCCCGGTACATTCACAATTGAATCCATTTGCTGTACAAATGAAGGTACATTGTGAAATCCTATGCTTGTGATTTCTCCATGTCTTACTTCTGCAAAAGAGCGAATAAACCCTGAAGGAACATCCATTTTCACTTCTGTGACGGGTTCAGTTTTTTCGATTAATCCAGTTTCCACAAACACTTTTGTTAATGCAATGACTGCATGACCACAGCCCGTGGAATATCCTTCATTATGAATAAAAATGACCCCAAAATCTGCGCCAGGCGTATCAGAATCCACGATGAGTGCTCCGTACATATCCGCGTGTCCCCGCGGTTCCCACATGAGTGCTTTTCTAATTTGATCAAAATCATTTTTAGCACTAGCGCGTTTTTCTAAAAGAGTCGCTCCCTTTAGTTTCGGAAACCCGGAAATGATAATCCGAAGCGGTTCCCCACCCGTATGGGCATCGATGGTTTGAATCTCAAACCAATCTTCTGGCGCTTGCCAATTTTTCAGTTTTTTTATCTCAATCATAATTCAATTTTTTCAGTATCAAATTTACCATGGCAAGATCCTGGATAGCATTTCCCACCGATTTAAATAAAGTAACTTCATTTTCTGATTCCCGGGCCGGGATTTCACCGGCTACAACCTGCCCCAATTCGCCATGAACTTTTTCAAAGGACCATTGTCCTTCTTCCATCGGAATTATGAGGTCTCCCGCTTCTTTTTTGCAGGCTTTCATTTGGTCAACGATGATTTTAGACTGGATAACTATATCTGAAGACACCTCCCTCATCGTTGGCTGGTGTGACCCAATGACATTCAAATGACTACCTAATTTAATGTTTCCAAATTCAATCAGTGGCAACTGAGATGGTGTAGTTGTACAAATTATATCGGCTTCTTTTAAGGTTGCTTGAGATCCAATTTCACAATTGACCTTTTTGGAATGTGAATCACAAAATTTTGCAGCAGTGTCATCATTTCGACTGAATACAATGAACTTTTCAATTTCCCGAACTTCCATGATTGCTTCTATATGAGAAGCAGCCTGAATACCTGTCCCAAAAATTGCACAAATAGTTGCATCCTTTTTTGCCATGAGATCTGTGGCCAATCCAGATGCTGCCGCTGTTCGAATCGCCGTAATGGATTCTCCATCCAAGGTCGCTACGTGGTTGCCTTTTGAAGCATCAAAAACTTGAACCACGCCATAAATCAGAGGCAGACCTTTATGGGGATTTGAATAATTTACGGATACGATCTTCACGCAATAGTAGGGACTCCCAATTGCATAAGCCGGCATAATCAGGGATGTGGCATTTTTATCCGGGAGATCCAAACTCAAACGAGTAGGTACATGGGCATCACCGCTGCTTAACTGGATGAAAGCAGACTTCATAGCATGGATGGCCTCCTTCATGGAAACCATTTCTGAAATTTGTTTTTTATTTAAAGAAATCACGGATTGATTTCTATTTCGGATTTGTAACTAATTCTAACGTAATTATAATATTCATTATAAGGTCTTAGAGTTTTAATGTATTGTAGTATAAAATTTAAACGCTGGGATCTCTTGCCATTCAAATTTTAACCCTTTCCATTTTACATCCAAAGATTCCTGTCCGCCCCGCTCAAAAAATTGCACTTCAAACTTTTGGAGTCCCCTTTTCAATACTATATCTCCAGATATAGTTTTCCGTCCATGAAGCCCATCATTAGAATAATAACCATTCAGAAAAATATTGTAATCTGCTATTCTTGGGTTCATGTTTATCCATATTTGTCCATCTTTGATGTTACCTGCCAATTCACCTTTACCTATCTGGGGACCTATATCTTCTTGACTAAAACCATCTACCGCTGTGATATCCCATGAAACTGTTACAGTTGAATCTTTAGCAATATTTATTTTCAAGAAACAGTCGCACATATCACCATGTTTTTGGAGTTTTCTTTATCTTCACAGGAAAAGATTAGTATCGTAAATAAGATGACCCATAGGCGTTTCATTTAACTAATCAATGGCTTCTGAAGATTGATTTACTGTATCAGAAAAATAAAATTTAATTTTAAGCT
>CATMGX010000108.1:0-4223 GCA_950067765.1 uncultured Fidelibacterota bacterium
AGGCAGGGGCCACAAGTTCAAGTCTTGCAGCACCCAATGACTATGGTGACCCTGTAGGTGCAGGGGTATACTTATACCAAAAAATCTATTACTTAAATGAAACCCCTCTGGCTCAAATAAAGAAGTAAAACAGAAAAACATATCGAATATTATCCTAATGGTAATAAGAAGGAAGAAGAAACTTTCAAGGGTGGGAAACATGAAGGATTAAACATTGGATGATGTAACCTTAATTATTGATGTATCGAGCCAGCGGATGCTCACCATTTTTTTGGCACTCATTATGTTCAGTGTGGCTTTGGGGTTGAAGATCGAGCATTTTATTGAATTAAAAAAGCGTCCTCGCCTGGTATTCGCTGGCATTGTTGGACAGATAATTGCACTCCCCCTTTTCACTTTATTGCTTACCATCATTTTGCAGCCACCCCCCAGTGTGGCTCTTGGTATGATTGTGGTGTCATCCTGCCCCGGTGGAAATGTGTCCAATTTTTTAACATCCATCAGCCGTGGTGATGTGGCGCTTTCGGTTACACTAACAGTAATCTCCAGCATTTTCGCCGTATTGTTAACACCTATTTCTATCGTCTTTTGGTCTGGATTTAACCCGGAAGTTTCAGCCCTTATTCAATCCATTGGCTTGGATGTGAAAGATTTTTTAGTCCAAACAACTTTCATGCTATTGATTCCATTAATCTTGGGAATGGTGGTGGCCTATAAAGGTAAAAAGGTGGCAAAGTTTCTTTATCAGCCCATGCGCTTTATTTCCTTTTTTATATTAATCGGATTCATTGTGGTTACCTTTGTGAATAATTATGCCAACTTTTTGGCCTATGCAAACATCATTGTGCCCACTGTAATTCTTCATAATATCATGGCACTATTGATTGGATTTTCTGCAGGCAAACTTATTTCAGCGCCCATGGATTCCCGTCGGGCCCTAACTTTTGAAGTAGGCATCCAAAATTCCGGATTGGGTCTGGTGATATTATTGGGCTTTTTTCAGAATATTGGGGGCGCCGCCATGATTACTGCTTTTTGGGGCGTATGGCATATTATTTCCGGATTAATACTTTCGGGGATTTTCACAAAACTTGATAAAAAATGAATAGATAAAAACATGGAATATGATTTAAAAATTATTAACGGCACAATTTTCGATGGTACAGGCTCATGGGGATATTCGGCAAATCTTGCAATCCTGAACGGTACAATTGTCGAAATAGGAGTATGTCACGGTTCGGCTCAAAAAACAATTGATGCCAAAGATGCGATTGTTACGCCGGGGTTCATTGACTTGCATACCCATTATGACGGACAAATTACCTGGGATGAAGAATTGCGTCCTTCGGTGAACCATGGTGTTACCACCGCCATTCTCGGAAATTGCGGCGTGGGATTTGCACCTGTTCACGAAGCGGATCATGATAGGCTCATTCGTCTTATGGAAGGTGTCGAAGATATTCCCGGGACAGCCCTTGCGGAAGGGTTGACTTGGAACTGGAACCATTTCCCCGAATATATGAATGCCATTGATGCTCTGCCCCACACCATTAATTTTGGTGTGCAGATTCCCCACGATCCTGTCCGGGTTTTTGTCATGGGTGAGCGGGCCTTGGCACAGGAAAAAGCAACGGAAGACGACATTGTAAAAATGCGAAATATTGTGCGGGCAGGATTGGAAGCAGGTGCTTTCGGCTTTACGACTGGTCGGTCCGATGTGCACCGCACAGCCGATGGCGAATGGACGCCGGCGTCTGAATCATCATTGGAAGAATTGGTGGGTATTGCCAAAGCTTTTCACCGTTTAAATCACGGTGTACTACAGGCAGTAAGCGATTTTGACATGGAACGGGGCAGCGACAAATTTGATTCTGAATTTGATATTGTGGAAGCATTCGCCCAAGCGGGTGGGGAAAATCACCCCACATCTATTTCTGTCATGCAGCGGGATTTTGAACCGGGGCAATGGCTGAAAATTATTGACCGTGTTGAAAAAGCCAATGCCAAGGGCATAAAAATATTCATGCAGGTTGCACCCCGGGCAATCGGCGTCATGGTGGGTTTGCAATGTACTTTTCATCCTTTCATGGGATTCCCCAGCTACAAGAAAATTAGTCATTTATCTTTGGAATACCGGGTGAAGAAAATGCATGACCCAAAATTTAAAACACAAATACTCAAGGAAAATTCGGAACGGCTTGCAGTAGATGGCACATCCATTCCGCCCATTGTTGATTATTTTCTTCAACAAATTGATACAGTTTCGGCAAAATTATTTGAGTTGGGTGAAAACCCGGATTACGAACAACCCATTGAAAAATCCATTTTGTACAAAGGGAAAGCAGCAGGTAAAAGTCCATTGGAATCCATTTATGATGCCATGCTGAAACAGGATGGGAAAGCGCTGCTTTATTTCCCCATTTACAATTACACCGAATTTAATTACGATAATATCCTGAAAATGATGAATCATCCCCAATCACTTTCCGGATTATCCGATGGGGGCGCTCATGTTGGCACTATTTGTGATGGTAGTTTTCCCACTTATCTTCTTTCCTATTGGACAAGAGACCGGCAAACCGGCGATAAAATTCCACTGAAAAAAGCCATTCATACCCTAACAAAAAAAAATGCAGATTATCTTGGAATACGAGATCGTGGTGAATTAAAAACGGGCATGAAAGCAGACATCAATATTATTGATATAGCCAGGTTGAAGTTATTCTCCCCGGAGATGGTACAGGACCTTCCCGCCGGTGGACAACGCTTATTGCAAAGGGCTGAAGGCTACCGTGCCACAATCGTCTCTGGGGAAATTGTGATTGAAAATGATGAATTAACTGGACAACGCCCGGGACGGTTGATCCGGATGGGCAAATAAGTAACTAATTAACCACCAAGCCCCGCCCATTAGCGGAGGTTTTTGTTTGTGGGACAATACTGTGTAAATTCCGTTATGAAACGCCTCTGGCTCAAATAAAGGAGTTTAAAATGAAAAACTTTACTGTTCTGGTGTCTTTACTGGGAATGATTGTGCTCTCATCCTGTAGTAAACCTGCTTCTCTTGATAGATCCGTTCTCGATGATCCCGCACGCTCTTCTGAAGAGAAAGAACAAGATGCACACCGAAAAGCCATCGATGTCTACACGTTCTTGGGAATTGAACCCGGTATAACAGTGGCCGATCTTTGGCCCGGCGGAGGATACAATACACATCTCCTTTCCCGACTTATGGGCGACGACGGTAAGGTATATTGCATGATGGGATTCTACGGCTCAGGGCGATACGATACTCTTGACAAAATTGAAGAACGTATTAAAGAAGCTAACCTTTCAAATGTACAGATATTTTCAAAGCCGTCGGATCTCCCGGCTGGTAGTATCAATGTAATGGTTTCCATCCGAAATTACCACGATACAAAAACGCCCCGCGATCAACTTCTTGCGGAATTGCACGCAGCTTTGAAACCGAACGGAATTCTCGGTATCGTGGATGTTGCCACAGATCGTCCAGGATGGGATGATGAAACCCATCGCTTAAACGAACAGGTTGTTATCGACGAATGTACTTCCCACGGTTTTGAGCTTGTAGAAAGTTCTGATATGCTTCGGAATCCTGATGACGATCATTCTATTACAGGCTTCGACGAAGGACGACACACAATGGACCGCTACCTCCTAAAGTTCAGGAAAGTGGCGAAATAGTTTAGGAGTTGAGAGTTGACTTCTAGTCAACTCTCGATCCTTACTCTAACTCCTCCATAAATATGGAATCCAGACGCCGGTTCAAAGTATCTGCCTCCCCAAGCGTGGGGCTTTTTTGTTTGTGGGATAATACTGTGTAATTTCCCATATGAAACGCCTCTGGCTCAAATAAAGGAGAATAAAATGAAAAAAATAATTATACTATCAATAACCTTTCTATTATGTGGTTGCAGTTCTTATCAAGAAATAACGGAACAGGATGTCAAAGATACAATTCTAGGGATGTTTGATTCTTTTTCTGTTGAAAGCAGTGACAAAAACAATTTCTATAATTATGTAACAGATGATTATGTATTATATGAAATGGGGAAGAAATTCAATGCTTCAGAGTTTCTCGATTTTGCAAGCTCCTTTAATACAATTGAAGATGATTGGGAATTAAGTGACATGAAAATTTCTATTGATAAGGAATCTGCTCATGCATATTTCAATAACAAAGGAAGATTTGTAACTCTAAA
>CATMGX010000109.1:0-4149 GCA_950067765.1 uncultured Fidelibacterota bacterium
TATTGAAACCGGAAATCCAATTTCAGACCACACATTGTCTTTTGACCGCCCACATTATAAAGTAGCAAATTACGAATTGAACGGCGATTCAACGGAATGGGTCATTGATATGATTATTACTGATAATGAAGCTGCGTCCGTCCATAATGCATTGGATCATTTGCGATACGATGTTTCTATTACGCGCCAAACCCATTGGGAAATATCCACGGACGGAGAGCGAAAGTCCATCCTGCAAAAAATTGACAAAACAGGCGAACTCTATAATTCTAATAAGGAATTCATCAGCAAAACCGTATCAGCGGAAAACACCGCTTCTTTCTTAGTTCGGCAAAAAGAAGATATGATCGGACGGGCGAAATTCGAATCCCTGACGGAACGATTTGAAATTGATGGAATAACCGAAATTAAGCGCGGTGTTATATGGAATGTGACCGTGAATGGCGGTAATATTGAAACTGTTTTTAAACAAATTTTGGACTCACACATATTATTCAACCCATTATCTCATGAATGCTATCGAATCAACTGAACATTATAAAGACCGCATTAAGGCGGAATTAAATAACACTTTAACCGAGACAGCTTTGCCCAATGGAAACAAACGCACGGGCAAGGTACGAGACCAATATGATTTCGGCGATAAAGTTGCGCTTATTACCACGGACCGCCAAAGTGCCTTCGATCGTGTGTTGGCGTCTATTCCTTTTAAAGGGCAGGTCTTGAATCTCACCAGCGCATGGTGGTTTGAACAAACAAAACATATTATTCCAAACCATGTGATTTCCGTTCCCGATCCCAATGTAACCCTTGCAAATAAATGTGACGTCTTCCCCATTGAATTTGTGGTTCGCGGATATATTACCGGCAGCACAAGCACATCCCTTTGGACGGTTTATAATAACGGCGACCGCGAATATTGCGGAAATGATTTACCGGAAGGATTAGTGAAGAATCAAAAGCTTGACTCCAATATGCTTACGCCCACCACCAAGGAAGAACATCACGATCGTCCTATTGCACCTGATGAAATTGTGAGTGAAGGTTGGATGACGCAGGAAGACTGGGATTATTGCAGCGAAAAGGCGTTGGAACTTTTTACATTCGGACAAAAGAAAGCGGCTGAAAATGGCATGGTGTTGGTGGACACAAAATATGAAATGGGTCTTGATACCGATGGAACCATTCGACTCATTGATGAAATCCACACGCCGGATTCAAGCCGTTACTGGATTGCTAAAACATATGATGAACGCATGGTCGCCGGACAAGAACCCCAGAATATTGATAAAGAATTTTTACGTCTTTGGTTTGTAGATAATTGTGATCCGTATAATGATGAAACTTTACCTGAAGCGCCAGAAGAATTGGTCGCCGAACTATCGAGCCGCTACATCTATTTGTATGAGACTATTACGGGTGGAGTGTTTCCATTCCCCGATGCGGGGAAGCCGGTTAGTGATAGAATTAATGAAAATTTAAAGGAAGTCTTATGAAAGCAGTCATTATCATGGGCTCTATTTCAGACGAACCCCATGCAAAAAATATAACTGATAAACTGGATGAATACGGAATCGCCTGGGAACAGCATGTAGCATCAGCCCACAAACAACCGTTGAAAGTTTTAGATATTTTGACCGCGAATAAAGATGGAAAAGATATTGTGTATATCACCATCGCCGGTCGGTCCAATGCGCTATCCGGATTTGTGGCTGCCAATTGTGAATTTCCAACCATTGGGTGTCCACCTTTTGCAGATAAAACAGATATGCTGGTGAATATTCATTCCACTTTGCAAATGCCAAGTAATACACCGGTGCTTACCATTCTTGATCCGGGGAATTGTGCTTTAGCGGCGAAAAGAATTTTAAATCAATAACCACAAAGGCGCAAATCACGCAAAGAATTTAATGAGAAAAATAAATAATACGTGATCTCTGTGGCAACAAAAAGGAGTTAAAATGAAAGTAAAGTTTTTTTCTAAATGCGGCCGATACTTTGGCAAATCTAAAATAGCTGAAACCCTTGAAGGAGAGATTAATGTCTGGATGGAAAGTCAACCAGGAATAAAGGTGGTTGATATAAAACAAACATCATGCGGGGGAAGTGTCGAACCAGGACAGCATCTCATTTCTGTTTGGTATGAAACCAAGGATTAACTTTTTATAAATATTAAGTCGGTTGGGGAATTGAAATGATTAAATCAAATGACGAAGACCATCTCAAGGCTATGGCGGCAATGCAAGAACTGATGAAAGAGCCTAAAACAATGGGTGATTAGTTTGAGAATAAAAGAAAAGAATTTGAAGCCCTTTAATCTTTTTATATAAAGGAACTAATATGAATCGTTTAATAATAGTATTAACCCTTTTATTTTCCGTAAATGCTTTTGCGCAAAATGAAAATGATTCATTGAAAATAACCCAATTGATAATTGATGATGATGGAAAAATATCTGAAAAGAATTGGTCAGAATCCATTATATGTAAAAAAATAAATGGTCTATGGAAAATTTCGTTAATCCATTCAACGCCAATAAGGAAAGAACATTGAGCCGTCACACATCACCATTAGATGGTCGCTATTACAATAGTGTAAAAGATCTGTCTGTTTATTTTTCCGAATCAGCTCTCATGCATTATCGACTCAAAGTAGAGATTGAATATCTTATTGCTTTAGGGAATGAAAAAGGAATCAAAGAGTTACCGCCATTTTCCAAGATAGTACAATCCCGCTTGCGAAAAATATATGAAAACTTTAATTCCACCGCAGCGGAAAAGGTTAAAGAAATTGAAGCCACCACAAACCATGATGTAAAAGCAATCGAATATTACATTCAAGGGAAAGTAAAAAAGGCGCTCCATCCGTGGATTCACTTTGCGCTCACATCTGAAGATGTAAATAATTTATCCTATTCGCTCATGTGGCAAGATGGGCTGAAACAGGTTTATCTACCGACACTACTTTCTTTAAATAAAGAATTGAAAAAACTGGCTCGGGAATCAAAGAACGCATCTATGCTTGCTTTGACTCACGGTCAGCCCGCAACACCCACAACCTTCGGAAAAGAATTGGCCGTGTTTTGTTCGCGCCTTGATAGACAAATTCCTCAAATGAAATCTCATCCGCTGTTGGGAAAATTTGGCGGCGCTACAGGAACCTGGTCCGCCCAGATGGTGGCTTATCCAAAAGTAAATTGGTTAAATTTTTCTGAACGATTCATCAAAAAACTCGGGCTCGAGCCAAACTTAATTACGACCCAAATCGAACCCCACGATTCACTGGCAGAAAGTTTTCATCAAGTGGTTCGTATCAATTCTATCTTGACCGATCTCTGTCGTGATATGTGGGCTTATATTAGTCGCGGCATTCTTGGACAAAAAAAAGTAGCCGGTGAAGTGGGCTCCTCTACCATGCCCCATAAGATCAATCCCATCCAATTTGAAAATGCTGAAGGCAATATGGGTATCGCCAATGCGCTTCTGAATCATTTCGCCACCAAACTTCCTGTTTCACGAATGCAGCGGGATCTCACTGATTCAACTACTTTACGAAACCAAGGGGTGGCTTTGGGACATTCGTATTTAGCCCTGCATAATATTTTAAAAGGATTGAGCCGGATTACTATTAACAAAACCCAAATGTCGAAAGAGCTGGATAATCACTGGGAAGTATTGTCAGAAGCTGTCCAGACCATCCTTCGAAAAACAGGTAAACAGGAAGCTTACGAACAGTTGAAAGTGCTTACCCGGGGTCAATTTATCAACGCAGAGGCTATGGCCAATTTCGTTTCCGGGCTGAATATACCTGAAGAAGATAAAAAAACGTTATTAAGACTGACGCCGGCAAGCTACATCGGCCTTGCGCCCAAATTAGTGGACCTAATCTAATGTGTGGTATAGCCGGCATTTATTCTCATAAGCCTGTTGCTATAGAACTTTATGATAGTATAATTCATTTGCAGCACCGTGGTCAGGATGCGGCCGGGATCATAACCTATGATGATCGCATGCATAAAGAAAAAGGGATGGGTCTTGCAAAGGAAGTTTTCAATGAATCGAACATGGCATTGCTTACGGGGAATATCGGCATTTCTCATAACCGGTATCCCACCCACGGCGGATTCGGCCACGGCGAGGTGCAGCCCTT
>CATMGX010000110.1:0-4022 GCA_950067765.1 uncultured Fidelibacterota bacterium
AAAAGTCGTCGCTGGCCAATAAGGTACGACCACCATTTGATTCTAAAGCGAGATCAATCAATGTATTATCCATTATTATTTAAAATTATTTTCCCTGTTGGATTTCCTAAAAATTCTCCATTTTCATATACCTTTTGTCCCCGAAGAAAAGTTGCATTCACAACACCATAAAGCGATTCACCTTCGTAAGGGGTTAATTTATTTTTATGATGAATGGCTTCTTTTTGAATGATATATTTTTCGTCCGGATTCCAACATACTAAATCCGCATCAAAACCAGGAGAAATCTGGCCTTTTTGTTGATCTTTTCCAATGAATTTAGCTGGTTGTTTACTCATCCAATTAATGAGTTGATCCATTGAATATCCACGCGTTTTGCATTCCGTCCAAATGACAGGAAGTGTAAATTGAATAGACGAAATACCGCCCCAAGCTTTTTCAAAATCACCCACTTCCAAATTCTTTAATTCCGCTGTACAGGGTGAATGGTCTGATGTAATAAAATTTATCAACCCATTTTCCAATCCTGACCAAAGTTTTTCCTTATTGTCACTTTCCCAAATGGGTGGCGCGCATTTGAAACGTGTATCGCCATCTGAAATATGTTCGGAAGAAAAGTGAAGATAGTGTGGGCATGTTTCTACAGAAATGGGGTAACCATCATTCCTTGTTTGAGCTATTTCAGCTAAAATATCTGCAGATGATAAATGTACAATATGAATCCGTGCATCAAATTCTTTACTTAACTGAATGAGTAATTTTACTGCATTATTTTCCCAAGACTTGGGCCTGGAATCCTGAAAACTTTTATAGGTGGAATGATCTTCTGACTGGGTAGCGCCATTTTCCAGTTCTGCATGAACCAATATAGGAATTCCTTTGTTCGCAAAAATAGGAAGTGCTTCTCGAAGATGTTTTTCATTAATATTTGGAAATTCATCAATGCCGGAGTGGCTTAAAAAAGCCTTAAATCCCAAAACGCCCGCATCGGCCAAAGATTCAATATCCTGCAGGTTATCTGGAATTAATCCACCATAGAATCCGCAATCAACCCAAAGTTGATTTTTTGTGGCAGCAATTTTCTGGTTGAGTGCATCCACAGTTGTGGTTACCGGAATACAGTTCAAGGGCATATCTACAAGTGTAGTAATACCGCCGGCCGCCGCCGCTTTTGTGGCAGTCTCAAACCCTTCCCAATCGGTTCTCCCAGGTTCGTTAATATGAACATGTGTATCCACAAGTCCCGGCATAACCACATCATTTTTCATATCTTCAACAGGACAATCGGAAGAAATTTCGGATATAGAAACAACATCCATTATTTTTTCTTCTTGGATTAGGATAGCAGCCGGCCGTTCACCTTTTGGTGTTAAAACACGTTGGCTTATGATTGCAAAATTTGGCGTAATTGACATATTAATTGGGTGATTCATTTCTTAATTGAAGTAATTGGGCAGCAACACTGATGGCAATTTCTTCTGGCGTATTACTCACCATAGCTAATCCAACCGGCGCTACGATTCGAGAAAACTGCTGATCAGATATATTTTTTGCATGCAATCGTTTTTTGATTTCGGATATCTTATTAACACTTCCCATTACTCCAATAAAAGGGAAGGGGAAATCCAAAAGTCCCAATAAACCACGAACATCATTTGGAACATCGGTAGTCATGACCACAACTTGGGTATTTTCAGGTAAACTTAATTGAGATGCCGCATCTTTAAAATCATCTAAAATGTTAGTTGTATCCGCAAAATTATTTTCTCCCAATGTGGAAATATTCCCGCGTGTTTCAAAAACAAAAACATCGTATCCAAGATTTTTCATCACACGTGATAAAGCCAAAGAACAGTGACCGCCGCCTAAAATAGCAATTCGATTATAGTTTTTCAACTGTTCTTGATAACACCAATGATCGTCACTTTGTGTAAAAGAATATTGGGAATCATGATTCTCAAGCTCTTGTTTATGAAGGGACATTCCTTCTGGAGAAATTGAAAGAATGGCAGATTGACCTTCAGTCAAATTTTGAACGATTTTATCCACAATTTCACTATCTTTTTCAGGCTCACACACATAATAAAGATTGGTTTGTTTTCCAGCACAAATCATACCCGATTGTTCATCTGTCCCGGTTTTTTTATGGTCGAGTGATTGAATTTCTGGAGTGAAATTCCCATTGTTCAAAATATTATATGCACGATTAACCAAGGTAAATTCCATAATGCCGCCACCAATTGTTCCCATCATTTCTTTATTTTCTTTCACCAATAACTTGGCGCCCGTTGTACCAGGTGAATGGATGGTATGATCAACAACCATGGCTATAAAAACATTTTGTCCTTTGTTTAATAACGATAGAACTTTTTTCCAGTAGGCGATTTTAGGATTGTCATTCATTCAGAATCAAAAGGGCCATATAATCCCATTAATACTTTTTCATGGGTAAAGGGTGCATCAAATGTGGAATTAAAAATTGGATTAAACGATTTAATGGCATTATCTATGGCAAAATAAGCGCCTATTCCATACATAAGTGGCGGTTCACCTACGGCTTTTGATTTTAAAATTGCCATATCGTTTCCATCTGTATCCAAGGGTTCAATGGTGACTGTTTTTGGAACGGAGTATATATCTGGGATTTTATAGGTAGAAAGGGTGTTGGACATTAATTGCCCTTCGTTATTATACTGAAGATCTTCCATGGTCATCCAACCCATCCCTTGGATTAGCCCACCTTCAATTTGCCCAAAATCAACACTGGGATTCATTGTTTTCCCAAAATCATGAACAATCTTTACAGAATCAAAATCATAGGTACCACGAATACAATCAAGTGTCACTTGGGTAAGGGCCAAGCCGTACACATGATAGGCGAAAGGATGCCCCTTTTCTTTATCCATATCGAAGTTAATTTTTGGTGTGGCGTAGTGGCCGTTTTCTGTTAAACAGATTCGCTTTAAAAAGGCCATCATCACCAGTTGATCCCAAGTCAAATCTGTTTGGTTTTCATTTGTATAAACCACGCCATCTTTCACCGCAACATCATGGGATGAAACGTTGAAATGGTCAGCGGCGCATATTTTTAATCGATCCATTAATGCATTGCATGCTTTTTCCAGCGCTTTCCCATTTAGATCTGCCGTAGAACTTGCAGCGGAAGGGGATGTGTTGGCAACCCGTGTCGTATTCGTCGATTCCAGTTTAACTCGTTTTGGAGTAATTGAAAAAATTTGTGCAGCAATCTGAAGCATTTTGGTATTGACACCCTGTCCCATTTCTACCGCACCGGTACTCACACCCACGCTGCCATCTGTATAAATATGAACAAGCGCTCGCGCTTGATTCATAGGCGTTTTTGTGAAGGAGATTCCAAACGTAACAGGCATTAGGGAGAAGCCTTTTTTCATATCAGAATGGTTTGCATTGAAATCATTTATTTCTTTTTCAATGGTTTTAATATCAAACTTTGATTCCATTTTTCTCCAAATAGAATTCAATTCAACCCCATCCGCAATTTGCCCATAAGGGAATTCATTCCCATCTTTAAGTAGATTGATTTTTTGTAATTCATGAGTAGAAATACTCAATTCTTTTGCAGCATGGCTCAATGCAGATTCAATGACAAACATTCCCTGTGGACCACCAAATCCACGGAAAGCTGTATTCGGCGGTAAGTTGGTTTTGCAGGAGTAAGCGGTCATTTTTACATTGGGAATAAAGTAAGAATTGGTGCCGTGGAAAAGTGTTCGTACCATAACAGCGGGTGACAAGTCAGCAGACGCGCCGGCATTTTGGTAAAATGTTGTTTCATAGGCCAGAATTTTTAAATCTTTAGAAAGTCCAATTTTATAATCTGAACTATAGGGGTGCCTTTTGCCCGTCATTCGCATATCATCCAAACGGCTTAAAACCACTTTTACCGGTGAATTCAAAATGGAAACACCCAATGCTGCCATAACGGCCCATGGCGTTGCTTGATCTTCTTTGCCGCCAAAACCACCCCCGATTCGAACAAC
>CATMGX010000111.1:0-3954 GCA_950067765.1 uncultured Fidelibacterota bacterium
TAAGCTTTATCCGTATAACCAATTTCACCTAATGTTTCTTTTACCACACGTTCAACATCCACAAATCCTTTGGATGTGACTTCTCCGGAGACGATAACAGTTCCTGTTGTAGCTAATGTTTCACAGGCCACGCGAGATTCGGGGTCCTGGGCTATAAGATTATCTAAAATTGCATCAGAAATAGCATCACAGACTTTATCGGGATGCCCTTCTGATACTGATTCAGACGTAAAAATATATTTGCTCATTTATCTTCCTAATTAATATTGATTTTGATTTTGCAAGCGCAGAAATTACACGCTTTGGTAAATAGACTCCAAACGATTGGAAAGATAAACTATCGAAGTCTTATCGGTGTTTTTTCCATTGATCTACGATTTTAATAATCTGACTTGAAATTTTATCGATACACTCATCGATTGATTTAAATCCGTTTGGCGAGGATGATTTTGCATATAAATCATGCTGAGGGATATGGAGGTTGATTTCAGTCATAAACATACTGTTTTCATGAAGCATTACAATCTCACATTGGTTGATGCGATTAAAATGTTTTTCAAATCGAACAACCCCATCTTCTGCATAATCTCTTAAATCATCCGGTGCTCGAAAATGGCGTGCGGTAAAATTAATATTCATTCTTTATCCTTTTTTCTAATTATCTATTTTTGGACCTGCACTCAGAATGTCAGCATCACCTAAATCATACTGTTCAAAATTTTTCTGGAATTTTTTCACCAGCTTCTTTGCAATATTGTTGTATTCAGTTTGATCTTTCCACGCTTTTGCCGGGACAAGTATATCTGGATCAATATCGCCTAAACGCTGGGGCACCATAATGCCAAAATATGGGTCGGCTTCGAAAGCGGAAGAATCGATACTTCCGTCTAAGGTTGCATGAATTATCTGTCTTGTAACCGGTAAAGAAATACGCTTTGCGCCAGATTGAGCACTGGCACCCACCCAGCCCGTATTCACCAAATAGGCCGGCACTTGATGCAGATTCATTTTTTGCTTGAGTAATTCCGCATATTTCAAAGGATGAAGTGTCAAAAATGGCCCACCAAAACAGGGCGAAAATGTGGCAACCGGTTCCGTAATTCCCCGCTCTGTCCCTGCCACTTTTGCTGTATAGCCACTGATAAAATGATACATGGCTTGTTCCGGTGTTAATTTTGAAACAGGAGGAAGAATACCATAGGCATCACAGGTGAGAAAAATAATCGTTTCCGGATGACCAGACATGGACGGTTTACCCTGGCCATAAACAGAATTATCAATATAATTCAAGGGATATGAAACACGGGTATTTTGTGTTTTTGAATCATCCGTAAAATCTATTTCTTTTGTTTCTTCATCGAATACCACATTTTCCAGCAAAGCACCATGGCGAATGGCATTATAAATATCCGGCTCATGTTCCGGATTCAGATCAATCACTTTTGCATAACATCCACCTTCAAAATTGAATATACCATCATCAGACCAGCCATGTTCATCGTCCCCGATCAAGAGTCTTTCCGGATCCGTGCTCAGTGTTGTCTTTCCCGTACCCGATAAACCAAAAAATATGGCGGGATTTTCACCATTTTTATCCACGTTAGCCGAACAGTGCATGGCCAATACACCTTGAAGCGGCAGCATATAATTCAGGACAGAAAAAATACCTTTTTTCATTTCGCCGCCATATTCCGTTCCCCCAATGATGGCAATCTGTTTGGCCATATGAAAAATAATGAATGTTTTGGAATGCATCCCATATGCTTCAAATTTTTCGTTATAAACATCCGATGCGTTAATGATGGTAAAATCAGGATTGAATCCATCCAGCTCTCCATTTTCCGGACGAATAAACATATTATGGGCAAAATGGGCCTGCCATGCTTTCTTGGCAATAATTCTTACATTGAGTCTGTAGGTTGGATCTGCACCGGCAAAACCGTCAAAAACATAGGTATTGGAATCATCTGAATGGTTGTAATAATCCACAACCTGTTCATATAAATCATCAAATATTGATTCATCTATTTTGGCATTAACGGGCCCCCACCATAAATTTTTATTGGATGATTCTTCATCAACGAAATACTTATCTTTTGGGGAACGTCCCGTATATCGTCCTGTATCCACCATAACGGCCCCATTTAAACCCAGGGTGCCTTCTTGATGGTTAACAATATTTTCTATAATGGCTTCTACAGGCAAGTTTCTAAGCACTTGGCCTAGGTCCGTAAAGCCCATTTTATCTAAAGCTAAATCTTTTCCTGTGGTTGTCATTCTGTATTCCTTATTCAGTCACCATGGGGATGGGCCTGTTTATAAATTTTCTTCATTTTTTCAGGTTTAATGTGAGTATATACCTGGGTTGAGGATAAACTATTATGTCCTAATAAATCTTTCACGGCACGGATGTCTGCACCGCGATCCATCAAATGCGTTGCAAAGGAATGGCGTAAAATATGAGGCCCTAACCTTTCACCTTCTGCCACCAGTTTAATATAATTGCGAATTCTTCTTTGAACGGTACTTTTGGGAACACGCTTCTCTTTTGCATTTGTAAATAATGGTGTGTGGATTGGAGCGGAATTGAACGATAATGCACGATTTTTCAAGTAATTCTCTACCCAAAATTTCGCTCTGTTTCCAAAGGGAATCAACCGTTCTTTATCCCCTTTCCCATGGACTTTCGCCAATTGGTTTTGCGGATCAATTGAATCGATATCTAATGCAATTAATTCACTGAGTCGAATTCCAGTGCTGTAAAATAATTCTAATATAGCCCGATCCCGCATTCCCTTAGATGTGGAAACATCCGGACTTTCCATTAATATATCAATGACTTTTTCATCAATAAAATTGGGGAGTGTTTGAGAAATCTTAGGTGATTTCACATGAATAGCCGGATTGTCACTGATTTGCTCTGATCGCATTAAATGTTTAAATAAAGATTTAATGGAGGCCAAACGACGCGCCACCGTTTTGCTGGAAAATCCTTGGTCAAACTCTCTCCCTAAATAATTCCGGATTGTATGGCGGGTGACCGCCTTAAAATTCGATATATTTTCTTCTTGGGTGAGAAATAAAATAAATCGATTTAAATCCGTTTGATAGGCTTTGATGGTATGGTTTGAGAATCCTCTCTCTTTTTCAAGATAAGACAAAAATTCCAACATTACTTTTTTCAGACTATCCATTGATGAGAGGTAAATCCTCAATAATTTTTCCTAAATCTTCTGGAACGGGAGCCACTATTTCAATTCCTTTTTTTGTGGATGGATGCTGAAAAGAAATTCGCCTCGCATGGAGTGCATGACGACCGATTCCTTTAAGTAATTGTTTTAATAGTTTAGTTATTTCTGGGATAAATCCTTTGGTTTTATTCACCCCACCGCCATATTTCTCATCGCCAAATATTGGATGATTTATGCTGGCGGAATGTACACGTATTTGATGGGTTCGCCCCGTTTTTGGTGAAAAAGTAATCTGGCTTAAAACCTGGCCTTGAATATCCACCTGGTATAAAGTGAGTGCATTCCGTCCTGTTTTGTTAATCTCATAAGTGGTTGGATCGGTTCGTTTTCGTTTTAAAGAACCATCAATGACGCCTTCTAGTTCTTTCCAGTATCCCCACGTGATACCCATATATTCTTTTTGGATGGTCCGATGCTCGAACTGAGCTGCCAAGTTGCCGTGTGCTTGATTATTTTTCGCCACTAAAATGACGCCAGACGTATCTTGATCCAACCGATGGACAATCCCTGGCCGAAGACTGCCATTCATATCGGACAATTGATTAAAATGATAGGCGAGCCCATTGACCAATGTACCGGTTTTTTGCCCTACACCGGGATGAACAATTAATCCAGCTGGTTTGTTGATGGCAATAATTATTTCATCTTCAAAAAGAATATCCAATGGAAAATTTTCCGGCTCAATTCGGTTCACTTTCTGTTC
>CATMGX010000112.1:0-3886 GCA_950067765.1 uncultured Fidelibacterota bacterium
TTCCTTACCAACCAGCAATTAATCCAAATAACGCCAGCATCGATATTTCTCGCTACGCGCGTGGCCTTGTCTATATCTTCCGTCCAGATAGTAGCAGATAATCCGTATTCTGTATCATTGGCAATATCAATGGCCTCCCCTTCATCCTTAAATGGAATAATTGTGACAATCGGACCAAATATTTCTTCTTGATTGGTTCTACACGAATTAATCAAACCATCAATAACCGTCGGTTCAACAAACCAACCTCCTTCGCATCGTCCTTTTATAGTTACTTGTTTTCCACCCGTTAATATTGTGCCACCTTCTTTTTGTGCCAATTCAATATAGGTCATCACTTTATCCAAATGCGGCTTCGAGGTGATAGACCCAATTTGGGTGGAATCTTCAATTGGATCACCCACAATGAGCGCAGAGACCTTTTCAACAAAATCTTTTCGGAATTTATTGTAAATATTTTCTTCTACCATAATTCGTGAACTACATAAACATATTTGTCCTTGATTGGAGAATGAAGACTTTACCACCGTTTCGAGCATTGCATCATAATCACAGTCGGAAAAAACAACAGCAGGATTTTTACCCCCCATTTCTAACGATATTTTTTTAAACATGGGCGCTGATTTCGTTGCAATCACTTTCCCTGTAGCCGTTCCTCCCGTAAATGAAATTGCTTTTATTCCACTATGACTGATTAATGCATCGCCAGCAGTCAATCCTTGCCCATGAATAATATTTAATACGCCAGCTGGCAAGCCGGCATCTTTGCATATCTCTCCAAATTTAAATGCAGTAAATGGTGTTAATTCAGACGGTTTCGCTACAACAGTATTGCCCGTAATGAGTGCCGGTGCTATTTTCCAGGTAAATAAGTATAAAGGGAGGTTCCACGGTGAGATACATCCTACTGGTCCTAAAGGAGATCGAATCACCGTGTTATGAGATGAATCATTATTTATATTAAACTCAAACTCAAATTGACTCGCATACTCCGCAAAAAACCTAAAATTTGATACTGCCCTGGGGATGTCGAGACTCTTGGCTAATGATATTGGTTTCCCTGTATCTTTCGATTCGTATTTTGCGAATTCATCCAAGCGGGATTCAATCATTTCCGCAATTGTTTTCAAATATAGAGATCGTTCATCCAACGATAAAGATGACCATTTGGGGAAAGCGTCAATTGCTGAATTAACAGCGAGATGAATATCGTCACCATTGCTATTGGGCACTTGGCAATATACTTGTCCTGTTGCAGGCTCAAATACATCCAAATAATTATTGGATTTTGGATTTACATAATCTCCATTAATAAAATTGGATAGTACTTCCATTACTCGCTTACGCGTGCCCCATCCACCGGTATATCAGTTCCATTAATATAACTTGCAGATTCAGATGCCAAAAAAGCAACTGCGGATGCTGTTTCTTCTGGTTCTGCTAAACGGCCTAATGGTATAGTTTTAATCCATCGATTGAATATTTCTAAATCAGTCATATTATTTTCTTGTGCTCGAACGTTGGCTAAATCAGTAATACGTTTTGTATTTGTAAATCCCGGTAGAATATTATTAACCGTAATGCCAAATTCACCTAATTCAATCGCCAGTGTTTTTGCCCAGTTCCCCACTGCCCCCCTCGTGGCATTCGAAACACCTAATCCCGGAATCACCTGCTTCACTGATGTAGAAATAATATTAATAATCCGACCCCATCCTGCAGATTTCATTCCCGGTACTACTGCTTGTGCCAATATTTGATTACAAATGAGATGCCGATTGTATGCAATAATAAATTCCTCCTCTTTCGCATCAATGAGTGGGCCACCGGGAGGGCCACCTGAATTATTAATCAGTATATGAATTATTTTTTTGTTTACCAAATAATCTTTAACATTCTTCCGAAGTGAATCAGGATCATTAAAATCTGCACAAATATAATCATGTCCTCCACCGTTTAACGAAGAAACCAATGAGGCTAATAATTCTTTATTCCTAGCTATGAGTGTAATCGTTGCACCCCGTTCAGCTAATTTTTTTGCACTTGCCAAGCCAATTCCCTGCGTACTCCCGCACACAAATGCATTTTTTCCTTTTAGACTTAAATCCATTATTTATCTTTCACATGAAAATGAAAACCAAGATTATTTTCAACTTCTTGAGGGAGTTTTGGCAAAGATGATCTTGGAATTAAAAAAGTAGTTAATTCACCAATATCACTAAAAATACGGTGTTTTTCGGCAGTTTTTGTTAAGTATTCCGATCCTGTCGATCCACCTGTACCAATTTTTCGTCCGATCATTCTAGAAACCATGAGTGCATGGCGATATCGCCATGTGGTGAATAACTCATCCACATCAGCCAACTTTGTCAATAATTGATATGGGTTATGCAGTATAGGGTGATCCCGATATAATAATATGAGTAGGGCTGCCTGGGTTGCCTTTAGGGAAAGACGCCAATGGCCATCTTCGACCATTTTATTATGCTGGGATTGATTCAACACTACACCAAAAGATGCTTCCGTTTTTGCATATTCGTTTAAATGCTTTTTCTTCTCAGCATTTGATAGTTTTTCATTGGTGTCAATCAAATGTCTATCATCGGCCAGCATGGTTGACACTGCTTGTTCGTATTCTTGCCAAAAAGAAGTTTCTCCCCAATATAAAAATGGTGTTCTTTCCAGCCATCTTTCCATGAGTTCAAAAAGGGATTTTAAATGTTCTGACCCCTGAACTTTTTCCTGATCTTCTGTCTTCAAATATGAGCAATAATTTGATCCACCATAGCTGAATCGATCTTCCAGTTTCAAACCCAATTTATTTTCTATCAATCGAAACTGAACACTTTGGAAACCAGAAGCTGGAATTAAAAAATCTCTAAAATCAAGAAAATCCATGGGAGACATGGTTTCTAATACTTGGATTTGATCAATCAGAATTTTTTGAATTTCAATAATGCGATTCAGTCTGGAAACAGCAGTACCAATATGGGACTCATTAATATCATCCTTCCCAAAAATATCAATTACAGAGTCCAATTCATATAAAATTTGCTTAAACCATAATTCATAAACTTGATGAATAATAATGAACAACATTTCATCATGGGCGTGTTGACCATATTCATCGCTTTTGAGTTCCTGATTGTTCAATAATTTGTCCAGTCCCAAATAATCATGATAATATTGGGGCGGATATGGTTTTTCGTTTTTCATTAATTCTCCATAAAATTAAATAAAAATGGTCTGGAAGGTGCCGCATCTAATTGCATAGGCGGAATTTCAATTTTCATAAAATATTGACCATCATGAATGTTTTCAGGAATAAAGGCAAATTCTGTGATAGTTTTTTTATAGGGTGCCAATCTTTCAAAATAAAGATGATGATTTCCCAACCGGCCACCATCATCATATTTATCAATGGTGGGTAAATCTACCACCCAATGAATAATGCCTAGCTTATTAATATACCGAATGGCATCTGCTGTGAAAAATGGCGTATTACCTGGATGGTATTTTCTCGTCAATTTATCTTCCGAATTTGGAAGTGTTCGGATCACCAAACCATCGGTAGAATTGGTTACTTTATTTTCAATCATTTCTCGGGTAATCACCCACTCAATATCTTGAACATCGCAATGGTAGTTTTCCTCTGTTTCTGACCAATGAACCGGCGAGACGGAAATCAATTCAGATAAAATAAAATCGGGAGCTAATACATCATTGATAAAAATATCTTCATCATAAATATGTCCTGCACATTCTGTATGAGTTCCCGTACAATGAACGTTTTGATTCAAGACCATAACATCACACCCCACTCCATTAATAGCCTCACCAACAAAAGATCCATCTTGATAAGGGTGGGCTTCTCCCTTGGGAACGT
>CATMGX010000113.1:0-3828 GCA_950067765.1 uncultured Fidelibacterota bacterium
AATCGGGCATTGACGATGGCACCAGCACACATAGGGCAAGGTTCTTTTGTAACAAATAAAAAACAATCATTGAGGCGCCAATCTTCGAGCGTATTTGCCGCTGCTGTAATGGCAATAATTTCTGCATGAGCAGTGGGATCATTTAATCGTTCGCGTTGGTTATACCCCCGTCCAATTATGCGATTTTTAAAAACGACGACCGCTCCCACTGGTACCTCTTCTGCTTCATATGCTTTTTCCGCCTGGACAAGGGCATACTGCATCCAGTATTCAAAATCTTTTTTCAAGAGAAATTATTTAGAAAGGAGGTAATCCTGGAGTTTCATGATCTGCTTCGCCATTTCTTTTCGGCCAACTAAGGTCGTATCTGTTATCGGCAGTTCACTGGAATTCAATGAATCCAATATTACCGTAACTTGTAAAATTGTAGAATCAAATTTTCCAACAGCAAAATAAGAAGCGGCTAAGGTAATTCGAACATCCAGGTAATTGAGTAATGAATCATGGGTGAACATCCACCCTGCAGTCAGAGGCTTCACAGTAGAATCTAGGAATGTTCGACCATATTGTATTACTTTTGCATCCTTCCCTAAAGCATGATTGGCAAAGGTCAGACCAGCCAGAATTTCCGATTGCACATCGATGGGATTCCATTGATGCTGTTTCTTCGCCAATCCTGTTGTAAAATGGGAAATACTGCTGTCTAAAACCATTAACTTGGCATAAGTCCAGCCTAAGCCATTGTAACCGTCCTTCCAATCAGAATCTTCACTGACAGCATCCAAAAACCAAGCGTTACTGGGTAAATATTCTTTAGTCTCAAATAATTCCCAACCATATTCTGCCATATCTTCCGCCGTGGCATAGAATTTTTTCCGACAAGCATCCATGGTGATTAATCCAATCGCCATGATGAATAAAAGCGTAGTTTTTGACATACGTCTTGTCATCGCATTAACATTACTTTTTTGGTTTGACTTCGACCCATATCCGTGAGCAAATGGACAAAATAAATTCCAGAAGCTACGGACACACCATTTTGATCTTTACCGTTCCACCTTAGACGGTATCTCCCAATTCCTTGTTGTTTATTTACCAAGGTTCTCACATTTCTTCCCAGGATATCATATACCGTTAATGATACTTTTTGAAGTGGACCATCCACAAATCCTAAATCATATTCGATGGTTGTAATTGGATTAAATGGATTGGGATAGTTTTGCTGAAGTGCTGTTTGTCCTGGCACGATTAATGTTTTTGGTCCCATTCGAAAATAGCCCATTTTTTCTGTATAGGCCATGACGCGGTTCCCTTGCGTAATAGAGGGCAATTCAATCCATCCTGTTCCAGTAGATCTTTGATATAGTGCCACTTCATCGCCCTGTCCCGGCATAGAAATTTCCACTGATTTTTTAAAACGGAACGCTTCATTTCCTAATAAATAGGATGCGCGATCGTTGAAGTAAGGTTCAAATAAAGTGGAATCCAAAATCATGATGGATTGATCAAAATCCACGGCACCATTTCTCCCAATTACATTAAATTGACCATCTGCACTTCTCCCAGACCATCCACCATACATTTTAGCTAATGCAAGGCCTAGGTTTTGGGTAATGATCGTATCCCCCACGATTCCATTCGCCGCAACCTCAAAGGTATAAGTCCCCTTTGTTTTGAAATTGTAATGACCTACATAAGTAAAGGCGGCCGCCGTGTCCAGTGTTACAGATTTAGACTGAACTTTAAGTGTAAGGTCCTTCGTTTTACCCACCGAATCAACGAGAAATATCTCGTAATAATTGGTGAACGCATTGTTTTGGACAACGTACATGCGGATCTCAGGACGTGGTACACGCTGGACTTTGACGACAAATGTATCTATTGCAGATGTGTCGCCATCAGCGGCCGTAATTTGAATGAGTGTGGAATCTGTTTTGTTTTTTACCCATGGACCATTGGGACCGAACCAAAGTACTTCAGGCTTAAACTTAACTGTATCAACATGGGCATTGGTGGCATACTCAATTCCCGTTGGTTTAGTCTCATATGGTTTTGTGGGTACAATCGAAATATTATCCCCATAGGTTAAAGGCAAAATAGAAATAGTTAATGTGGAGTCATCCACATCGGTTAAATAATTGGCAAAATCAAAATACAATGAATCATTTTCTAAAATTATTGTGTCGGGGACACCAGACCAGACTGGTGGATCATTAACCGGATTAATAAAGAATGTGACGGTATCCTTTCCAGTTAAACCATCTGGATCTGTGACCGTAAATTCCAACATCATATCCGAAGATGTATAATAATTTGTATCTGTAGATGCCGTATCAGTCGGTGTTATCCACGAGAAAACGGAATCACCAATGGCGATGGAATCCACTTTAATTGGATCTTTAAACTGATCCACATTCACCGGATAGATCACAAATGCATTATTTTTTTGAATAATGGTTGATAAGGGAAATTCATCCACTAATTTTGAAATAAATGACTGTTTATATTCACGACTAAAATCCGATAAAAAACCAACCTTAGCTGTAGGGTATCCACCTTTGCTTGGTAGTGTTGATGCAATTCTAAATGTATATTTTAAATCAGTGGTATCATTATCCTCATCATAACTATACCGAGTCAGATTTATGGAATCCGAATTGGCGCCTTCTAAAAAAGTTAATTTTGCTATGGAGGATAAATCAATAATGGGCGGATCATTCACTGCTTCTGCAGTAATGTCAATATCCACTGTATCTTTTAATGTCCAATTATCCGTAACAATGACGCGAAACACATAATCGGCTGTATCCAGTTTTGTCGGTGTGAAAGTTACCTTACCGCTAGCAGAAACTGCCGCAGTTAAATTGGTAACCACGGCTGAATCAATTGGTGCTGCCGTCGTATCCAATTTCATGGTGGTTAATGCATAGGTAAATACATCGGATCGCAATGTCCCTTTAACGACATTATTCGAAGCATCCTTAATCAATAAATCTTTATCATTTACAGTCAGTAACTGATCCCATAAGACATCTTCCTTGGCAACAACGGCAGCGATCGTATCTATGACCGGAGGGGCGTTATGCCTTAAGGTGCGGAAAGAATTGAGTGTATCTGAGGTATTTCCTGCTATATCTACGGCTTTGAGGGCAACATAATATTTGAGATTATGTGTTAACGCAAATGTGTCCGTCCTTACTGTATCTAACACAAGTGAGCGATAATCACGGAATTTTGTCCAATCTTTAGGATTTGTTTCATCTGGGGTTGCTTTGGTGCTCTGGTAAAGGGCGTACTCATATCTATTTATCCCGGATGCTTTTTCATTTGTTTTTACAGAATCCACCCAATTATTAAATGCAAATCGAATCGTATCATTGGTCCATAAAGTATCTCTATTTACAGTAAGAATACTGGTCAAATTATTTGATGTGAATAAGGTATCTCCAAAAAATGGTCTTTGGGCCGGAGGTAATGTGTCTAAAACAAAGAATGATTCACTCTGGGTTCCATAAGTTATGTTACCAACCTTATCATTAATCGATCCTCGAATTCGTATTGTGTCACCCTGTGCTAATCCAAGAGGTTTAAGCAAAGTAATAATATCCTCTTTTTTCCGGAAAAAAGTTTGATTTCCACTTAATTGTTTGATCGAATCTGCCGGCGCACTGGGGCTGGAAGCATCACTGGTTGCGATCGTTACCCAAGTACCAGTTGTCATTTTCCCTGTTACACGCATTTGCACATTCACATCACCACCATCGAGTAGAGACTCATCCGTAGCGGATATGGGAATAAGTAAACGAAGTGAGTCTGTCTCTTTGTTTA
>CATMGX010000114.1:0-3770 GCA_950067765.1 uncultured Fidelibacterota bacterium
ATGGGACAATTTGTACCTGAAGATGAGCGCAATTTCTTTTCTATCGGCATGCATTATGATCCTCTACCGCTTTATTCTCATTTTTATCACTGGTTCGATCTAGCTCAGATGCGGGATGAACCACATGAAAGTCCTATTCGCCGTGGACCCCTGCTTTATAATATTTTTGATAACAAGAATGAAGGGATTGCCACTGGCGTGGAAGAAATGTTCATGCATGCAGGGCTGTACGAGGACAGTCCCCGTTCCAGGGAAATTGTATGGATTTTGCTTGCTCAGCGTGCCGCCCGTGGCCTGGGATCCTTGTACGCTCATGCCAATGTAATGACCATGGCAGAAGCAGGCCAGGTACATGTGAAATGGACACCCCGGGGCTGGATGAAACGGGAGCCCCACCTGCTGCAGTTTGAACAACACCTTTATCTTCGTCAGCCCGGATATGGCACCTGCTATATCACTGGGAAATATTTGATAGAACGGTTGGTTACCGAATGGGCCAAGCAATTGGAAGAACAGGGTAAGCCCTTTTTAATGAAAGACTTTTTCCAGGCCTTTAATAACGCCGGGAATATTCCCGTAGAACTGGTGCGCTGGCAAATGACGGGTAATAAGCCTGAATAAAGTCCAATAATCTTAACCGTATTGATCATGAATCGAAGAATCCTATTTATTATTACTTTTTGTCTGCTCGGAACTGCCTATAATGGCCAGCAGGTTGAGAAACTTACGGTTGAATGGATCTACACTGATAAAGCACGGGCGATCGCTGCGGTCCATCGATATCACTGGTTGGATAATAACACGGCGATTCTATTTGATGTCCGCAAGCCAAAAGAAGAAAGAACATTCCTGAAACTGGATCCGCAGAAACCCAGTGAACTCAAGCCCATAGTTGATCGTGAAAAAGCGGTTGTCAGTCTGCAGATGTACCTTGGGGAAGAAGATTCAACGAAATTTCTAGTGTGGCCCCTTGCGTTCGATCACAATGGACTGCAGGCATTATACATCTATAAAAAAGATATTTTCATCCTGGATATGGAAAATTCTGAATTCATCCGGATAACCAAAACGGAAACAACCGAAAAATCACCCCGTTTTTCTCCAGATGGATCAAAGTTGGCCTTTGTCAGAGAAAACGATCTCTATATTTATGATCTGGAAAGAAACTGGGAAAAGCGACTGACCCATGATGGCTCAGAAACCACTCTGAATGGCTCTGTTTCCTGGGTTTACTGGGAAGAGATCTTTGGACGGCAGGATATTGGTTACTGGTGGTCAGATGATTCAAAAGCACTTGTATTTTTACAGACAGATGAATCACCGGTGACCAAAATGCACTATGTGGATTTCAAGCCCGAAGAACCACGGCTAATCACCCAGCGCTACCCGAAAGCAGGGACAGATAATCCAATTGTGAAGGTGGGCGTTATGGAAATTTCTCATCCACGGATCAAGTGGGTAAAGCTGGACCCGTACGAGTATATCTGCCGCGTAAAATGGCACCCGGATAATAAACGATTCACCGTTCAAACCATGAACCGGGCCCAGACTGAATTAAACCTATTTTTTATCGATCGGAGAACAGGAAAAAATCTCGACCAGGTCTTAAGGGAAACCGATGAAGGCTGGGTCAACATCAATGATGATCTATATTTTCTGGAGTCCGGGGATTTCCTATGGCAGTCTGAGCGGGACGGCTATGCACATTTATATAGATTCGATAATAATGGGAACCTGTTGAACCAGGTTACTGATGGTTCATGGGCACTGCGATCATCCGGAGGACCTTTCTGGCTGCGGCAAGCGGTGGTCAATATCGATAATGAACATGGCCAGGTGTATTTTACTGCTTTGGAAAAATCTTCTGTTGAACGGCACCTTTATCGTATACGATTTGATGGCAGTGGAATGGAACGCATCACAAAAGATGATGGGGTGCATAAGATCGGTTTCAGTCCAAACGGTCAATATTATTTTGATACGTATTCCAATATCAGCACCCTGCCTGCGCTTGTGCTACACGGCAGGGATGGCGAACAATTGCATGTGATCGCTAAATCACGCCCGGAACTTCTACAGGGACTGAATCTACAGACACCTGAATTATTTACCATCCTCACATCGGACGGATTCCCCATGCCGGCACAGATCCTGAAGCCGAGAAATTTTAATCCAGGGAAGAAATACCCCCTGATCTTTCATATATACGGAGGGCCATCTGCGCCTACCGTGTTCGATCGGTGGCAGGGAACCTCCCTCTTCTTTGACAATATGCTTCTGGAAAGAGGCTACCTGGTTGTGAAATTTGATCATCGCTATGCCACGGCCATCAGCAAAGAACTGGAAAATCGCCTCACATTGATGATCTCCGGTCCCTTGGAAATTGTTGATATTAAGGATGGAATCCGTTGGTTGAAGTCACAGACTTATGTGGATCCAGACCGTGTTGGCATCTGGGGCTGGAGTGGTGGTGGCAGTTTTACTCTGAACTCCATGACCAATACACAGGAGTTTAAGGCAGGTATATCTGTGGCACCGGTCACCGATTGGCACTACTACGATACAAAATGGGCAGAATTTGCAATGAAGCGGCCCCAAGATAATCCGGATGGTTATGAAAGGACTTCTTTAATTAAAACTGCGAAAAATCTTCATGGCCGCTTGCTGTTGGTCCATGGCACTTATGATGATAATGTGCACCCGCAGAATTCTTGGCATTTCATCGATGAACTGGTAAAGGAAAATATCATGTTCGACATGATGTTCTACCCAATGCGTAAACACGGTATTGCTGATGATCCAGCCAGGATTCACCTATTTAATAAAATGCTTGAGTTCTGGTTGGACTATTTATAATTAATCCAATCTCTACGGTTTTTTTTGTTCTTAACCTTTTTTGAATACTTGTGTCGAATTAATCAGACTATTTAAATGGAGTAGAAATGAAAATAAAATACTTACTTCCACTTTTATGCATGTTGTCTATTACTTTTGCAGAAAATGAAAAAAGGACATATGGAAAGAAATGGCATAAAAAACACCATAATATTTATAAGCATCAATCTCATAACGTGGTAATATATCCTAGAACTCACGTAAATATAAGATATGGTTTTCATTGGTGTCTTGCTCCGTGGAGAAATTTCTACCCTCGACATAATCATACTAACTTGGTAGTTATAAAAGATGAAGAAGATAATAACGAGGACAACATGGAAATTTTTTCTCAAATTGAAAGATTGGGCGAATTAAAAGAAAGTGGATTATTAACTGAAAAAGAATTTGAAAAAGCAAAAAAGGACTTATTAAAAAAGTTATAGTCATTTGTCATTATTCTAATATTGAAAATAACAACAAACCCCGCCCAGTAGCGGGGTTTGTTGTTCCCATACACCAAGCACGTAACGTCTCTGTTATGGTAACCGCCTCTTAAAATTTCAACCAAAATTTTAACCTGTAAAAACCAAATGAGGGGTAGTACCCTTAAAATAAAAGATACACCCGCATTATTGTGTTATTTATTATAAATTCAAGAAAACAACAAGGAATGAAAAATGGGAAAAGGTCAAGATTCTAAAAAAGCAATTAAAAAAGCACCGGCTAAAACTGCAAAAGAAAAAAAAGCAGAAAAGAGACTTAAAAAAGCAGAAAAGAAGCTTAAATAAGCTAATCGATAATTATGCACAAGGAAATGGTAGTGGCGGTTCGATTAATGAGTTGATTCTTCACAAAAAGAAGTGATACAAAGACATATTAAATGAAACGCCTCT
>CATMGX010000115.1:0-3710 GCA_950067765.1 uncultured Fidelibacterota bacterium
GGATAATCATCTCTACTCTTATGAAATATTCCGCGCTGATTGGGGAATGCCAAAAAATACGATCGAGAAAGTACCACAAGTGATTGGTTCAGTTTATGGTTTTGCAGAAGTCAATACAATAAGCTCTCCTCAAACACTATCTGTAAAATTCTTTGAATTGGACGATGAAACATCAGATATGATTGAACTTTATCAAATCAAAATATTATATTGAATCAATTGTATTAAAAAATAAAATAGGGGTTGAAGAGTGTAAGTATGAGAAAAGTTCATTTACATTTTTTTTTCTATTCGTTTGCGTTATCACAAACTTTCAATGTAAATCCTTACGTGCAAAATGTGACACCCAATTCTATTCATATTATGTGGGAAACATTAAATGGAGAAGAAAGCATTGTTCACTGGGGCGAGACAGAATCACTGGGAATGACTACAAACGGTGTCGCAATTTCCAATACAGGTAATTATAAAATTCATGATGTTTATCTTACGGGTTTAAATCCAAACACCAGATATTATTACAAATCAGTTACGGGAACTCTGGAATCTGAAATATATGACTTCATTACCCTCACTGATGTTGAGATTGAATCGCCTATTCGATTGGTTGCCATGAGTGATCCACAGAAGGATAATACAAATTTTTATAAATTTGAAGAAATCATAAATGATGGAATCCTTTCGTATCTTGGAATTAACGATAGTACTCATCTTTCAGAAGAATTAGACCTGGTACTTATTGCAGGCGACCTCGTTGATGATGGGTTAGTACACAGCCAATGGGCAGGCCACTTTTTTGAACCGTCTAATCCACTTTTCTCCCATGTACCACTTTATCCGGTATTGGGGAATCATGAAAATAACACACCTTATTATTTCCGGTATTTCAATCTTCCCGCTAATGGGTCGCCCGGATATTTGGAACATTGGTGGTGGGCAGATTTTTCGAATGTTCGTGTCATTGGATTGGACTCGAACTGGGATTACCAATTAAACGTCCAGTTAGATTGGCTTGAAGATGTGTTGGAAGAAGCCTGCATTGATCCAAACATTGATTTTGTTTTTGCACAACTCCATCATCCCCATAAATCTGAATTATGGGTCCCCGGGGAAACAGATTTCACCGGAGATGTTATAGAAAGACTGGAACAGTTCACCAGCGATTGTGGAAAACCCAGTATCCATTTTTTTGGGCATACCCACGGATATTCACGGGGCCAATCCAAAGATCATCAACATGTCATGATCAATGTGGCAACGGCTGGAGGCAATATCGATTACTGGGGGGAGTATGCTCAGGCGGATTACGATGAATTTTCAGTGTCTCAGGATGAATGGGGATTTGTGGTTGTGGATATTGCCGCCGGAGATAATCCGCAATTCACTGTAAAACGGATTAGCCGGGGGAATGAGAATCTTTTTAGGGATAATGAATTACGAGATGAATTCACCATTCGAACCTTTAATGATCCTCCTTCAACACCGAATCCCATCTATCCACTTGGCAATGGTGTCAATCCGGATACCCTTTGGCTTTGGGGTAGCTGGTATGCCGATTCTGACCAAGATGAACACGGCTATTCCCATTGGCAGATTTCGAACGACTGTGATAATTTCACAAATCCTGTGAGGGACATTTATGAATCCCATGAGAATTGGTTTTATTACCAAAATACACAGGAAGGAAATGATCTGACAAAGGAAATGATAATAGGGCTGAATGGATATACTGAATATTGCTGGCGGGTACGATACCGGGACCGCGGTCTGATGTGGAGCGAATGGTCTGAACATCAGTCATTTACCACCGGGGGATCCATGTACTCTGATAATATTGTGGTAAATCCAGGAGGAGAATCAGGGATTTCAGGTTGGATTGTTCAAGAAGGAATTTTTGAATCTTTGGAAGCTCATCAATGCAGTGGAGTAACACCCCACTCAGAGCAATATTATTTTTGTGTAGGAGGATTATGTAATGAGAGTCCATACGCGGAAGTGTATCAGATGATTGATGTTTCAGAATTCTCCGATTGTATTGATGATTCCGCTGCCACCACTGTTTTTGGTGGATATTTATCTAACTGGAGTGGTAGTGATCAGCCGGAAATGCATATTTCCTTTTTAAATGAGGATAATGACGTTTTAGGCACAAGTGAACCCCTTACGACATTAAACAGTATTTGGACAGAATTTAATACTTCAATTCTCATTCCACCGGGAACACGGGAAATAAAATACACCCTTACCGGAACACGACACGCAGGTACGGATAATGACAGCTATTTTGATGATCTATTTTTAAAGGTTCTGAAGGATGAATCCTGCTTAACGGTTGGTACTGACTTGACTGAAGATATCTCACTGCCAAAGAAATTTGTTTTACACCAGAATTTCCCCAATCCCTTTAACCCTACCACTACGCTACACTATGATTTACCCGAAGATGCTTTGGTTAACATAACCATCTATGATATACTTGGCAGAGAAGTAAGAACACTGGTAAATCAAACCCAAGATGCAGGCTACAGATCAGTGATCTGGGATGCTACCAATGACTACAGCATGCCAGTCAGTGCTGGGATTTACCTTTATCAGATACAGGCCCGCCAGATAAACAGCGGGCAAGAGGGTGAGTTTGTGCAGACCAATAAAATGGTGCTATTTTGATAGCTTGTGGACTAGTAAGATAGTTTGGGAATATGACAAAAATGTATTCCATAAAGGAGAAAATATTTGATAGAACTCGCCATATTCGATATGGATCACACTGTACTAGGTATTGATTGTGACCATTCGTGGAAATATTTCTTAGCTGACGAAGGCTTTGCCCCCCCTGCCCATCGTGATGAAGCAGATCGATTCCTGGATCTCTATAAGAAGGGACGCACACCCATAATTGAATTTATAGAATTTCAATTGAGCGAATTTGCAGGTCGATCTATCGCTGAAATTCGAACAATTGCAGATAGACATTTCGAACAACGGGTTAGAAAGCTTATTTATCTACAAGCAAGAAATGTGATTGATAAATTTAATCATGATGAAATCGATACAATTTTGTTAACTGGGACTAATCGAATTATTGCAAATCCAATTGCTAAATCATTAGGTGTAAGTAGACTAATTGCGACAGAACCTGAAATTGAGGATGGTTATTTTACGGGAAGAATTGATGGACCCTTCCTAATGAAAGAGGCAAAGTTTAAGAGTGCGGATGATTTATGCTCAAAGAGGAAAATTGATCTCGATAGAGTCACGTATTTTGCTGATAGTATTACAGATGTTCCACTCCTAGAAAAAGTGGGTTATCCTGTTGTAATTAACCCTAGGAAGGATATGCTCTCGATAGCTAAAGCGAATCGGTGGCAGATAAGATACTGGCATAATATTGGCAATAAAGCATCAATGTAAGCCATCACCATTGAAATTGACTGTGAAGTATATTAGTCGTTGAACTAATTTTTGGAGTAATAATGAAGAGAGTATCAACTATACTTAATTTACCTATTGTCTGCATTGTGCAATTCTCGTGTACTGTCCCTTCCAAAATCAGGAATTCAAACAAGGCTTGATCATTGTGAAGAGGAAAACCCCATTCCTCGTCGTGGTATTGTTGATAAAGGGGGCTAGTGTCTCCCCATTCGCAGCGTATCATAAACTTTGGTTTGAATCGTTTGGATATGTCAAATCCCAGGATGAACGAATCGCAT
>CATMGX010000116.1:0-3705 GCA_950067765.1 uncultured Fidelibacterota bacterium
GTGACCGCCGAAGACCCTTATATGAACCGACTCATTCAACTGTATCCCGATCTATACCCAACTGTTGAGGAAATGCCCATCAATGCGCATATGTGGCTGGGGGATTTTCCCACATTATCTAAAGGGAATCATACGATTCGTGTCCAAGTGATTCACGATAATGGCATGACGGAAAATCAGGCCAAAATATTTGAAATTTATTGAACATATTGTATTTATTTTCCACAAATAACTGGAGCAACTTGCCATGATTAAGCGATCTATTATTTTCAGTATTTTACTTTCCTTCCTCTATTCAGATGGAGGAGAAACCATTACATTTACCAGTGCAAACCCCTTTGGTTTTAATGATGTTCTTTCTGCCTTGGACCAGCAGGAACCCCAAGAAGTATATGGTATTCTCAAAATGCCGGATCAGATGGTGAATAAAAAAGTACCCCTCGTGATTGGTGTGGCCGGAAGCCTGGGATGGATGGATCATCATTTTGAATATCTTCAGATATATCGAGAAATGGGGATTGCCACATTTGAAGTTAAAAGTTTTGCCAGCCGAGGTATTGAATCGACCGTGGGTTCCCAGGTGGAAGTCACCATGGCGGCCATGATGCTGGATGTGTACCGGGCATTCGAAATTTTGGCGAAGGATCCCAGAATCGATAGGGATAAGGTGGCCATTACGGGATGGAGTCTTGGGGGCGGTGTGACGCTTTTTTCTGGTTGGCTCCCGGCTAAAAATGCAATGAATTCCGATTTAAAGTTTGCCGCCCATCTGGCTATTTATCCCCCCTGCTTCATTGTTCCTGAAAATTTGGAATTTACCGATGCTCCCATGCATATCCTTATTGGCGAAATGGATAATTGGACACCGGCAGCGGCTTGTGAAGATCTGGTTCCGGATATGATAGGGAATGGCACCAATATAGGTATCACGGTATATGAAGATTCACATCATTCTTTTGATAGTTCAACGCCACCCCGAGTCGATGAGGCCGGTTATAGTTTTACGAATTGCCGATTAAAAATGCGGGCGGATGGGGTCGTGGTTATGAATTTTATGGATATCCCCATGACCAATCCTACTCTTCAGAAAATAGGTCTCGCTTTTTGTGCGGATCGCGGTCCCACCCATGGGGGAAATCCTGAGAGCCGGAAAGCGGCATTTGTTTTTGCGAAAGACTTTATGGGGAAACACTTACTGGATAATGATTAAGTCTCCAATTTTTTTAAAATCCAGCGATTAGGAAAGGTTAACATCACTTAAAGAATCTCCATCAAACCGGCTTAATGCAAAAAATGGATTAATCGGTTTTTTTCCAGTGACGAGGTCTGCCATAACCTCTCCCAATGCGGGCCCCATTTTGAAGCCATGGCCTGATCCACCGCCCAATAGCCAACCATTTTCAGCTTCCGGATGGCGATCAATAATAAAATGTTCATCCGGTGTATTTTCATACTGGCAAACCCTTGTGTCAATTATGTCAGCATTTTTTAATCCTGGGAATCGGAGGGATACATATTTTCTCGCTGCCTCCATTCCCGCTGGACTTGGATTGCGGTCACCCGTTTCAGGGTCGAATGATCTTCCACGATTATCGTCGGCGAATTTAAATCCGTGGAATGTTGATCCGGGAATGCCATAACGAAAACCATCACCGAAATGGCCCCACATGGGCATGTGACCAGACATAAATTCAGGTGGTGTGTCAAAGAAAAATACTTCCTGTCTTGTGGGTTGAACCAAACCGCCAATCACATCAGGAAACACAGTCCTCATCCAGGGACCGCAGCAAAAAATATAATGATCTGCCTGGATGGTAGTGCCATCATCCATTTTTATCTCGCGCAGTTCACCATGGGCGCATTCGGGTGGCTTTACACATTTTTCTACATAATCACCACCCAATTTGACGAATTGATCCACCACCACTTTGCAGGCGTGATTGGCCCTTAAGAAACCGGCTTCCGGTTCGTAAAAAAAGGTTTTAATACTCTCAGTATTAATTTGGGGGAACCGTTTGGCTACTGTTCCTTTTGATAATTCATTTACTTCAAGGTTGAGCTGATCCAACACCGGTAATGCATCCCTTGCGAAATCGTCCGATTCAGAAAACATCCATAGGATACCTGTTTTCACGTAGAGTTCCTCCTGCCATTGGGATTGAAAGGATTTCCACAATGCCAAGGATCGGGCTGCCCATTGAATATATTGATATCCTTTGCCGTAAATACTGCGGATCATTCGTGATTCACCACCGGAACTGGCTTTGGGATTTCCCGGGCCATGGCGGTCAATGAGGGTCACATGGTGCCCTGCCTTTTGCAGGTGGAATGCTGTCCATGAACCAAAAGCACCAGCCCCAATGACGGCAATCTTCATATCAATTGGAAAAGTTCAATGGCCAACAGGCGGATTGCGATCAGGGTCAACGTGACCTTAAAGAGGATGCGAAAGGTAGATTCGGGCAGTTTCCCTAGCATGCGTTTCCCAAGTGTCGTTCCAATATATACGGCCACCACCAAGGGAAGTAAGACAGCCCATTCCGAAAAATAGTTCACTCCAAACAGGAATATAAAAATGGGCATTTTCCCTAAATGGCCCACGGCCTGGCAGGCCGCTTTTGTGGCAATGACATTTTCTTTCGTCATATCTTTATCCATAAAAAATGGAGCAATTAACGGTCCCGCAGCTCCGATAAAAACCGTGACCAACCCACTGAGACCTCCCATCCAAACGAATGCGTTCTCAGCCACAGATTTCCCTTTTTTTCTCAGGAATAAAAACCACAGGATATAGACCCCGATGAGGGGTTTCAGAAAATCTATTTTTATTTCACTGGCCGATTCAACACCAATCCATTGCATCAACCCGACAATCATCAATGCTGATAAAAGAAGACCGGGAATCACACCGGTGACAAACTGTTTGAAAATGGGCCCATGCAGGTGTGTGCGATACACCACAGTCCGGGTCACATTACTCACCAATTGAATGATGCCGTGAAGGGCCACCACCATATATCCTTCCGGAATCATCACTGCCATAATGCCCAATAACGTTACGCCGCCGCCCATACCAATAATGGCCGAGAGCATGGATGTGAGAAAAGCGGCTAAGATGAGAATTAGAGATTCTATCATGAATATAATGTAGGAGAGAGGCATGCCTCTCCCCTACACCAATTAATCATTTGGAAAGCTTTTCAGCCAGTTAAATTGCCAATGGAGGGTTAATTTTTTATCAGGATCCTGGATATGAATAGTGTCCAAAATTTCCCTATAATTTTCTTCAAAAACGCCGGGGGGTGCATCGTAGGCCATTTCTAACCGATTGCCATTAACCAATATGGCTTCTACCTTAATGTGGTCTTTCGATTCGGAATAAAAAGCGTTAAACATATAGGCATTTTTTTGAGAGGTCCGTGTAAAGGAGGCAATAAACTTATTCTGCTCCCCATATTCATTCAGCACCTGGTATTCTCCTTTGTTTTTAATAATGATCCAGGATGCCCGTTTTTGGATTTCCTTCCGTTGGATCACTTTTCCATCTTCGGAAAGAGTACCTACCGCATATTCCGTCCAGACCCCTTCAATGGGATCCAGATTGGCTTTATGGCTTGAAAAATGTTTTTTATAATTTCGGGTGGCCGGTGGTTCAAATGGCATGGAATCCTGCTGCTTCACGAGGTTGGTGCAGCCGGAAAAGAT
>CATMGX010000117.1:0-3629 GCA_950067765.1 uncultured Fidelibacterota bacterium
TGCGAATTAAAAACAACATTGGGAAAATAGGGAAATAATTCTCCATTGGTTCCAGTTGGACCGGTTTGGCTCACGGGATTCGTATCTGAAACCTGCAGATCTTTATGAATGAGTCCAATCGGAGTGAGAATCCATAATCGATTTTTTGCTGAAACATTTATATCCAACGGAACACGAATCATCATCCCTGGATCCACACTTTCCTCTATCCATATCTCACTGGTTGGATCCATCACATCCCCTGAATATTTATACATCACGAGTCCCCAAGGCGAACCTATCCAAATCCGATTGAAATTATCAGCTGCAATAGCATTTGAACTATTCGATAAAATTCCCCCACTTTCATTGATGGAAAAGTGCCGAGACAAACTCCCATTGAATACACTGAGTGGCTGATTATAATTATTGCTGGACGTACTCCAAATATTATCCTTTCCATCCAGGGCAATTCCTGAAACAATAAATACTTCATCCTCTGTCGATTGTGTTTTTGGAAAATATAGTTGATGTACTTTAATACCATTGGATACATCCAGAGCAACAATACCTGCCGAGGTTGAATTGATTAATCCCATATATACATTTCCGTCCTTACCCAAAATCATCCTTGATACCCTGTTTCCCAAATTGATGGTACTTTGTTCAAGATTCAGCTGTGTAGAAAATCCCACAGAATAAGCGAAAATAGAAAGGTTTGTCCAACCACTCAAAGAAATACCCCTTTCGTTGGCCATGATGAGTTTATTGTCAGGGGTTATTGAAATAACCTGCGGCGCAGCAATGATAGGTTCATTCCCTGCAATATGGCTCAAAGTTGACCCATCAAATTGAGCGAATCCAAGGTTGGTACCGATTATGGACGATGAATTACTAATGGTAATATCAGAAAAATGAAAACCCGCATCAGAAAATTGTTTTTCGAACATATCAGTCCCAATTCGATAAATAGCTGAATCTGTAACAGCCATATAATCCAATAGTCCTCGAACTGCAATGGATCGAATCGTGCTAAACTCAGATTGGTTAGTCACCAGGGGAATGGGATTTTGACCCAATTGAATTGAATAAATAGCTTCAGAAGTTACCAGAGCTAATTCATTATCTTTTTCTGCCATGGCAATGATGGGTAACTCATCTTTATTAAATCGATTTTCCCAAAATATAGGGTGGGTTTCATGAGGATTACCCCCAATGAGTCCCAAATCGGTTAACAAAATGAGATCATCCCCAAATTTTACAATATCATCAATATACCCAATATCATCCCGTCCATAGAAATCCCTATAATATGTCTTGCCTTTCGAATGAATAAATTCCATGATTCCCCAGACACCGTTTTGCTTAACGGCGCCATAAACCATATCTTTATATGTGACAAATCCTGATACAGCTTCTATATCCAATTGAAACCAATCTAATCGTTTTTCATCTATTAAACTCCAGACTTGAACACCTAAATCACTTCCAATCCATATGAAGCCTTTGGGTCCTTTATGGACGGTTATTAAATCTGTATCAACCAATCCTTGGTCTTTAGTATAGACCGTATAATTTCCAGAATTTAAATGATAGACGCCTAATCCGCCTTGAGTGGCCAAAATGATTGTATCTCCAGAACTGATGACAGATCGAACATTCAAAGATGAGGTAATAGATTTCATTTCTCCTATACGGACTTGAGATAAAAGAAATCCGAATGCTAAATAAAAAAGGAAGGTTCGTCGGATAAAATATCCCATTAAATGCTAAATGGTGCCGGAATGAAACAGAGGATAAAAATGATTAAACATGCATATCCTACCCGAATATTATTTTGGGATAGGGGGGCATGTATATCCTGAATTGGCGGGTGTTTTGTTGAGCGCATGAGAATAAGAATTAGAATTCCCCAAACCAGCCAATTCAACGAAAAGAAACTTAAGGGAATTAATGCAGCAAATGCGGCTTTTGCCACCCATCCCTGCTTTTCACCCATCATAGCATAGGCCACATGACCTCCATCCAATTGTCCAATGGGTAACAAGTTGAGCATGGTCACTAATAAACCTATCCACCCTGCAAATGCAATTGGATGCAGCATAATATCCTGATTTTCCAGTAATCCCGGGTGGGTAATCCAGGTGAGGATTTTCATCAGAATGGAATCTCCCAACATTAACGCACCTTGCACATCCACTTTTTCGACAACTTCCGATAACCAAAGTCCAATGACCAATGCTGGGACAGCAATAATAAATCCAGCGATTGGTCCTGCGGCGCCAATTTGCAGAAGTGCATCCTTTCGATAAATGGGTGATTTAATTTTAATGAATGCACCAAATGTACCAATGAGAAACAGGAAGGGCGGTGCTGGAATAAAATAGGGTAATGTTGCATCTACTTTATGCTTCTGGGCATAAAAATAATGACCAAATTCATGGGTGCCTAAAATCAGCATTAATGTTACTGAAAACGGAATTCCCTTCAATATTTCAATGGGATATTCCCAAATGCGAGCCCCTTCCATCATGGCGCCTGCCAGTAAAGTAGTAAAAACTGTCAGTAAAAATAAAATCCAATGGATCCGTGGAATCGTTGGAATTTTTAATATGACATTATCTTCCCCATCCTTCACTCTTAAGTATAAGTCACCATTATTATTTTTAATGGAATAATTAATTTCTTCTTTTTTAAGAATAATATCTAAATCATTTTGAACGCTATCATTAATTAAATTCCCCACCGCCAACCATTCTCCTTTATTTGAACCGATTTGAGAAGGACGAAATTGTTGGTCCAATTTTTTTAGTAAATTTCGGAATTGTGTTTCAGTCATGATTCTGGAATAAAAATAGAATGATAAATTACAACGAACTAAATAGGAATCAGTTTCAAAATATAGAAAAAAACAGCCTTGAAATTCTGAACACTGATTTCCTGCGTTTATCGAAGGATGAGGTGTGAAGAATCTCAAACTATATTTAAAACTGAAACAGTTGTTTGAGATCCTTCCCCCAACAAGTGGAGATCAGGATGACAATATCGAGGTTACCTATTCTTTATATTAGAGTGTTTCTCCTGTTTTTCTTTTAGTAATTCATGCATGCCCCGACTCTGCATATCCAATGTGAGTTGGTTAATCCAATATTTGGTTTGAGCTACATATTGATCAATCACTTTTTTGGGTACTTGTTCAGCCTGCATATGAACAATAATCATGGCGGAAACAACTGGAACAAAATCCATCAATGGATCCTCATAAAAACGATCTAACTGACGAACTGTTTCCCGGGGTGTAAGATAATCAACCCGATCACCATAAAGACTATCGGCAAATGCCTGTTTCTCTCCCCATACTTTCAGATAATAATACAAACGGCCATCCAATATACCCGTAAGGTAAGCGGATTTTATTCGATAAGTCATTTCAGGATTTCCTTCAACCCGTTTGACTACTTGCTCCCAATCGGTACCATCCCAAAGTAGTTTGTTCTGCTTCTCTATGATTTGACTCGACAAAACAAAGGGGAAAAGGATGGATAAAAGGACGATCTTCATCAAAATGGATTTCAGGGTTTCACTGCCTTCTTTATGGAGTATTTTTCAATCATAGTGTATATGAAATATGCGAAGCCGAAATGAGCCAA
>CATMGX010000118.1:0-3602 GCA_950067765.1 uncultured Fidelibacterota bacterium
CATGGTCATCTATGTTGAAATGTTCCCGAGTTGTGATGGACCAATGTTCAGCTGCTACGGCATTAATGGGCTGAATCCGCCGGTTATTATTATAATGAATCCGGTTTGGCGCAGCCCCCTTTTTAAAAACGAACATTTTTGGATGGACATGATTGAGTTTTTGAAAAATGGAGTCGATATGAATTTTAGGGCGGATGGCTGTGACGGGTGCCCAGTCAACAACTTCAATATCATCCATATGAATATAATCATCTAGAAAAATCATGGAATCAGAGGATGTGGTCGCCATGCCATGATCGGAAACAAGGACTATATTTACCTTTTGAAAAATCTCCCTGGATTTGAGGCCATCCATAAGCCGGCCCATGGTACGGTCCATTTCCCGGATGGCAGATTTTACTTCATCGGAATCAGGACCATAGCGATGACCAACATCATCCAAATGGCTAAAATATGTTGTTAAAAATTGGGGCCGTTTAGACGAAGGATAATCCAACCATTTCAAGATTTGGTCCACCCGGTCATTTCGGGAAACAGAACCATCGTATACAAAATATTCTGAGGGTCGAAATCCCATAATTTCTGCTTCCGAAATGGGCCAGAACATGGTCATGGCTGTTTGTTTCTGCTTTTCTGCGGTCACCCAGATGGGCTCTGCATTATACCATTTTCCATCCAAGACTGGGGCGCTCCCTTGCCCAATATAGTAATATTCATCAAAAACGGGATCATACATGCGATTGGCAATGATGCCATGGTTTTCCGGATATCTTCCAGTCACAATTGTAATATGGCTGGGAAAGGTTTTGCTTGGGAAAGATGGAATAAGCGCCTCTGACTTCGATCCTCCATCTATTAATTCGTCAAAATTGGGTGTATTTGTTTTTTCGAAATAATCCCAGCGAAATCCGTCCATGGAAATCAATATTACGGTGGGACTAAAGTTATCGGCCTTTTCATCGTGGGGACATCCGGTTGCGAACAACGCCAAACAAATGATAAAAAAAACAAAAAGCTTCTTCCCAGGTTTTGGTGAATTAAATTCTTTCTTCATATGCAACATTAAATTTAGGCAAAAGATATGGGATTCAAACAACTAGACTTTCAAGAATTTACCGGTGAAGATATGCAGTCTCGGTCAGAAACATTCTTAAACGAAATGTCAAAACGTCGATCAATTCGAACATTTTCTGATCGAAGCGTTCCCATAGAAATAATTTATAATTGTATCCAAACAGCTGCGTCGGCCCCATCCGGTGCCAATAAACAGCCATGGCAGTTTGTGGTTGTTAAGGATCCGGCTGTGAAGGCAAAAATTAGGCAAGCGGCTGAATTGGAAGAAAAAGAATTTTATCGTCATCGCGCTACAAAGGAATGGCTGGAAGATTTAAACCAATTTGGAACAGATTGGCATAAACCTTTTTTGGATATTGCGCCGTACCTTATTGTTGTTTTTAAACAAGCCTATGATATTAAAGATGATGGCAGCCAAAGAAAAAACTACTATGTAAACGAATCGGTTGGGATTGCATCTGGGTTTTTATTGGCAGCCTTGCATCATGCAGGTTTGGCAACGCTAACCCACACACCGAGCCCAATGAATTTTTTGGGGGAAATTTTAAACCGCGCCCCAAATGAAAAAGCATTCCTCCTCATTCCGGTGGGCTATCCGGCTGCTGATACGACGGTTCCGGAATTAATCAAAAAACCACTTGAGGAGGTTTCAACCATTGTGTAATAATGGGTGATCATTTGTCAATCAAGACTATGATAGATATCCATGTCTGAATTAACACGACGAGAATTTATTCGCCATAGTGCGCTCATTGCTGCCGGCATTCCTTTTATATCTTGCGATGATAAAAATCCCGAATCTGAAATAGAATCCCCGGGACAGCTGTTAGGAAACAAACCGTATAAACGGATCATTATTATTGGCGCAGGATTATCCGGATTGGTGGCTGGTTATGAGTTGATCCGAGCGGGGCACGACGTAACTATTTTAGAAGCAAGAAACAGGATTGGTGGTCGGGTATTCACCATCCGATCTCCATTCTCGGATGGACATTTTGCCGAAGGGGGTGCGGCAAGGATTCCACCGGATCATGATTTAACGCTGGGCTATGCTGAATACTTTGGATTGGCCCTCGATCATTTTTATGCTCGATCTGGATCATATGTGAATTTACGGAATGGAAAACGGACGGTTATCTCAACAGATAATTTTCTCAATGACCGCCCATGGCCTGGCTCCGCTTTACATAAGGAATATGTAAAACTTCGGGATGGCTCCGATACACTTCCCTATGCCTTTTTTGAAAGTATTGCAGATCAGATTCATCTTTCAACCCCGGTAGTGTCCATCAGCCAAAATACAACAGGTGTGGTCGTTCGAGGGACGAATGGAGAAAAATTCGAAGGTGATCGGGCGCTATGTACGGTTCCTCTCCCCGTATTGCATCGGATAAATTTTTCACCATCACTTTCGACCGAAAAGGAGGTAGCAAAAAGCGGCGGATATCGGTATGCCCCATCTACGCGGATTTACATTCAATGTAAAAAACGATTTTGGGAAGCGGAAGGATTAAATGGCTGGGGGAATACGGATTGGCCGGAAGAAATATGGCAGCCAACCTGGGATAGGGAAGGCCCCCGGGGGATCATTATGTCATATTTACGTTGGGATCGGGCCGAAGCAATGGATATGCTTACCGAAGAAAAACGCATTACCCATGTACTGGATCGCTGGGAAAATATTTTTCCTGGCGTGAAGGATAATATAGAATCTGGAACATCTCAGGCATGGGTTTTGGAAAAATGGTCCGGAGGCGCCTGGGCCTCTCCAACGGCGGATCAAGATGCAGCGCTTGGAGATCATATCGGGAGAGCGGAAGGGCGAATCCATTTCGCAGGGGAGCATGCATCTAACTACCATGGCTGGATGCAAGGAGCTTTATCCTCCGGTCTTCGTGCGGCCATAGAAATTCATGAAAAAGTCTAATCAGTTATTAGAAAGTATAAATTTTGAATATTTTGTTATTTCTTGAGTTGGTAACCACTCTTCAAAATACGAATAATGAGCAAAGCTCTTTCGAAATTTACCGTGAAACGATTGCTGGCTCGAACCAGGAGATAAGAATGATACCAATTAATGGGGGCGACTTTAACATGGGAAGTCCCCAAGGAGAAAAGAATAGAAGAACAGATGAAGGCCCTATCCATCCGGTTAGGGTTGATGATTTTTGGATGGCTGAAGTGGAAATCAGTTGGGATGTTTATGAATTATTTCTGAATCGAGAAATTGATCACGTAGAATCAAAAAAGGGGAACATTAATTTTGATATTGATGGTGTTTCAGGCGCAACACCGCCCTATGTGAATTATAATAAAAACGGATACCCCATGATTAATGTAACCCAGTATGCCGCCTCTCAATTTTGCAAATGGCTAACAGCGAAAACAGGCCATTATTATCGATTGCCCTCCGAAGCTGAATGGGAATACGCCTGTCGAAGCAGGGAGTCCACTGCCTACTCCTTTGGGAAAGGGACAAAAATTATTGATCAGTTCGGATGGCATAAAAGAAACAGTGAAGGTCAACT
>CATMGX010000119.1:0-3601 GCA_950067765.1 uncultured Fidelibacterota bacterium
GTAATTTTTGAATCGAGTTGACGAAGACTTCCCGCAGCAGCATTTCTTGGATTGGCAAAGGGGGAGAGCTCCTCTTTTTCTTGATTCCGATTCAGCTTCTTGAATCCATCCTTGGTAATAAAGACTTCTCCTCGCACTTCTAACAAAGGTGGGGTTTTTTGCCCGTTTTTTCGTAAAGACAGGGGAATCGCCGTGATTGTTTTTAAGTTTTGGGTAATATCCTCACCCGTAATTCCGTCTCCCCGAGTGGATCCATTTACGAAAAATCCATTTTCATACACGAGTTCAACCGCAAGCCCATCCAATTTTGGTTCCGCCATATATTCAAGATCTTTTTCTGTATCCAGGCCTTTTTTGACCCGGGTGTCAAAGGCAGCCAATTCATCCTCATTCATGGCGTTTGCCAGAGACAGCATGGGCATGCGATGTGTCCAGGAACCAAAAGAAGATAATGGTTCTGCTCCCACACGGCGTGTGGGAGAATCTTCTGTAATTAAATTAGGATTATCAGTCTCAAGCTTTTGCAATTCTCTGAAAAGCTGATCATATTCACTATCAGAAATGAGAGGATCGTCCAATACATAATAGCGGTAGTTATGATCATTGAGCTGATCCCGAAGGTCTTGGATTTGATTGTCAGTTATAGACAAAACTAATTTCTAAAGGAAGCGCGTTGTTTATAATATTCCCTTGGGTCCCATAGATATTTTGTAACGGATAATAACTGACCAACACTATCCACTGGCGTTCCATATAGTTCCCCATTCGTCAGACTTATTGTAAAAAAATAGGTAATTTTATTTGCTGGATATTTTCGAGGGTCATAGCGATAAGAGAATCTTTTTTTATGAGGATCAAATGGAATTTCCTGATATCTTGGTACCGTATCTGTTTTATAAAAAAGAGAAATGGATTGGACACTGTCCCGGGGAAAATCTGAAAATACTTCCAAAACAAAAGTCCTTGAATTAAATAAAACCCGCTGGGGATGATGGAATAATTTTGGCGTGAAGGAAAATATTCGATCTGAAATTTTCATGGGTGTTTTTAAGGAATCGGTCGAACAGAAGATTAGACCAGTACACAGGATTAATTGAATCATTTTGTCATATACTGGTCAACAAATTCCGGAACGCTAAAACGGTTTTTTGCATCCATCTCGAATGTGTTATGAACATAGTCGGGGCTGGCATCTACATGGTAATTTTGAGTTAGTTCATCTTTTCGGGAAACAACTTCTTGTAAAGCATCAATAAGGGCATCCACATCATTAGATGTATTGTATATCCCAAAAGAAGCTCGAACCATTCCTGCGATGAGTTTATAATCGTTTTCCAATTCTTCATCTGTCATGGATTCGGATGCCACCAGCATATCATCCAGAATCATTTCTTTCACATATGGATGGGCACAAAAACACTCGTTACGAACAGCAATATTGAAATAATCATTCAAAATAGCCGCGGTCAAACCATGGTGCATCCCTTTAATATTAAAAGATATTGATCCGGCCCGCGGGCAAATATTGCAATCGGTTTCTCCATAAATTACAATGTCGGGAATGTGTTTCATTCGTTCCAATGCATCCTCAATGAGGATAGTTTCTTCTTCCAAAATATAATCCATCCCAATTCTTTCTAATACCTCTAAAGCAGTGGCAAGAGCGATGGCACCGGGGATATTGGGCGTTCCAGCCTCTTCACGATCAGGGAAATAATCTTTCACAATATAGCGGTCTACAAATACATCGTCCACCATACCGCCGCCCACTTCTTCCGGTTCGATTGCTTTTAAAATATCCTTGCGACATACCACAACCCCAGGGGATCCAGGGACATAAGTCTTATGGCCGGAAAAAACAAATGCATCTATATTACAATCCGGATCATCATGACCAGATAACTGGATGGGGAGATGGGCCGCCATTTGGGCACCGTCAATCAAAATGAGTGCACCATATTTATGAGATAGTTTTGCAATATCGTTCACGGGGTTAATAATACCGGTGACATTACTCACACCTGTAACGGCCACATAATTGATCCGATCCTGGTATTCCTGCAATTTATTTTCCAACGCTTCCAAATTCATACAGCCCGGCTGGTTTCCTGTTTGGCTGTCCAGTGGAATATGAATAACCTCACCTGCATGTTTTCTGTGGGGGAGATCGTTGGAGTGATGTTCCATAAGAGAAACAAAAGCCACATCTTTTTCCGGACGAAAGTCACGAAATACGCGCGCAATTCGATTGAGGCCCGCCGTGGCGCCGCTACCTGTAAAAAAACAGGTGTAAGTTTCAGGGTCAGCCTTTAAAAAAGAGAGGATTCGCTCATGGGCCCAGCCATAGACTTGCGTAGATATTTTTGCTGAAAAATGCAATGTACTATGGGAATTGGAATAATGATCTAAAAACGATTCCAGTATATCATGGGCCGCACCCATCATAAGGGTAGAAGCAGTAGAATCTAAATAAATCCGTTTTGTTTTTCTTCCGTCGGCCAAGGTGTAGACCGTATCCAGCCCAATAAAATTAGATTGAACTTTTTTGAGTAATTCCGGGGATGCGGTTTGAGTAGTCATTGGGGGATATTCAATCAGGAAGTTGTTTCAAATTTAATACACTTTTTATACCAATGATCATAAGTGATCTGTTTGCGGATCATATAATCGGCAGTACAGCGCGCATTGGCTTCACAAACATCCGGCGTCTGTCCACGTACATCATAATGCATGACTACCACATATTTTTTGAATGGTTTCTTCGCATATTGCCCCATGTTTGCCAATGCAGATACGGCAAAACTTAAATCTTCACTGGAACGGTTTCGATCTGCCTTAATTTCAACATGGTAAATCCGCTGACCATTATCCGTATAAATTTTAAGCCCAACCAATTTGGGTGCCGAGTGATTTCGAGAAAAATATTGGGGTGTCATTGCTGCAATTTGTTTATCGGTGAATTTAGGCTTTGCAACCATAAAAGATGTGAACAATAATAAAATAGTGATGAGTTGTTTCATGAAGTTTTCCTTTTTATGAATGTGAAAATTAAGCCTATCAATAGGATCAATGCACCTGCGACAATGGCCATTTGAATCTTTTTAGGATGGTAAACGATGGATGCAGCTTCTATAATATAGTCATCATTTAGAAAATGCTCATAATTAAACGCCCACCATAACGTATCATTTGAAATTGAATCGGCATTGGTGTGGGTAATTTCCCCGGGAAGAATCCCGGAAAATTTGAATGTGTCATCATGGAGATTGACTGTGATATTGGCTTCATCAATATAGGGTATCATGGCATCCATACATGCTTCCGTAAAGTTTTGTGGCAGGTCCGTTAAAAAGGGTCGAAAATTTGTTTCGATCAATTGTTTTGGTAAAACGAATGTTTCTTCCTTTTCGTCATGACTGTCATCCATGATGCCAAACAACTTGCCCTCTTCTTCTGCCTTGTAAAATACACCGCGGAAATGATTCAGAATGCGCTCTTTCATTAAATCTGACACTGCCATTTTACCCTGAATGTCTTCGATCCCTGCTTTCAGGCAATACATGATAATTTCGGTTTCTACAATTTTTCCAGTGGAGTCGTT
>CATMGX010000120.1:0-3545 GCA_950067765.1 uncultured Fidelibacterota bacterium
TATGAAACAGGAAAATCAGTCCATGACCTGACCTTTGTTTTGACAGGAATTCCGGCATATTTTCTTTTATTCAAAAAACGATTGAATCGTGAATAAAATATGGATTTAAAAGGAGTTTCGATGAAACATATAATATCATTATTATTATTGTTTGGGTGTGTGGTTGCCGAGGGAAATTCATCTGGCACCCACAATATTTCTTTTACCATAACAGAAGGCACCTGGATGAGTGTGGATCTGTCTCCCAATGGTAAAACAATCGCATTTGATTTATTAGGGCATATTTATTTGCTTCCAATTTCCGGTGGAAAAGCAAGGGCCATTACGAATGGAACCTCATGGAATATGTTCCCTCGGTTCAGCCCAGATGGAAATACAATTTTGTTCACATCTGACCGAAGCGGCAGCGATGATTTGTGGACTCAAGATTTGTCCTCTGGCGAAATGAAAAATATTTCTGAAATGAAATTGCCGGTTCATCAAGGTACTTGGTCCAATGATGGCCGCCATGTATTTGGGACTGCCTTGAATATGAAAGTCCGACACCCTGTTTATATGTTTAATATGTATGGCGAAAAACAGGAGATTGTTCCCGCAGGGAGTCGATCACCTATGACTCATTTTGAGATGCATCCATCCAATGGCTTAATCTATTTTGAGCATGGTGACGGGAGCCTTTATCGAAGTGGAGACCGGATAAAAACGTACGATACGAATTCCGGTGAAATTAAAATTTATATCGATCGTCCCGGAGGCGCTGCAAATCCACGTTTATCTCCTGATGGAAAAAAGATGGCTTATATACATCGTGATGATCGGCAAACCGTTTTGGTCATTCATGACCTACATTCCAGAGATGAAAAAGTCATTAATCGTCAATTGGATTTTGACCGTCAGGATAGTGGAAGTTTTTATGGATCATATCCCAATATGGCTTGGCATCCCAATGGCCGGGAAGTTTTTATTTCATATAAGGGTGGAATCTATGGGATAAATGTGTCTAATGGAAAGGATCGCAACATTGAATTTGAAGCAGCAGTGAACCGCGATGTGAGAAATACAATTCGGTTTCAGGTAGATATTCCCCAAAAAACAGCAGCCACAAGATCTCATCGCTGGTCTCAAAAAACACCTGGCGGAATTTTATTTGAAGCCCTGGGTGATCTTTATTTGAAAAAGGGATCAAAACTAACAAATTTAACCGAATCTTCTGATCATGAAACCAATCCGGTTTATGATCCTGTTTCAAAAACAATTTACTATGCATCCTGGAATGACAAAGATATGGGCAGCATTTATAAGATGAATATGCGAGGGAAAAATCGCAAAAAACTTACAAGGATCAAAAGTCAATATGGTTCTATTTCCATTTCGAAAGACGGTAAAAAAATAGCATATATGAGGGGCGCAGGATCGTTAACCAATGGAAAACACTTGGAGAGTCAACAAGATTTTGTTTTAGCAATTATTAACAAGGACGGAAGGGAAAACGTCTTAACAGAAATCGGATGGAGTGGGAATCGGTATGCAAAACGTCCCCCCACTGTATATTTTGGAAGTGATAATCGAATTTATTTTTCTGAATACGTTAAAGATATTTTGACGATTAAATCCATCACCCATAATGGGTTAGATAAAATGGAAATTGCCAAATTCACAAATGCAACAAGAGCTGTTATTTCCCCAGATATGAAGTGGGTTGCTTTTCGGGAATACCATCGCAGTTTTATTACACCATTTGAGTTTGTTGGGCAAGTGCTTACAATTAGTGCGGCGGATAGTAAAGGATTTACGCAAAGAGTGGATTTAGATGAAGATGGCGATTTTATGTCTTGGAGTTCAGACAGTCAATCTCTGCATTGGACACGGGGTAAATATCATTACGAAAAATCAGTAGATATGATTTTGGACAGTAGTAATACATCGGAAAAAATTGATTTATCCTTTACCTATAATATTAAGCGACCGAATACATCTATCGCCCTTACAAACGTTCGTGTGTTAACGATGAATGGACAGAAAGAGGTATTAGAAAATGTTACAATATTAATTGAGGGTGATGAGATTCACGCAGTAGGAAACAATATTAAAATCCCACCCAAAACGAAAATATTCGATCTAGAAGGTCGGACGGTTATGCCGGGCATGTTTGATGCTCACGGTCATTATGGGAGCCCTATCTCCGCATTGAATGTGATTGAACAGCGTTTATATGGTCTTCAGGCAAATTTGGCTTATGGCGTCACAACCATGTATGATGTTTATGGCACGACCCAAAAAGATTTTTGGGTGTCTGATATGATCCAAAAAGGAGACATTCCCGGACCGAGGATTTACTCCGTAGGCGATCCGATTTTTGTAACAAAGTACCGATCCAAAATGCATCGGCCCATTCAATCATTAGAGGATGCTTTAGATCATGTTCAATTCAATAAAGATCACGGTGCAACGGCGGTGAAGGATTACTCAAATCACACCCGAGCGGCTCGACAGTATTTGGCTGAAGCCTGTCGAAGATTAGGTATGAATCTGGTGAGTGAATCTTTTGGCAATCCCCAAATGAATCTCACCCAACTGGTGGATGGGTTTACCGGTCTGGAACATACCATGGGATTAGAGCCACTTTACGATGATGTGCTTACGTTGTTTTCAAAATCAAAAATGGGAATAACACCCACATTAATTGTTGTTTATAATGGTCCTTCCGGCGAAACTTATTTTCATCAAACAGAAAGACTTTGGGAGAATAAAAAGCTTCTGAACTTTTTTAGGAAAGATGAGTTGATTCGGTATCGCCGTCCCAACTTTTACTGGCCCGATGATCATTATGCCAAACAAATGGACCAAGCCCTGATAAAACTTTATGATCGCGGCGTTAAACTGCATATGGGTGCCCATGGGCAAATGATGGGATTAGGCGCCCATTGGGAAATGGAACTATTTACTCACGGTGGTTTTTCAAATTATGATGCCATAGAAATTGCAACAATTAATGGGTTTAAGCATCACGGTCTGGACCATAAGCTCGGGTCAATCGAACCGGGGAAATTGGCGGACATGGTCATTATGACCAAGAATCCATTAGATAATATTCGGAACACACGGTCAATCGAATATGTAATAAAAAATGGGATCGTTTATAGTGGGAATGATGCAGAACAAGAATTCCCAGAAAAAGAGCAGATGCGACGATTATATTTTAAAGAATAGATGTATTTCCGATACGGCCTTTCTTATTGATTCCAATTATTTATGATGGGCTTATTGTATAAACAAAGAATCCGCGACTATTTTCTTAGGATAAACTTTTCATTATGGCACATATTATTTCATTAACAAATTAAAAAGTTGGTGTGGGCAAAACAACCACATCGGTAAACCTGACCTTTGTTTTGGCAGGTATTACGGTATATTTTCTTTTATTCAAAAAACGAATGAATCACCAATAGTATTGGTAATGACATTAATTGAAGGAGTTTTAATGAAAAAATTGCTTACCCTTACGTTAACCATGGGAATTTTATTTAGCGAAGAAAAGTCGGATA
>CATMGX010000121.1:0-3544 GCA_950067765.1 uncultured Fidelibacterota bacterium
TTTAGGATCTGAGGTAGGATGCACCATTCACATCTACAATACATCCGGTGAGAAAATCATTTCCTTCAGATGCAAGCCACAAAGCAGTTCGGGCTATTTCTTCAGGATCGGCCACACGATTCAATGGGCTTTGGGCACGAATAGAATCGTCAACCATATCTGCCACACGATCGGTGGCTACAAATCCCGGTGCAATGGTGTAAACAAAAATTTTGTCTTTTGCCAATGCTTGGGCCATGGATTGTCCTAATGCATTGAGTCCTGCTTTGCTGGCGCCATAAGCCGGAGATTTGGGCTCACCCCGAAAAGCGCCTCTTGATGAAATATTCACAAATTTTCCGCCGCCCTTTTTCTGCATCACTTTCGCCGCGCAAAACATAAGATATGCAGGTCCCATTAGGTTGGCGCCGATGGTTCGTTTCCAAATATCCTGCCAATCGTTATAGGAGAGTGAATCAAATTCATATTGCTCAACCACCGCCGCATTATTCACAACCACATCGATTTGTCCATGGGATTTGCAAACAGATTGAACCAATTTATTCACGGCATCTGGATCTGAAAGATCAGCCTGATGCATAGAATGGGCGTTTCGCTTTAACGATGTTAGCGTATGTTCGGCTCCATTATTATTGTTATGATAGTGGATGGCAACATTTGCATTTGCCTCAGCGAAGACTTTACAAATTGCACTGCCAATTCCGCCTGCCCCTCCCGTCACTAAAACCGTTTTTCCTGTAAAATTAATTGTCATTAGACAAAGACTTAAAATATGTAGTTAACGCAAAAACTTCCAAACCCATCCCTGCCAGAAGAAATAATATTGATCCGTATTTTAGCAATGGAAACTCAAAAATGACAAAGGATATATAAGCAAGGATTCCAAAGATTATTAAATATTTACCCATGCGGTGAAAGGGGCTGGAAACTTCCATTCGTTTGACACTTTTGGGATATTCTTTTTCAACCCAATCATCCAATTCTTTTCTCTCTTCTGGTGACATTCTCATTTGAAAAGTCTATTTAAATTTATGCTGATTAAAGAAAGGAGTATAGCCATCAATACATCTGCAATGGGCGGTACACCGGGAAAGCCGTAATTCCATACAATGACGCCTGATAACCAAATAAAATATATCTTAATTTTACACCTGGAAATGGTGGGGGTATAATTGTGGGATTCATTAATTAATTATATTCCATGTTAAACTGAAAAAAAGAGATATAAACCAGTCAGGACCCGAATTTTGATCCCACCGGTGCACGATATTTTTGAAAGGGAATCATCAACAAATTTTTAATGCTTGTGTGCTCTAAAGGATCCATATGCGTATCAATTCCATAAACAAGATCATCCATTTTATTCACGCTTGTAGTGGTTCTTAACAGGTGATCCCAAATGGAAAAAATGTTGCCATAATTACTGTCTGTATGGGGTTGAATATAATGGTGGTGGACCTTGTGAAAATTGGGGGTAACAAATATATATGAAAACGCTTTATCTATCGCTAATGGCATTTGGATGTTCGCATGGGAAAAGTGAGCAAAAAAGGCAGAGATTGTCTGATACATCATGACCAAACCAAAGGAGGCACCGGTTACAACAACGGCCAGGGATGTAAACAATAATCTGAAAATATTTTCACCGGGATGATGGCGTAAACCACTGGTCACGTCCACATTCGGATCTGTATGATGGATAATATGGAATTTCCATAACCATTTTACTTTATGTTGAATCCAATGGATCAACCATGCGCCGATTAGATCCATTAATATTAAGCCCAACAGAATGTAGAGCCACGGTGGTAGTGTTGCCAGGTTCAATAAGCCGCTGCCATTTGATTCGTTAAATTTAACCGCTGCAAGGATTAAGGCTGCACCGAAAAGATTCACAATGAGTGTAATGACTGTAAATGTTATATTGATGAAAGCATGCTTTGTTTTATTGTATTCCATCTTAAAAAGGGGAATCCCGAATTCAAGAAAAAAGAAAAAAGCCAGTCCCGAAATAAGAAAAGCCGCACGAGCTTCATCTGATATGTTGTTGAAATATTGGATCAATTCCTGCATATTTATGCTCTTTATTTAACCAATGAGAGTACCATCAGTTCTTAAATATTGCAACTAAAAAGACATTCAAATTTCAGGATGGTTTTGTTTGTATATTTATATATGAATAATTGGTTTAAAAATAATTCAGAATCAATGCAATGGAAATGGATCGGTTGGCTGGGTGCGGGCATGGTTATTTTTGGATATTACCTCAATGCAAATGAATACATTGCATCCTGGCTTGTCTGGATGGTTGGAAACACAATGGTAGGTATCTACTCTCTTTATAAAAAAGCATATTCTACCGCAGCCATGTCGTTTATGATTACAATGATGAATATTTATGGATATATACGCTGGCTTACATGAAACCGATTATTTCTGAAAAAGACTTCCCCACAGCAAATAAATTTGTTTATCTGAATACAGCCAATGTGGCGCTAACCTTCTCCGGTGCAGAACAGGGTCTAAAAGATTGGGTGGCAGATGTAGCCCAAAATGGCAGCAATAATTTTGATGAACACGCGGAAGAAAATGTCTTCAATGATTTGCATAAGGCCGCTGCACGAATGATTAATGCAGCCGAGGAGAATATTGCTGCTGGGTCAAGCGCTACGGAACTGCTCTGTTCATTGGCCTGGGCCGTATTTCCCGGGAAAGAACAAAATGTTGTCAGTACCGAAATTGTATTCCCAAGTACAGTCTATCCCTGGCAGCGGGTGGCTAACGATAGTGGGTGTGAAATCAGGCTGGCCAAAGAAAAAAATAATTTCATTCACTTAGATGATATCATTGCCTTGATTGATAGGCATACTGCAGTGGTCTGTATTTCCCATGTAGAATATGGTAATGGACAATCATTTGATTTGGAACGATTAACCGAGGCAGCACATAAGCATAATGCCCTATTGGTTGTAGATGCAACGCAATCAGCGGGAGCCATCCCCATTGATGTTCAAAAATGTCCGGTGGATGCGTTAATCAGCGGTGCCTATAAATGGCTGTGCGGGCCGTTTGGTGCGGCATTTATGTATATTGCACCCCATCTTTCGGAAAAACTGGAGCCGGGATTAGTTGGTTTTCGTAGTCATAATCATATGTGGGATCTTGATGCGAGTCGAATTGCATATCCCCTTGGGGGTCAAAAGTTTGAATTCAGTACCATGGCTTTCGGATGTGCCATCGGGTTGACCAGATCGATTGAATTTCTAAATAAAGTTGGAGTTGAGAATATATTACAATACAATCGGCAATTGGCGGATACACTAATCGCAGGATTGTGTTCCCGTGATGCGGTGATCACATCTCCTTTGAATGATAGGGACCGGTCCTCTATTGTTACGGCATATTTTAAAAATGTGGACTCAAAAGCAATAATTAAAAGGCTAAAGGAAGCATCGGTTTTTGTTTCCAACCGTGCTGGTTCAATACGATTTTCTCCCCATCTATATAATACCTGTGAAGATATAGATATTGTTCTTCGTGAAAT
>CATMGX010000122.1:0-3530 GCA_950067765.1 uncultured Fidelibacterota bacterium
CATGTATCTCTGGCCTGTAAGCAATCCCATTTTGATGGATTGGAGGAGTATGCTGCATTCTTGGATAAAGAATTCGGTCATAAGAAAACGCTGGTTTCAAAATCTGAACTGCGGAGTGAAATCGGCACAGATGCCTACTTCGGCGGATTGGCGGATGAAACAAGTGGCGGGATTCAACCTGCAAAATACGTTTTTGGGTTAGCAAGAGCTGTAGCAAAACATGGTGCATTATTATATGAACATGCAGCCGTAATAGACATAAAGAAAAAGAGGGATGGTTTTGAAATAACTACTACTATTGGAGCCATTAAATCAAAAGAAGTTATCATCGCGACTAATGGCTACACAGATAAACTGGTTCCCAAACTCAAACCAATGATCTTCCCGGTGGGTAGTTATATTATTGTTACCAAACCATTATCGGAAGACCTGCAGAATAAATTGAGTCCTAAAAAACGGATGTATTATGATTCAAAAAATTTCCTGAATTACTTTCGCTTAACGCCGGATGGGCGAATGCTGTGGGGCGGACGCAATAATTTGAGTACACATCTTGATCTGAAAGACAGCGCTGAAAGATTACAAAAACAATTGAATTCCGTTTTTCCTGAATTAAGTCAGATTCCCATCACCCATTCTTGGACAGGAAAACTGGGTATTACATTTGATCTTATGCCCCATATTGGACAAACAAAAGACGGTATTCATTATGTTCTGGGTTATGGCGGTCATGGGTTATCCATCGCTACGTATTTGGGGACAGAAATGGGTTTACTGCTGACAGGGGAAAAGGACAGGAGCCCTTTCAAAGAGATAGATCATGAAACAATGTTTTTTTATCGTGATAAACCCTGGTTTATTCCATTTGCCAGTAAGTATTACCAATTTTTAGATTGGATATCGTAGAATAAAGATGAAATTTAAAATAAATTTTAGAACTTATTGCAGCCCCTCCTATTACAGGAGGGGCACATCCTTTTTCCATTTTTTGATTCAGATGAAGCGGATAGGCGGGGCACTGATCTTGTTTTTGTGTTTTATCCCCGCCCTACCTGCCCGCCCTCGCGGATACTCGGGAGCAGGCGGGAAGGACGGAGTAAGTGATTTTAGTTTATTGAGAAATTTAGGACTATAGAATAATGTATTCACTCGCGACAATTGATTATATCATTATTGCCATTTACCTTATGATGATGGTAGGGGTTGGTATATGGTTTTCAAAACGCCATTCAAATTTTGATGATTATTTTCTTGCAGGGCGATCATTGACAACACCCATTTTGATTACAACATTAATTTCCACTTATTACGGAATTGATGTTCTTTTTGGGGATTCGCAGCTCGCATTTACCGATGGAGTCGTGGCCTGGTTTGGCTATGCCCGGCCTACTTATGCATTTTTTCTAATCGCTGCTTTTCTATTGGCGAATCGTTTGAAAAAAGAGGATTTCCGCAGCCTCCCCGATATCCTGGATAAATATTACGGGAAAAAGACTCGGTATATTGGTGCACTGGCATCCTTTATTTATTCACTTCCGGCATTATCCTTGTACGGATTTGGTATGTTGGGAGACATTATAATGGGCTGGCCGCCGTTTGTAGGCATGCTTATTCTTGGCGGTATTGCTTTGGTCTATACCCTCACCGGCGGATTTTGGGCTGTGGCTTTAACCGACTCCATCCAGTTTGTAATGATGTGTGTTGTGCTGGCCATCGCCGTCCCTTTTGCGTTTAATGTTATTGGCGGTTTTGATACAATGATAGATTTACTTCCGGCTGCCTATTTCGAATCCATGGGTGATTTGTCCATCTGGCTGGTGATTATTTATGCATCCACTGGATTAACCATCTTGGTAGAACCGACATTTTACCAACGCATCTTTGCAGCCAAATCTTATAAAAATGTTCGCAATGCACTTGTTATAGGTATCTTCATTTGGGGTTCATACGATTGGATTGTAACCATATTGGCTATGGCGGCAAAAACAGGACAAATTCAAGGCATAATACCGATGGATGTTGCTCCCGATGCTTCACTGTTGACCATTATGGTGGTTGCGTTGCCGGCGGGCGTTTTGGGGCTTTTCATGGCAGGTGTACTTTCCACAGAAATGTCCACGCTGGATTCTTACTGTTTGGTTGCCGGAGGAAATGTGGCTTATGATTTTTATAAACCTGCATTCAAGCCAGATGCCAGCGATGATGAATTGATACAAAAAACGCGCTGGGGTATAGGCCTATCCTGGATTTTAGGATTTATCATGGCAACAGCATTTGATCAAATGCTGGGACTGTGGGTGTTTATGGCATCTATTTTGATTTCCAGTGTTCTTGTACCCATTCTGGGGGGGCTCTTTTTTCCTAAATTCCACAAGCCATTGGCGGGGTTATTAAGCACAGGGCTGGGATTGACATCTACTGTTATTTTGAATATTTATATTATGACACAGGGAACATTTGTGGAAGCGGAAGAAACGTATGTACTCCACATCGGTTCGTGGGAAATATTCCAGGAATATCTTATGTATATAACTTTACCTATTTCTTTTATGGGATTCATTCTGGGCGTAATATTTGGAAAGGAGAAACAATCATGAGCGGCTGGGAAATATTCACATGGATTAGTGTTGGTATACTTGGGATTGGGTCCATCATTGTTTTTATACTGTTTTTAAGAGATTTACCGGAATTGTTAAAAAAATCAGAAAAGGAAACACCATGAAAAACCAAAATTATATTAACGGCCAATGGTCCGATGCACATAGTGGTAATACTCTGGGTGTGGAAAACCCATTCACAGAAGACATTATCACTGATGTTCCAGCCAGTGATGAAACAGATGTGAATTATGCTGTTGAGGCAGCAAAAAATGCCTTTGAAGTCTGGCGAAAATTCACAGCTGCAGAACGGTGTGAACTGATGGGAAATATGGCGAAAAAATCCAGGGATCACGCCGAAGAACTGGCTAAAACAATTACATCTGAAATGGGAAAACCGTTCGGCGAAGCGCTGGAAGAAATCGAAACGGTAGCTGACTATTTGGAATATTACGGTCAGTTAGCCAGAGACCATGTGGGACGTATCGTGGCGCCGGCAACTTCACGATCCATGTCGCTGGTGCGCTACGAACCTTTTGGTGTGGTGGGCTGCATTATTCCCTGGAATTATCCCCTGTCCCTCATGGGCTGGAAACTGGCACCGGTATTGGCGGCGGGGAATACAATTGTCATGAAACCATCGGAAATTTCATCGCTCTCGATCCTGCATTGGATCGACGTTGCCGGCGGAGATATGCCCGCGGGCGTGATGAATGTTATCACCGGATATGGGGAAAAAGCCGGTGAAGCACTGGTCAAACATCCGGATGTCCCTGTCATTACGTTTACGGGGTCTGTGGTAACGGGAAAAAGGATCGCCAGGCTGGCAGCAGACAATTTGAAAAAGGTATCTCTGGAATTGGGCGGGAAAGATCCAGTTATCATTTGTGATGATGCAGATATTGAGGTGGCGGCCAAGGGTACATCCTGGGG
>CATMGX010000123.1:0-3507 GCA_950067765.1 uncultured Fidelibacterota bacterium
GGGGTACGGTTTGACCAATTTAAACCCAATGAAGATTATATCACTGACTTCCTGAATCCGGAAGGTGAAAAGGAAAAAGCGTCGAACAAAACAATGATATCACCCAGAATTGGTGTGGCATTTCCCATTACAGACCAAGGAATTCTACACTTTTCTTATGGACATTTTTATCAAATGCCCACATTGAGAAGACTATACAAAAAGAGTATTTTTGGCGCCGGGTTAGGCCCTACAATCGGATATGCCGATTTAAAGCCTGAGAAAACAGTCCTCTATGAATTTGGGCTTCAACAACAACTGACCGGTGTAATGGCATTTGAAATGAGCGCATTTTATAAAGATATCCGGGACTTGCTTGCCTTACAATCCATTCGATATGATTCAGAAAAGTACGGCCCCTCTAACTACGCTATTTATATGAATAAGGACTATGGGAATGTAAAAGGATTTACATTTAGCCTGACAAAGCGATATGACCGTGTGACCAAAACGTCTGCTTTTGTGGACTATACGTACCAAGTAACTGAGGGGAATAGTGTAAAATCTGGTTCTTTTTATTATAATGCCCTCTCTGGAGAGGAAGAAGAAAAACGGATTGTACCCCTTTCCTGGGATCAACGTCATATTCTGAATTCGATCGTATCTGTGGGTGACCCGGGAAATTGGAATCTGGGGCTCATCAGTAAATTATCCAGTGGTTGGCCTTACACCCCCAATATCCCCGATGCCAATTATGTCCCCCTTTCCAATTCAGGCCGAAAACCCTGGCAATGGCGGATTGACATGCGTCTCCATAAAAACTTCAAAGTGGGCAAATTCCAGTATATTGTATATACAAAAATTTATAACCTGTTGGATCGCCGGAATGAAAGATATGTTTTTAATGACACTGGACGGGCCGGATATACTTACGTATCTCAATCCACCCAAGAAACCAAAGGATTTGTAGATCATTACGGTGAATCCGGTGTTCACACCTGGTCCGAATATCAGGTAAGACCCCAATATTATACAGCACCTCGTTCCATTAACATTGGATTCTCGCTGGATTTTTAAAATGAAAAAACCAATTTTAATCACACTCATTATGGGATGGTCACTCATCCTGCTTTCGGCCCAGGATAAACCACGCCAGTTTTCAAAAGAATGGAAAATGGCGGGCCCGGAAAAAGAGTGGAATTCTGTAGAACACGAATATTTCTACCGTTGGCGGGATAAAATTGGTGCCAAGAGAGCACAAGCAGATGACCAGATTTTAAGACGGCAAAAAGCCATTCTAAACGGCAATAAGATAACCACAGAAATCTGGAATTTTGGATCAATATCCAGCCCGGGGAATCGGGTGACTGATATTGTATGGGAAGGGTTGGGTTACGGTTATGAATTTGGCCCATTTATTGGTGCAGAAATTCCTGTAAAACCCAATAGCCACATAGATGCATATATCAAAAAAGATGCGAATGGTGATCCCGTCCTGGATGATGATGGTAATCCTGTCTGGATGGCAAAAGCAATCAGTGACGGTCTCGTATCCCTCGGAGGTGAAATTTCACCAGATGGTAAAGTTTTTTGGGGATGGGAGCCATTGGCCTATAATGATTTGGATGTGCCCTATGGAGATCCAAATAGTGCCCGGATACCAACTTCCAATGACCTAGACCGGGATGGAGACGGTAAACCGGATAGTTGGCCTGAAGGATGGTATAATGCCAACTTGAAAAAACATGTATGGCCTGGTGCTTTAAGACAAGGGTCTTCCAATGCTGATTTGGAATCATTCTTCGTGGTGGATGACCGAAGCAACCAGGAATTTAAATATTATCCCTTCCCGGAAGATTCATCCCGCTTGGGACTTGGGATTGAAATTGAATGCCGGTATTACCAATGGTCTAACCCCTTGGCAGAAGACGTTATCTTTTTGATATATAAGGTGACAAATAAAAGTACAAAAGATTTGAATGAAGTGGTATTTGGCATGTGGGGAGATCCCCATATTGGTGGCCCCTCTAATTGGCAGGATGATCTTTCATACTTTGATAAAGATATGAATATGGTCTATGCCTGGGACGAAGATGGTAAATCCGACGTGGCTGGGCGAAAACCTGGTTATTTCGGATACATTTTTCTGGAAAGTCCCGGAAATCCTTATGATGGAATAGATAATGACGGAGACGGCATGATAGATGAAAGCCGCAATAACGGTATCGATGATGATGGTGATTGGGATCCTGAAACAGATGATATTGGTATTGATGGTCTCCCAAACACAGGTGATATGGGAGAGGGAGATGGCCTTCCTACTGCTGGAAATGCATATGATATTCGGCAGCCGGGAGAACCGAATTTTGAATGGACAGATTTAGACGAGTCGGATATGATTGGACTCACCAGCTTCGCTGCCCCAAACTTTGGGGGAAATAATCGGATATCAAAAGACGATTATATTTATTCCACTTATATGACACCGGGCCAATTCGACTCATTAAGTGCAGATGTGGCCGGAGATAATATATTTTTATATGGCTCCGGGAATTTTACCCTAAAAGCCGGAGAAGCCAGGCGATTTTCGATTGCCTTGCTGGTGGGCGATGGTTTTGATGATTTGACCTTAAATGCCAAAACCGCCCGACAAATTTATGATACCAATTATCAATTTGCGAAGCCGCCGGAAAAGCCCAAGCTCACTGCCGTCCCCGGGAATGAAAAAGTTACGTTATATTGGGATGATATTGCAGAATCCTCCTGGGATCCCATATCTAAAGAATATGATTTTGAAGGATATGTCATCTATCGCAGTACAGACCCGAGCTTTTTAGATCAACAAAATATTACAGACGTGAATGGGTCCCGGTTTCTATTTGAACCCCATACTACGGAAACAGGGGGCTGGGCAAAGTGGGATCTGATTAATGAATATGAAGGCCCCAGCGATATCCCATATTCAGGCAGAGGTGTTGCTTATCATTTAGGCAAAAATACGGGACTCGTCCATTCTTTTGTGGATTCCAATAATGTGATCAATGGTCAACGATATTATTATGCCATCTGCTCCTATGACCACGGGAATAAGGTGTTGGGGATTGGTCCAAGTGAATCATCTAAAACCATTACATTGAACCCTGAAACAAATGAAATTTTTCTCGATATTAATACAGCATCTGTTATCCCTCGAGAACCTGCTGCGGGATATTCCTCTGGGTATGTGGCTGATTATGATACCATTTCCACATTGAAACGCATTGGCGGGTTTGGGACAGGTGATTTTGCATTCGAAATTCTTGATCCCATGGCGATCCAAGATACGAATACATTTCAAATCACATTTGATGTGAATCCCATCCGCTATTCGATCGAAGATTTAAGTCCAATCATTGAAACGCGAACCGTAAAGGAAAATGTTTTTATTACATTGAAAAAGAATCGACTTAATGCATCCCACTTTATTTTAAAGAACAGCAGCGGAACGATCATGGTACGGGGAAAAGATTATCTCCTATTTCCGGAAGC
>CATMGX010000124.1:0-3459 GCA_950067765.1 uncultured Fidelibacterota bacterium
TCCAAATGGGATTGGCGACTTACTTTGCTGACCAGCCCAGCCCCATTTCATTGGCATTCACTTTTGTAGCTGATGAAGAAAATTTAAGTATGGGCATGGAACACCTGTTGAAACATTATTTACCTACACTTTCTGTCCTGCCGTTCTTAGGTATATTCATGGAGCCCACTGAAGAAGCCATTGGCACCAGCCATAAGGGCTATACTTGGTTTGAAATCAATGTTGAAGGATTAGCGGCCCACGGCAGTCGCCCTGAAGAGGGAATTAATGCCATTTTTCCACTCCAATACGCCCTGAAAGAATTGGAAATTATTAATCATGAACTGGATCAAGAGGACCCCCATCCCTATCTGGGTAAAGCCACACTTCATCCTGGGATTATTTCAGGCGGAACAGCCCAAAGCGTCATTGCCGCTCAATCGACCCTCAACTGGGAAAGACGTACTCTTCCGGGGGAATCACAACAAAAATTGAATGGGGAGTTGAACCGTGTCATTGAAGCGGTGAGAAATGCGCCGGGGAATCACAAAGTCAGCGGTGAGAAAGTTTATCACCGTCCACCGAACGAAATTGAGGATGACTCATTAATTCAAAAACTGCAAAAAACTGCCGGTGGAAAACCCTTTAAGGGCATGTCTTACTGGGCCGATTCAGCATTAGCTACGGGTGCCGGAATCCCCTCCATTCTTTTTGGGCCAGCGGGTCATGGGGCTCATGCCATTGATGAATGGGTGAGTGAAAAAAGTTTGATTAACTGTTATGAATCAATGAAAAGTTTTATATTGAGCTTCGATTAATTACGTTCGATTCTGCCACTTAAATTTTAGCTTCCATTCGAAAAGGTGACCTTTCATTTGTTGAAGTTTTGACGGAACATTTGAACCACATTGAACAAATCAATCCCAAGATCAATGCTGTGGTTCAAATGGATATGGAACGGGCCATGGCTCGGGCCAAAGCAGTCGATGAAGCTACTGCAAAAGGAGAATCCTGGGGACCACTCCATGGCTTACCCATGACGGTAAAAGATGCTTTTGTTGGATATAGTTCCATCCCTGATTTTTTTCAAGGTTGAATTTATTGGAGAAATGGCCAATAAAAAAGACATCACAGTCTTCAAATGTTTCAACATGTTTATCATTTTCGTCCGGGATGCGATAAGGGGCAATAAAGTAAATCTACGAATCTTGACACCCGTACTGATAAACCCCTATCTTCGCCCTCTTCTATGGTAACCTTAAAACGCGATCTAGGTAAACTTTCCGGCTATGCCACCATCATTGGGATTTTGGTGGGTGCGGGGATTTTTCGTGTCACCGGTGAAGCGGGTGCTGTGGCAGGATCGGCAGTACCCTGGGCCTATTTACTTTTTGCACCCATTGTACTCAGCACCGCCCTGGCTTATAGCGTTTTTATATCCACACCTCTGGGCATGCGCCCTGGCGGTGCCTATATCCACATTTCCCGAACCTTTGGCAATTACTATCTTGGTTTTATTGCCATGTGGATGAAACTACTGGCCTTTATCGGTGCCATTGCATTTATGGCAACCAGCCTTGGAGAGTATATGAACTTTTTTCTCCCCGGTACCGATCCCCGTTTATGGGCTTCCATCACCATGGTATTCTTTTATGGTGTCAATTTGTTTGGGGTTCGCCATTACGGCCATATTCAAATCGCCATGCTGGTAATACTCATGATAAGCATTTTAGTGTTGGTGATCCCGGGACTTTTCGCTGTGGATTTGAAATATTATAATCCCCCGCTTCCCAAGGGGTTTAGTGGATTGCTGGCAGCCATGCCCATGTTATTTTTTAGTTATGCGGGTTTTGAAACCCTTGCCCAAGTCGCTGGAGAAACGAAGGATCCTACTCGGACGCTTCCAATGATTTTTGTGAAAGGGGTGTTGGCCTCTGTTTTGATCTTCTTTTTGATGTCATTTGTCGCTTTTGGCGTTTTACCAGCGGAAACTTTGGCCCAATCCCAGTCAGCCATGGCCGATGTTGCTGGACAATATTTACCCCCGTGGGGGTCAAAGATTGTGGCTATTGGCGCCATGAGCGCATTTCTCACCAGCATTAATGGATCCATTCTGGTGCCATCCCGGATGCTGTTTGTTTTTAGTGAAGACCGCCTACTGCCCAATTTTTTGGCAAAGGTCCATCCCAAATGGCGTACACCCCACGTGAGTCTAATCATCAGTGGTGTTATTTGTACTGGTCTGGTGTGGAGTAAATCAGCCTATTTTCTCATGAGCACAGGACTCATTGGAATTTTCATCATATACATTATGCAGGGTTTTGCGTTGATTTGTTTACCCACACTAAATAAACCATTATATGATTCAGCGGGATTTAAACCGCCCGTGTGGGTGCTGTATGTTTTGGGAGGTGTTTCTATTATTTCTATGGGATTCTTTTTGATTCAAATTATTGCTGATGTATTTCTGTGGACCATAGGTGGTATCGCCCTTGGAACCGTTATTTATTTCATGGGAAGAATGGCAGGAAAAAAAGAAGGGTTCGATTATCAAGCGCGTATGGAGCAGGATTATCATCTATTGGATCAATAAATGACATTCATTAAAACCATAGACATTGACAAAGCTGAAGGCATTGTTAAACAGGAATACGAAAAAGGGTTTCGCCGATCGGGCCGGGTATTTAATATATTAAAAATTATGAGCCGGAGCCCGGCGGCGCTAAAAGATGCAATGCGTTTATATTTGACAATCATGTATGGACCATCAGAGATTTCTCGTGCCCAGCGGGAAATGATTGCCACCGTAATCTCGCGGGTAAACCACTGCCACTACTGAACGGAAGCCCACGGGAACGACTTCCGGGATGAAGTCCAAAATGATCAATTAATGAAACACATAAAACATGATTGGCGGGAAGCGGATCTTTCTAAAATAGACATTGCATTATGTACGTGGGCAGAAAAGCTCACACGAACCCCAGCTGATATGTCTCAAAAAGATGTGTTGGAATTGGAAAATATCGGCATGTCACAGGAAGCAATCAGTGATGCAGCCCAGGTTGTGGGCTATTTCAATTATATAAACCGCATTGCAAATGGGCTTGGGGTTGACCTTGAAACAGAAATGGAAAAATAGGTTCCTGTAGAGACGCGGCATACCGCGTCTCTACATTTAAGGCAGACATGGACTTTACTTTTTTTCGGAAAAAAATAATGAGCAAAGCTAATCATTTCTAAACGTTTGGGCTGCAACAGTTCATCAGTGATAACCCTTGCAAATATTTACACCGATTTATCGGGACGCAAGGTTATTACTATCACAATTTTTATACACACCCTTACCGACTGAGGTATAGGTTAAATTCATCATTATGAAAAACACCGATCAATTAAAAAAGGGAATCAAATCCCAAAACCAGGAATTCCGACGCTATGAACAGGTGCATAAGAATCAGAATTACTACCTGTCTGAACAGC
>CATMGX010000125.1:0-3445 GCA_950067765.1 uncultured Fidelibacterota bacterium
TAAATCCCATAAAGTTCTCAGGTCATTATTAGATAAAAATCAACAAATTTATGGTGTGAATACAGGATTTGGCCAATTGAGTACAGTTCCAATTAGTCAGGAAGATCGTCGAAAGCTTCAATTGAATTTGGTCCGTTCACATGCATGCGGGGTAGGAAAGCCCTTAGATTTGGGTGTGACGCGTATTACCATGATTTTGAAACTCATGACTTGGGCAAAAGGATATAGTGGCGTTCGATTAGCATTGGTACAATTGATGGCAGATATGCTCAACCACGATATTTTACCCGTAATACCCCGTAAAGGATCTGTGGGTGCCTCTGGAGATTTGGCCCCATTAGCCCATATGGCTCGCGCGTTGATTGGAGAAGGAGATGTGCACTTTCAAGATCGCATCATGCCTGCCATGCTTGCATTAAAAGAAGCAAACTTGGACCCAATTGTTTTAAAAGCAAAAGAGGGCTTAAGCCTCATCAACGGGACACAAGTGTCCACGGCGCTAGGGATACGCGCTTTATCCGAATCACAAAATTTATTAAAAACTGCCGATATTGCAGGTGCTTTATCCACGGAAGCCAGTTTATCGACCCGCATTGTATTTACACCTAAAATTCATAAATTGAAAAAGCACCCGGGTCAGGTTGCTTCTGCCACCAATGTTTATAATATGCTTCAAGGCAGTGACATTGTTCATTCCCATGATGACTGCGGTCGAATTCAGGATCCATATTCTGTGCGTTGTATTCCACATGTCCACGGCTCAAGCCGTGAAGTTTTCAGCATTGCAGAAAAAATTATCAATAATGAGTTGAATTCTATCTCCGATAATCCGCTCGTTTTCCCCAATGGCGATGTAATGAATTCCGGCCATTTTCACGCTGAACCCGTGGCTCAGGCATTGGATACATTATCCATTGCCATGTCCGAGATCGGCTCCATTGCCGAACGACGTGTCAATTATCTTATGAAGGGCATCGGTGATCGAATTCCCATGTTTGGTGCAGTGAATCCCGGTTTGGAATCAGGGTTTATGTTAGCCCATGTGACGGCAGCCGCATTGGCCTCTGAAAATAAAACATTGGCCCATCCTGCCAGTGTAGATTCCATTTCGACTTCAGCAGGACAGGAAGATTTTGTCAGCATGGCACCATGGGCAGGTCGGAAATGCTTACGTATTTTGGATAATGTCAGAACTATTTTGGCCATAGAAATCATAGTAGCAGGAAATGTAAATTATCGGTTTCACAAAAAACTGGTATCGGGAAATGGATTAATCCCAGTCATGAACCTCCTGCGACGTCATCAAGTCCTTTCAATGGAAGATCGTCCTTTGTCGAATGATTTTGCAACTGTCAACCAACTAATTCAATCAGGAAAATTGATCAACGGCGTTAATAAACGCATCAAGCTATCATAGTGTAATGAAAAACAGACCACCATTTGTACATTCACTCACTTTTGATGATGTACTGCTCGTGCCCCAAAAATCGAATGTACTTCCCAGAGAAGTTAATTTACAGACCCGACTCACTAAGGGAATCACCATGAATATTCCACTCCTGTCTGCGGCCATGGATACAGTAACAGAAAGCGATATGGCAGTGGCCTTAGCTAGAGAAGGTGGTATCGGAATAATCCATAAAAATTTATCGATTGAGAACCAGGTAAAAATGGTTGATCGGGTTAAACGATCTGAGAGTGGCATGATTGTGGACCCGGTCACATTAACTGCGGATAAAACCATCCGAGATGCAAAAACAGTGATGGCCAATTATCATATCAGCGGATTACCTGTGTTGGAAGATGGAAAGCTTGTGGGTATTATTACCAATCGGGATATACGCTTTGAAAAAGATGATCGTTTATCCGTCCGGGATCGTATGACATCAGAACGACTGGTTACTGTACCCGTAGGCACGACTTTAGAGGAAGCAAAGAATGTGCTGCAGCAACATCGAATTGAAAAATTGCTGGTTGTTGATAAAAAAGGCAGACTTGCAGGACTAATCACGGTAAAAGATATTCAGAAGAAAGAGGATTTCCCTCACGCATGTAAAGATGATAGCGGCCGGTTACGTGTAGGTGCTGCTCTGGGCGTTAGTAGAGATGAAAAAGAAAGAGCGAAGGCCTTATCCAAAGCGGGCGTAGATGTGATTGTGATTGATACAGCTCATGGTCATTCGGCAGGTGTGTTGAACTCAATCCAGGAAATTAAAAAATCAGTAGGCGACGTTCAGGTGATTGCAGGAAATGTGGCCACTGCTGATGGGACAAAAGCATTAATTGATGTGGGTGTGGATTGTGTAAAGGTTGGTATTGGGGCAGGGGCCAGTTGTACCACCCGGATTGTAGCCGGTGTTGGGGTGCCCCAGCTCACGGCGATCATGAATAGCGTGGATGAAGCCCAAAAACATAATATTCCAATCATTGCCGATGGTGGTCTCCGTTATAGTGGTGATGTATCCAAGGCTATTGCAGCAGGAGCAGAAGTGGTAATGCTTGGCAGTATGTTAGCCGGAATGGACGAAAGTCCCGGCGAATCTATTCTGTTTGAAGGGCGTCAGTATAAATCATATCGCGGGATGGGCTCTCTCGGCGCCATGCAGGAAGGGAGTGGTGATCGATATTTCCAGGAAGGTGCTGAAGCGACCAAACTCGTTCCAGAAGGCATTGAAGGAATGGTCCCCTATCGTGGTTCCGTTCGAAATACCATACACCAGTTGATGGGTGGATTAAGATCTTCTATGGGATATTGCGGTGCGAAAGATATTAGAGATTTTCACGGGAAAGCAGAATTTATTCAAACCACATCCGCCGGGGTAAAAGAAAGTCATCCTCATGAAGTAAAAATTATGAAGGAAGCGCCAAACTACCAGGTATATGATAGTTAGCATATTATTATATCATAATTTCCAGTAAAGATGATATAAATAAAAACCCCGTGTAAACGGGGTTTTTTCATTGATAAATAAGAGAGGGGCCGGTCAGGGAGATAAAGAATTCAAATGCCGAGTAATCTGGGATTTTCGGCGGGCAGCGGTGTTCTTCTTTAAGAGGCCTTTGCTTGCCATTTTATCAATGGTGCTTACAGCCTTTGTATATAGACTTTGCGCTTCACCGGCGTCGGTGGATTGCAATACACGTTTAATCGCTGTTTTTAAGTCTGATATCTTCGCCACATTGAATTCATGGCGCTTTTTGTCCTGACGTTCTCTTTTTATTTGTTGCGGATGTCGATCCATTGGTTCCTCAAATATTAATTAAAATTTCGGACGCGAAGTTATCTCATAATTGCGCACTTCGCCAAAAGAAAAAATGTGTTGAATTGTGTTCCCTTAAGGAGTAATTTTACGCCGATGATGAAACAAATACTCTCTCAGATTTTCGTTCTAATTGCTGCCATTGGCTTTTTAAGCACGGGATGCGAAAAAATATTAGGCACAAT
>CATMGX010000126.1:0-3414 GCA_950067765.1 uncultured Fidelibacterota bacterium
AAACGAAGCACCAATGGGTTGAAATCCAATTGAAGTGTACCGTTAAAGCTTAAGTCTTTGGATAGGTTATCAAAAGCATAAGAATCGTTACTTCCACGAAGCCTACCGTCACCGTCAGATGTATAAACACCATCATGATCTACATCGGTAAATGTGTATGATTTTGAACTTAAAACCACATAATCGCCAGATTCGGTTAATCCACCAACTTTATCTGCGATTGGGTTACCATCAGCAATAACAAATGGTGTGAACCAACGGCTTTGGTTTTTATAATTATCGGTACTTGTTTGTCTAAAAGCACCAAAAAATCGAATTTTATCACCGATGGGGCCTTGAAACGTAAAGGTCATATCTTTATCACCAGTAGCTGCCCAGGGGTCTCCACCGGACATACTCTCCATCAATACTGATGCAGAATATCGGCTTCCACCTGTTTTAAGCGACTGCTGAATTATCCCTGCGTTGGCCTTACCAACACTGGCATCAAAACCACCCGTTTGAACGGCAATGGCTTCCAGCGCTTCCGGGATTGCATTTGAAACAACTTTTCCAGCGGCGCCGACCATGGATGCACCTTCCAGCGTATAGCCGATTTCTGAGCCCCGACTGCCACGAATGTGAAGGCCGTCATGCATTTGGACCACACCTGCTTGACTGGCGACCATGGCTGTTACACTACGCACAGCATAATTATCAATGGCTTCTGAATCAAGGCTTCTGGCTACGTTTGTGGCGTTGATCTCAATCAAAGGTTTTTCTGCGGTTACTTCAACCGTCTCCCCTTCAACTGCGGCAACTTCCATTGCAAAATCCTGGAGCGTTGTTAAGCCGATGGTTACGCGTACATTGGAAACTATTTGAGATTTATACCCAATATAGTTTACCCGTAATGTATAAGTACCGGGTTGTACGTCAAAAATATAGTATGTACCATTTACATCTGTAGCCGCACCGCTTGAAGTTCCTTCAAGGATGACGTTTGCACCTACCAAGGGCTGACCATCAGATGAAACAGTACCGCTCATTTTACCAGTTAAATTCTGGGCGGTTAGGCCAATAGAAAATATCATGGCAAAGAACAAAATTGCGAGTTTTCTCATATTAATCTCCACGTTAATGTTCGGGTTTTATTATCAAAATTTTATAGAATTAGCAGGATTTGTGAAACAAACGCACGAATCCTCTCTTACCTCTAGCCGAGAAACTAATCATTATTTATGGATGTGCAAACTTTTTTTATTACTAATAATAATGGCGCTTAGGGGGAGGGGTAATTTAAAGCGTTCCTCGACGGAGGCGGTTGGAATTTCCCACCACATTTATAGAAGAAAGCGCCATGGCAGCCTCGGCTAAAACAGGATGAAGAACGCCGAAAATCGCCAATGGTATGGCAATTAAATTATAAATACTGGCCCAAAACAGATTTTGCCTGATTTTCTGAAACGTCTTTTTTGCTAAAGAAAATGTTTGGTTTAATTTTAACAAATCCCCCTTCACCAATATAATGTCTCCTGTTTCCATGGCAATGTCTGTCCCTGTTCCCATGGCTACCCCAACATCTGCCTGGGCAATGGCCGGTGCATCGTTGATACCATCACCTAACATACAGACGATTTCTCCTTTATCCTGAAGTGATTTTATAATATGAGTTTTATCCTCCGGCAATACTTCTGCATATATTTCATCAATACCAATTTGATCGGCCAATATATGGGCCGCTTCTTTTTTATCCCCTGTGAGTATGACTGTCTTAATATTTTGTAACTTCAAACTTTGGATAGTTTCCCCAGCGTTATCTTTCATTTCATCTGCCAATATAAAAACGCCATAAACATTATTATCCACAGCAATAAATACATGGGATCCTGTTTCATTTATTTCACCGTTAAATCCGACAAAACCAGCACTCCCCACTTTGATGACAGCGCTGCCAATTTTGCCTGTCATTCCCTTTCCCGCGCTTGCCTGCACATCGCTCACTTCATCTAATCCGATTTGTTTTTCATTTGCCAGTTGGACAATGGCAGCCCCCAGAGGGTGGGTGGAATGCTTTTCTATACTGGCCGCCATCCGAATAAGATCGTTTTCTCCAATAGCGCTTAACTGTTTTACTTGAATCACTTTTGGCTTTCCTTCCGTAAGCGTTCCTGTTTTATCAAACACAACTGTAGTGACTTCGTTCATCCGTTGAATGGCGGCGCCGTTTCGAATAAGGATACCGTTTTCCGCGCCCTTACCGCTCCCTACCATAAGGGCGGTGGGTGTGGCGAGCCCCAGGGCGCAAGGGCAAGCAATAACCAAAACCGCTACGGCGGAAAATATAGCCATAGTTGCGGGGGATGCGTCCAGATTTACCCAGGGGAAAATATTCACAAACACAGCCATCCCGCTTTGCATAAACTCTGGAGACATTCTCCAGGCCGTAAAGGTTACCGTTGCCAAACCCAATACAATGGGAACAAAAATGGCGGTCACCCGATCTGCAAATGCCTGAATGGGAATTTTGGTTGTTTGTGCTTCTTCCACCAGCTTCGCCATTTGGGAGATAAATGTATCTTTCCCAATTTTAGTCGCTTCCACTTCAATGGATCCGTCCAGATTTATTGTGGCACCAATCACATTATCCCCTTGCGATTTATGAACTGGAAGTGATTCTCCCGTGGCAATGGATTCATCCACGGCACTTTCTCCTTTGATGATTAATCCGTCGGTGGGGATCTTTTCTCCGGGCTTTACCATCATGATATCCCCCACCTCGATGCTGGACACGGCCACTTCAATTCCTTTGCCTTCCTTTAGAATAATTGCATTTTTTGCTCCAAAAGACATGAGGCGTTTAATGGCCTGGGACGATCTTCCTCTGGCTTTTGCTTCGATATATCGCCCGGTTAAATGAAAGGCCATAATCATTCCCGCAATGCCCGCAAATGAGTGAATATTCATTCCCGTGGCTTTTAAACCACCTGTCACCAAACACGCTAAAGACCCCAAAGCTATCAGGACATCCATATTGGGAGAAAAATGTATCGCAGACCGCCAGGCTGATTTGAGGGTCTCCCTGCCCGGGAAAACCAAAACAATGACGCTTAAACCAATCATGCCGTATATATATAAGGTCTCACTGGGCCACATAATGCCCGAAATCCAATTGGGAATCATCCACAGCATAATGATTGTAGTGGCCACCCAGGCAAAAACCATTTGATGTTTTGACCGATTTAAATTTTCATCCGGCCTATCTTCTGGTGAAATTTCCAATTGTTCAATGTGTTCCGCTCCATACCCAGTATTCTCTATCGCTTGAATTAATTGATCAACACGAACTTCTCCAGCCACTCGGGCTTTTTCTAACGTTAAATTGACAACTGCTTTCTCTACACCTTCTACTTGATTCAATGCACGTTCGATAGT
>CATMGX010000127.1:0-3366 GCA_950067765.1 uncultured Fidelibacterota bacterium
CCAGGCAATGCCGTATTCATCTAATTTGTCAGTAATCTTCTTCGCATGGGGTTCGTCAGATGTGGAACCCATAATTATCACTGTTTTCATAATACTTCCTTCAAATTTTCATTAATTCGTTCATTAACAGGTTTTCCCGAATCAGGAAAAGGAAACAACCTGCCCGTTATGGTTTCATATAAATAGATATAGCGGCTCGAAAGTTCAGCCACCAATTCTTCCGGTGCTTCCGGCAATGTTTCATCATTATAGGGATCACAATTATCCACAAACCAAAGTCGTAAAAATTCTTTATCAATATTCTGGGGTTCTTGTCCGGCTGCCATTCGTTCACCATAGGTTTTGGCAATCCAGTAACGGCTTGAGTCCGGTGTGTGGATTTCATCAATAAGCATTATTTCACCACTTGAATCCCGGCCCATTTCATATTTGGTATCCACCAATATCATGCCGTTTTCGGCTGCTTTCTTTTGTCCGAAAGCAAAGAGTTCCAACGCCCTTTCGCTACAATAATTCCAGTCTTCTTGCATCATCCATCCTTCGCTCACAATCTCATCCGGAGCAATGGGGCGATCATGGTGCTCTTCTTTGGTAGTAGGAGTAAGCATGTTGGCAGTTAACTTTTGATTTTTCACCAAGTCTTCTGGTAGGTCGTTTCCGCAATATTTTCTGTCGCCCCTATTGTAAACTGTCCAAAGTGAAGTGCTGGTGCTGCCAGTAATATATCCGCGGACCACAAATTCTATGGGGAAGACATCACAATTTTTTGCCAGAGTCACATTGGGATCGGGGACTGATATCACTTGGTTAGGAATAATGTGTTTGGTCTGTTCAAACCACCACGCGCTGGTGAGATTTAAAACTTGTCCTTTAAAAGGAATGGAGGCAAGAACCCGATCGAAGGCGCTTTGACGATCTGTGGTAATGAGCACGACTTTGTCGCCAAAATTATATTGGTCCCGGACTTTCCCGGTTCGCTTGGTTTCGCCGGACAAAGACGTTTCGGTTAAGGTGTTATTCAGTTCCGCTTTGATGCGGTCTTTGTAATGCTCAGTTGATTCGATAGCATTCATGAGATAATGGGTTGAATAATATGTGTGTATCTAAAAGGTTGCCTAAAACATTTTCCAAGTTACCGCTCTTTACCGTGACATTCCATATGACACCGCGTTTAATTTCGGAAATTCCATCAATTTCAAATCGTTCTATCAGGGATTCGAATTTTGCTCGTCCGATCATGTCTTCTTTTTGACGTACCAAGAAAGATGTGGTGTTTTCTATAGACGTGGGTTTGCTAATGAATTCCTTATTGGAATTATAAAGTTCGCCTGTTTTGTCAATTTTTTTCAAGATGGATTCCCGGTTACCATCCATGGATATTTCCCAATGGGTTTGGCGCGTGATGGTAATATCGTATCCCAAATGATCCAGCGCATTACGAACGGACGATGCTTCGTTATCAGTGATTATCATATCAATAATCCATTCGGCGGCATCACCGTTGGCTTTATAATTGGCCACTTCATAATGGGGACGATTAAAGGACAGAGTATGATCGGTCAACGGATTTGCGTTTTCGATAAAATCTTTCATGGATGAAAAAACGGGATCACCGTTTCCCGTCCGTTCCGGGTGGGGCATCATAGCCATCACATTTCCTTGCGGGTTGCATACCGCCGCCAGGTTGTACATAGATCCATTGGGATTGGTGGGAAATTCGTCCATAATATTTCCAGCGTTATCGCAATAGCGGTAAACGGTTTGGTCGTTGGCGATCATTTTTTCAAGCAACTCATCCGGGATAATAAAGCGCCCTTCGCCATGGGCTAAAGGAATATTGATAAAATCGTCCGTATTCAAATGTCGAGTGAACGCACCACGGTTTGGCGGTACAGACATTTTCAAATTTGCCCATGTATTATAATAGCCAATCCCAACCACATGGCCGCCTTTCACGCGCTTATTATCCGTTAAGGCCACACCGACGCGATGATCAGCCAGCCCGGGGACAAGCCCGCTTTCTACCAAAATTTGGGCGCCGTTGCAGATACCGAGAACTGGCTTTCCTTTTTTCGCTTCAATTTTGACTTGCTTCATGATGGGGTCCAGCGCAGCAATCACACCGGCCCGGGAACGATCTTCATAAGCAAAACCGCCCACGATCACATAACCATCGAAATCAGACAATTTTTCCGGTGGCTCATTCCATAAAAGCTCAACAGGGTTTAACCCGACACGGTGACAAGCCATGAATGTTTCTCTCTCTGTGTTGGAGCCAGGAAATTGAATGATAGCGATGTTAATATTAGACATCTATCAACCCCGAAATTCTTATAGCAAAAAATACCCAATGAACAAAGAGAACAACAAACCCGGCTGCAAAAAATGCAAATCGCCGTGGCACCCAATTGCTTGTTGCGCGAATATAGCTGTGAATATATCGAAAGGCTACAAAGGACCAAGAAAAAACCAAGTCAACAATGGTAACATCCACAGTTAAATATACCAGAATGCACAGTAAGTAGAATAACAGAGGTAATTCGAATAGGTTTTTATAATGGTCCCGCGCTTGAAGAAGATCATCTGGGACATCTTCCTTATTTTTATATAAGATAAAAAAACGCATCTGAACCCGTCGGTTTTTAGTAGCGCTAACATTTTTCCAGAGCAGGATAAACATAACCAAAAACGAAAGCAATATCATTGCAAAAACAGGGTAAAATAATTGAATCGAGTTTATCATAAAATTTGGACTGTTTCATTTTCGTTTGTAATCAACCCAATTTCGTAAACTTTTGTCAAGTTTTTTAGCGCACCCTTTATAGAATTTACATCATCCGAATTCACAATTAAGACCATTCCAATGCCCATATTAAACGCCCGAAACATTTCATTTTTATCCACATTTCCGATGGATTGCATTACATTAAAAACGGGTAACACGGGCCAGGATCCGTTTTGAACCTCCACACCGCAACCAGCCGGTAAAATCCGTGGAATATTTTCCACAAGTCCACCACCGGTAATATGGGCGACGCCTTTAATATCAATGCCTTTATCCAAAACAGAAAAAATATGATTCGTATAATTAATATGTGGTTCCAATAATGTGAGCCCCACTGAATTTTTCAATTCACGAATCGTATCATTCACATTGTATTCGCCAATTTCAAAAAACAATTTTCGGGCGAACGAATAACCGTTGGTATGCAGTCCGCTGGATGGAAGCCCTAATACCACATCACCCGGTTCAATAGTTTCACCAGTAATAATTTTTTCCTTTTCTACCACACCGGTGATGATGCCCACCAAATCATGTTCTCCGGGCAGATAAGTGTCTGGCATTTCTGCTGTTTCACCACCGAC
>CATMGX010000128.1:0-3329 GCA_950067765.1 uncultured Fidelibacterota bacterium
CTGGATATGTTTATTGCCCAGGGATTGGCATCAGCAGATATTTGGTTTGGTGAAAAGATATCAGAAAAAATTAAATTGGAAAATATAAAAAAGGTATTAAAATCAGAATTATGTTAACACGACTTAAATTTCTTACAGCGGGTGAATCTCACGGACAAGGTCTTTTGGGCATTTTAGATGGCATGCCAGCAGGGTTAGAAATCTCCGAAGATTATATTGGTGGACATCTGGCACGACGTCAAATGGGACACGGCCGCGGTGGTCGAATGAAAATTGAAAAAGATTTCGGTGAAATCTGGTGTGGCGTTCGCCATGGCAAAACACTGGGCGCACCCGTCGGAATTCTTGTTCGAAATAAGGATTGGGAAAACTGGACAAAGAAAATGTCCGTTTCACCTGTGAAAGATCATATCCGAAAAGTAACACTCCCCCGCCCCGGACATGCTGATTTGGCAGGTATTCAAAAATATGGGTTTGATGATATTCGAAACGTATTAGAAAGATCCAGCGCCCGAGAAACAACCATGCGAGTTGCGCTTGGATCCATTTGTCGAAAACTACTGGAAGATGTTGGAATTGAAGTGGGCAGCCGTGTCGTCCAAATTCATGATGTGAAAGATGAAAGTTCTGTTCCTGATGATCTTACACCCAACCAATTGAGTAAAACGGCGGATGAATCTCCCGTTCGATGTTTGGACAAAAATTCAGAAGCAGCCATGATGCAAACGATTAATAATGCTAAAAAATCTGGTGATTCGGTTGGCGGTATTTTTGAAGTGATTGCCACTGGACTTCCCTACGGTCTTGGATCCTACACACAATGGGATCGAAAGTTGCATGCACGTATTTCTGCATTGATGATGAGTGTGAACGCTTTCAAAGGTATTGAAATTGGTGGAGGGTTTGGTGGTTCAGATAAGTTTGGTAGTGAAGTCCATGATGAAATTGGTCACGATGGAGAAAAGTTCACTCGCTATTCCAATAATGCCGGAGGCATTGAGGGTGGAATGAGCAATGCACAGCCCATCGTTTTACGAATGGCCATGAAGCCAATCCCTACGTTGATTAAACCACTTCGATCGGTGGATATTCATACGAAAGAAGTAAAGGATGCACACAAAGAGCGTACCGATTCTTGCGCTGTTCCTGCCGCATCAATTATAGCTGAAAGTATGTTGTGCTTTGTGTTGGCGGACGCGTTACTTGAAAAATTTGGCGGGGACTCTATGGCTCAACTAAAAGCTCATATGGAAGCAACGGCGAAGTATTAATGAACATTTATTTAATTGGAATGATGGGATCAGGGAAATCGACTGTTGGGAAAATCCTTGCTAAAAAGATGGATTTACCTTTTATGGATTTGGACCATTACATTGAAGTGAAAAGTAACAAATCCATTTCAGAAATATTTAAAAATGATGGCGAACCTCACTTCCGTGAATTGGAATCGGATGCATTGTTCCACATTGAAAAATCCAAAGTACTGGTGGCCTGTGGCGGTGGTATCGTGTTAAATAAAACAAATAGGGATAAACTCCGTTCTACCGGAAAGGTAGTACTCCTCAAAGCATCCATTCCTGAAATAGCAAATCGATTAAAAGATGCAATTGATCGCCCCCTTTTGCAGGAAAATGAAAGAATACAAGAATTAGCTAAAATCTGGAGTGACCGCAAAGATTACTATAAAGAAACGGCTCACATTATTTTAAATACCGATGGGCAGTCACCGAACGATATTAGCGAAGATATATTTAAACGGGTTCTCTCGTGAAATCCGTTCAAGTGAACCTCGGAAGTCGCTCATATCCAATCCATGTAAAATCAGGGTTATTGAAGCAAACAGCATCAATATTATCTGACCAAAATCATGGGCAAAAGTGGGTGATTATTTCCCAATATAATTTAATGGATTTATTCGGGTTTGATCTAATGACCGTATTAAATGAATCAGGATTCAATTGCGATTTTATTACACTTCCCGTTGGGGAAGCTTCAAAAAGTTTAAATGAATTTAGCCGAGTTATTAGCCAAATGGTTGAGTTTGGTTGCGATAGAAAAACCACGATTATCGCCTTAGGCGGCGGTGTCGTGGGAGATGTTTCAGGCTTTGTTGCTTCCTCCTTTATGCGGGGCATAGATTATTATCAAATTCCTACAACATTACTGGCCATGGTTGATTCTTCCATTGGTGGAAAAACCGGGATTAACATTGCTGAAGGAAAAAATCTTGTAGGTGCAATATATCAACCGAAAGGTGTATTGATTGATCCGGTTATTTTAGAATCTCTTCCCCAAGAAGAAGTCTTCGCCGGGTTGGGTGAAATTATAAAATATGGAGCAATTTGGGATAAAGCCTTTTTAATTGATATATCTACGTGGTTGGAAGACATTGATTCTTTCCCTTTTGAAGACGCCATTCGTAAATCCTGTAAAATCAAGGCAGAAGTTGTTTCTAAAGATGAGCGGGAAGGTGATCTGCGACGCATCCTTAATTTTGGCCATACCATTGGGCACGCCCTTGAATCTCACTTAGGTTATGGAAAAATTCGCCATGGAGAAGCCGTGGCTTTGGGAATGAAGTGCGCCGGATTTATTTCTGAAAAACTGGGTTTGATTTCAAAAGAAGACAATTCAATATTAAGTAAAACGATTGCCAAACTCCCACTCCCCGATCTCCCCCATATTAATGGAAATCATTTATTGCCTTTTATAAGAACTGATAAAAAATCTGAAAAAGGTGTCTTGAATTTTGTGGTTCTGGACGGCTTGGGGAATGCCATAATCTCCACCAATGTTACGGAAGATTTGATTAAACAATCTCTTACGGTGCTCAATTGAATATACTTGTTATTAATGGCCCCAATCTGAATTTGCTCGGTGTCCGTGAACCGGATGTTTATGGCAGTGAAACATTAATCGATATTGAGAATTGGTTAAATGAACAACCGGAAGCAGATAGTCATTCCATCACCTGGTTTCAGTCCAACCATGAAGGTGAACTCATTGACCATCTTCACGAAGCCATGGGAAAATTTGAAAGTATTATCATCAACCCAGGAGCTTTCACCCATTATTCGTACGCACTAAGAGATGCCATCGCTGCAGTAAATATTCCCACAGTGGAAGTCCATTTAAGTGATATTAACAATAGAGAAGATTTCAGAAAAGTTTCAGTTATAAAGGATGTATGTCTCGATCAAATTTCCGGATTAGGAAAAATAGGTTATTTAAAAGGAATACAACGCCTGGTTAACTAATTATTTTTTGATGGCATCTGACACTTGCCGATATGCTTCCCGAAATGGGATTCCTTTTCCAACAAGTTTATA
>CATMGX010000129.1:0-3217 GCA_950067765.1 uncultured Fidelibacterota bacterium
GCATTTATAAACGATAACCAACTTCCCAGACCCATCAATGAAGACGGGTGGATTGTCCCCGGTTGTCCTGTAAATGGACCCGCCATGGTTGCCAATGGAGATAATGTGGCTATTGCCTGGTACACGGCTCCGGATAATAAACCGCAAGTAAATATTTCATTTTCAAATGATGGTGGACGGACTTTTGGCAATCTAATTCGTTTGGATGGTGGTTCTGTTATTGGTCGCACCGATCTCATTTGGTTAGATGATGAAAATGTATTAGTAAGCTGGTTGGCAGAAGGGGAGGAATCGGGTAAACTGGAATTGAAAACTGTAAACTCCAATACGGGTGCAGTTGATTTTTTTAAATCGTATACCATTAGCTCGAGTCGAGGTAGTGGTTATCCTAAATTGGCAATGGCAAACGGGATGGTTTTTGTTGCTTGGACAGAGCCGGGAGAAAATGGTAAAATTAAATCAGAATGGATTGTTATAAATTAATAATTTTATGCTCAAAAACACCTTTTCATTATTCTCCATTTTCGTAAATTCATTCACCCTGTCATGCGTATAAAATTCTTCCACTTGATTACACGATTACTTTTACTGGCCTTTCTGACCGGCGTTTTTCCTATTCAATCACTCCTATTACACGCACAAACAGAAGAACAGGATCAAAAAAAGAAAAAGAAAAGAAAGAAGAAATCCTCAAAGAAAAAGAAGTCCAGTAGCAAGAAGAAAAAGAAATTTTCAAAAAAAAAGAAAAAAAAGAAGCGTCCTTCAAAAAAGAAGAAAAGATCTAAAAAGAAACAATCTTCAAAGAAAAAGAAATCTGTAGCAAAATCAAAAAGATCAGCACCAATAAAAGTATCTGCAACTCCCGTCCCTAAAAAAGAAGTTTCTATTGTGCAATTGACAGGGGAATTATTTAATTATACAAATAAGCTGAATACCAGTCGTGACCGATTGGCTCGCGCAACTAGATATTTGGCATCTCCACAGAAAAAAGAAGTAGTGCGAATCGAATCCAGAGCTAAATTTTCAACCCGGGATTATGAAGCGGCTGCTCAAAAAGCACCGTTCGACATTCGTGCCCAGCGGCAACTGGGAATGCATTATGAACAAATCCATGATTGGGAAAATGCCAAGGATGTTTATATGCGTGTCCTTACAAAGAATCCTTTGAATCCTGATGCCCATTTTTATTTGGGAAATATGTACCAGAATATGGGCGAAAACAAAAAAGCACGTGATTCTTATGAAGAAGCACTTGCATTGGATCCCAGTCACCGAGCCACGCTGGATATTCTGGCTACAGGTAGGGAAACTTCGGATAATACATCTGTATTAGAGCAATCCGCCGCCAAAAATCCTGATGGCCCCGCACAAAAATTAACACTCATCAAACAAAAAATAAATTCCGGGGATTATGAGGACGCCATCAAACTGGCTATTTTGGCATTAGAGCAATTTCCGGACCATGGCGGATTTGTGTATTTGCAAGGTCGGGCTTACGAAGAAATGGGTGAAATTGATCGTGCCAAGTCATCCTTTCAACGAGCCATCAAAATGAATCCACGTAACGAAAATGCCCACTTATCGTTAGGTCATTTATATTTCAATCTAGGTAAATACGTTTATGCAGCATTGGCTTTTAGCGATGTAGTATATTTAAATAATTACGATGTGGATGCTCGATACATGCAGGGCTTGAGTTATTTCAATGCCAATGAATGGGGACGAGCCACATCTGCTTGGGAGGATTTACTTCATTATTCCCCCCAACATCCTTTGGTGAAAACATTGCTGCCACAAGCGTATTATATATTGGCGGTGGAATACAACCGTTTGGGTGAATCCACTTTGGGCCGGACGTCTTTCAGCAAAGCGTTGAGTGTGAATAACCATTCTTACAGTTGGCTTCCCGGCGCCATGCGCAGTTTGGGTAAGTATTACCGGGAAAAAGGTATGCACAAGGAATCGTTGGCAGCATATCAGGAAGTAGTAGAGCTCAAACCCATGGATGCCGAAGCCTACACCGGCATGGGCATAACCTATTGGAAAATGAATGAACACCAATTGGCCAAAGCAGCTTGGCAACGCAGCCTGGAACTGAATCCCGACAGCAATGAAGCTCGGGGTTGGCTCATGATCGCCCATCAGGGTTGATTTCAGTTTTTCATTTTTTATTTTTATTAAAAATTTTGCTATTCTTTATTGATCATGGACAATATATATTGGGTATTGAAGTAAATAGTTAAAGAAATGAAAAATCTTTACAATCGATAATGTTGAGTCTCCCAATACTCTGAACCGATAATCATTTGATGGAATTTAATATTTACACCTCCTTAAACCCCTCCTCATATGAGGAGGGGACAATTAACTTGTTTGTTAAATTATATTCATTAAATAGGGGCGGTGTAGAAATGGGAAATTTTACACTTTTGGATGAATAAATATGTTATTTGTTTTACAGATTTGATTAATATAGTTTTTATAAGTTTAAAATGAACAAATTCTTTCCAGTCATTTTATCAACAGTTTTATTCGCCCAAACCTACCCCGGTGATGATGCGGTACGCAAAGGTGTTCATGCTTTTTACAATTATGAAACAGCCAATGCGATTAAAATTCTAGAAGAAGCACGGTTGGACTATCCTAAAAACCCCACCGTGCACCTGACTTGGGCGGCGGCTCGTTGGCTCCATAATCAAGCAAATTCATCAGTAGAGCAAACGTATATTGATCTGGAAAATGATCTAAATGAAGTTATTCCTATTTATAAATTATTGACCAAAAAATTCCCGGACGATCCGAATTACCAATTATATTTGGGGTCTGCCACTGGCCTTATGGCTCGTATTTATTTGGGGAAGAAGGAATGGTTGGAAACATTGAATTGGGCCTATTCCGGGTTTCGCATTATTCAAAAAGTAGAGGCAGATCACCCGGACATTGTGGATGCCGCATTACCCATCGGTATTGTAGAATATTACGCCGGTTTGAGCAATGTAATTATCCAATGGGGCGCGAGTTTATTGGGTTTAGATCCATCCCGAGAACGTGGATTAACAAAGATTGAACGAGCTGCGAATGATGGTCCATGGTCATGGATCGAAGCGAGAGGTATTGTATCTTTTCTGTATCTATGGGTGGATGTGGATCCGGAAAAAGCACTTGAGTACAGTGGTGAACTTGTTGAGGAATTTCCCGGGAACTTCTATTTTCGAAT
>CATMGX010000130.1:0-3137 GCA_950067765.1 uncultured Fidelibacterota bacterium
GCATCCCACTTTATTTTAAAGAACAGCAGCGGAACGATCATGGTACGGGGAAAAGATTATCTCCTATTTCCGGAAGCAGGTCAAGTGGTGGTAACGGATACCTTGAATTCGAATATTAAGAATGGAGAAGAAGTCACTATTGAATATACCCATTATGCCCTTTGGGAAAGCCGACAGTTAAACAATGAAGAATCGAACCCGGTGATTGATGGTGTAAAAATATATGTTAAAGGTGAATCGCTCTCTCTCAATAGTGGAAAATCAAAATGGACTGATGGCAGTACAGGCAATTATGCAGTAACTGTGGGCCCCTTTGATGGCAAAGCATCCAATATGCGTTCCGGGGACTACGAGATTCGTTGGTCTAATAATGCTGAAGCATATACGGATACACTCAACAATACCATGCCATTTGAAATATGGAATGTGACCCCCGGTCTCGTACCATTCAAGGAACGTATAGTTTTACTGGATTATTTAAAACGCAATAAAAAATGGGATATAGGCGAGGATGTAGCACTCTTGGAAATTGATCCTAAAACACAATTAACTTGGCTAATCTCATTCGCTAAACCCGGGAATGCCACCGTCAACCAACCTATTGGAGGTGATGTGTATTACATTGCCACCAATCGACCTTTTACTTCTGCAGATATATATCAATATCAGACCCAAGCATCAGCTATTAACCCAGAAATGGCCACCAACGAATTGGATGATATCCGAGTGGTTCCCAACCCATATGTGGTCACAAATATTTTAGAACCACTCGATCGTCAAAACCCCCGTGATCGCGGTCCCCGTAAAATATATTTTGACAAACTCCCGAACGAATGTACCATTCGGATTTATACAACCACCGGAGAATTGGTGAAGGAGATTTCTCATATTTCGGCATTTGATGATGGGCAAGAGACTTGGGATTTGACCACAAAGGATAATTTCCCCATCGCTTATGGGGTGTATATCTATCATATTGATGCAGGAGAACTGGGAGAAAAAATCGGAAGGCTGGCGGTCATTAAATGAAGATTTTTTCAACATTTATTATTTCCTCTTCCCTCCTGCTTGCTCAGTTAGATAATAGTGCAACCATTACCAAAACGGGAACGACAGCTGCCCAGTTCTTAAAAATTGGTGTAGATGCCCGCGCCTCAGCCATGGGAAATGCGTTTACAGCCATGAAGGGTGATTTAAGTTCCATGTACTGGAATCCCGCTGGCCTTACTTCTATTGGTAGAATGGAAACCATGTTCATGAATAGTAGCTGGCTGGCCGGCATCCAATTTACACATGCAGCCTTTGCCATCAATTTAAATGCTGCCGGTGTTATTGGTTTTAGCTTGACGAGTTTATCTGTGCCGGAGGATATGGTCCGTACTGTCGAGAAACCCAACGGTACAGGGGAATATTTTGATGCAGGTGATTTAGCCATGAACTTCACCTATGCGCGGAAATTGACAGACCAATTTTCTATTGGTGGTAATATTAAATATATCCGACAAAATATTTGGCATGCCAGCGCATCGTCCGTTGCGGCAGATTTGGGCGCACTTTTTGTGACACCTTTTAATGGAATTCGACTTGGCGCCAGTTTGTCCAATTATGGATCTGAAATGCAAATGACCGGGCGAGATCAAAAATTCAGTATTGACCCGGATCCGAATAATGGTGGAAATGTTGAATTTGTCAATGCCATGTACGAGACAGATAAATTTCCGTTACCTCTATTATTCCGAGTGGGCCTTTCAGGGGAAATAATTGAATCTGAAAAAATGCGGCTCAGTTTTGCTGTGGATGCACTCCATCCCAATGATAACGTCGAATGGGTAAATGCAGGGTTAGAATATGCTCTGGCAGAAACTTTCTTTTTAAGGGGTGGAATGACAACCTTATTCCGTGAGGATTCAGAAGAAGGACTCACATTTGGTGGCGGTGTTCATTATCGAATTGGCGGATCAACAACTCAAATCAAATTAGATTATTCTTATTCTGCTTTTGGGCGACTTAAAAATGTCCAACGACTTTCTCTGGGCCTTCGATTTTAAACTAACTTTCGTACCAATTTATAACACCTGTTAAATCTTCAAAAACCGGTGCTCCTGTATTTTTCAATCGCTCTCGACTCACATGACCGTTGGACACCAACACACAATCAGCGCCAATAAGCTTTGCAACTTCATGATCGTGAATCGTGTCACCAATAAATAAAACTTCATGGGGGCCATAGTGCAGTTCATCCACCCAGGCCTTGCCTGCTGCTTCCTTTCCTTCAGCATAATGGTTATCCTGGCCAATGATCTTAATAAAATAATCCCGGATATCATGGTACTGCAAAATGTCATCCAGCATAATTTGGCTGGCGGCAGATAGCAAGGATTGGGTCAACCCGCGATCTCTAAAATATTGCAATGCTCTTTCTGAGTCTATATGCAAATCCGGTTCATGATGCCGAGCCATATAATCTCTTATAAACTCACTCCCGGAAATGGAAAATGGTTCTTTTTCAAAATCAAAACCGAGTTTGATATAATAGTTCTTAACGGGAAAACAAAAATTGTCCAGGAACCACTCTTCAGTCATTTCTTTCATATTTCGTCGCCGCAAGACACCGTTCAGAATATTGATACCAAAAAGCCTGTCATTGAGTAATGTACCGTTCCAATCCCAAATGATATGTTTGTAAGCCATAATAGGTAATAAACCTGCGGGAGATTTATTAAAAAAGAAATAACTTTTCAAGTTATGTTAGCAGAATTAAATCATTTGGTCGCATCATTACAAAAACGCCTTTCCAATTCACTGCCTGGACAAGAGGCGCATCAATTAGCCAAGGTTCAAAGCCAAACACCATTTTCTTTTTTTAATTCAATTGAAACTCCAATACCCGCTTCTGTTTTGATTCTTTTATTTCCTAAAGATAATGATATTCATTTTTTTCTCACCAAACGAACCGATGCCGTGGAACATCACAAAGGGCAAATTTCCTTACCGGGAGGTGCCAGGGAGGATGGAGAACAACTCCAAGAAACGGCGATCCGTGAAACAGAAGAAGAAATTGGTGTCGATAAAAATATAATACAATTGGTAGGCGGTCTCACGCCATTTTATATACCGGTAACCGGATTTATGGTCCA
>CATMGX010000131.1:0-3126 GCA_950067765.1 uncultured Fidelibacterota bacterium
GTACGAGCTGCCGTATTTTATAATGGTCCCGCAGAAATAGTAAAATTATCCCGAGAACACAACAATGCCAATATTCTATCTTTGGGCGCGCGTTTTATGTCCGAAGCAGAGATCTATGATGTAATTGAAATGTGGTTGAATGAGCCGTTTGCTGGCGGTCGACACGAGAGAAGGATTGAAAAATTGGACGAATAAATTGTTATTTTTAAAAGATTCAATGAGATTCGTCAAATCTTAATTCTCTATAACTTTTATTTTACTTAAATCTTCTACTGTATTCATATTGGTGAATTCATTTTCATTATCATCCATAATGACCATTTCCATTTTTATAGAATTTAATAATCCATGAAGACTTAAATCCCCCTCTTCAATTTGTCGCGGAATTTGTTTCAAAATTCTTTTATGATAAAAAGCGCACGTGAGTTGGAAATAATCGTTCACCATAGGAACGATGGCATCCGCGTCATGATTCCCCAATGTCCATAACGATTGAATAATCTCCTTTGTCATAAGTGGTAGATCACATGAGATAATAAAATTCCAATCAGAATTCGAATAATTTAATGCAGTATAAAGTCCATTAATGGGTGCTTGAATATCCAATTCATCCTTAAAAAAGTGATAGGAAATTGAATCCGGTTTTTCCTTTCCGATCACATATCTTTTTTCAAAACTATCACACGAATTCCAAATTCGGTCAAGTACACTTTGACCACTAATGGTTGCTTTCCATTTGGGCGAACCAAATCGTTCACTATTTCCTCCGATAAGTATAAATGCAGTCGCTTTAATCATGCCATAATTTCAATTAAAATATCCCATTAAACATAGTATTTGTTTTATATAGTAAAAATACTATATTCCATGCCATATGGTAACCAATCAAACAAAGATTTCACCGGAATTTATACAAAATGCCGCGCGTGTGTTAAAAACATTAGGGCATCCTGACCGTATTAAAATCGTAGAGTTTTTAGATGACGGTGAAAAAACAGTGGGTCAAATTCATAGAGATTTAGATAGGCATCAACCGATTGTGAGTCAACATTTAAAAGTAATGTACGACCGGGGAATTGTAACCTACCGACAAGATGGCACTCGTTATTTTTATTCACTATCCAATGAATTTATTTTCAAAATTTTAGATTGTATGACCGATGCACAAGAAAAAATTACAAAAGGCGAATGGACCTTTGAATTCCATGATAATTAAAGAAAAGGAAAATAAATATGAATGATATTGCATTTAATCAAGAATTGGATTGTCGTGGATTGAATTGTCCACTCCCAATACTCAAAACAAAAAAAGCCATGGACGAAATGTCTGCTGGTGAAATATTGAAAATGGTATCCACCGATCCAGGATCTCAAAATGATATAACAGCTTGGTCCAATCGAACGGGGAATGAACTATTATCTGCCGGAGATGATGGCGGTGATTTTATCTATTACATTAAAAAAACATAAGATTTCATTATGAGTGAAACTAAACCAAAACGCATGGCGCTTATTGCGTCTAAAGGAACATTAGATTCGGCGTACCCGCCTTTTATGTTGGCATCCACAGCAGTAGCAATGGAAATGGAAGTGGCAAATTTTTTACTTTTTAGGGACTAGCATTGCTCAATAAAAAAATTAACGCAAAAGTAGCACCGGTTACGAATCCTGCTATGCCCATGAATATGCCATTTGGCCCTGAAGCATTTCAAAAAATCAATAAACCCTAAAAATTATGTCATCATTACAATCCTATACCGCAACAGATTTATTCGAGTATTTATGCAAGAAAAAAGATATGCTTGTGTTGGACGTTCGTAATGAAGAAGACTTCGGACGGTTTAATGTGGAAGGTCCATTTCCGTTTGAAATGGCCAATGTGCCTTATTTCGAATTTATGGAAGAAGAAGATGCCACAGTAGCCAAAGTCTCTCGTGAAAAACCCATAAAGGTGGTGTGCGCCAAAGAAGGATCGGCTCAATATGTGAATGAAATTTTGGTGTCACATGGATTTGAAGATGTGGCCTATCTTGCTGGCGGCATAAAAACCTGGGGAAATTTACTCACGCCAAAACGCATTAATCCCGAGTCCGATGATTATGCGCTTTATCAATTCATTCGCCCTGGAAAAACATCTTGTAATTATGGCCTGATCTATAAGGGAGAGATGGCTATCTTTGATCCCAGTCGGAATTATGAATTCTATCAATCCTTTGCAAATAACCATCAGGCAAAAATTGTTCGTACGTTTGAAACACACCTTCAAGCCGATTATATCAGTGGAAGTAAACAAATCGCCAATGCCACCGGCGCAGAAATTATGGCTCATGGCGGTGATTTCAGCGAAGCATCTTTTCAATACAGCCAAGTGAATGATGGCGATTCATTTGCAATGGGTGGTGATGGTCCAGTTGTTAAAATAATGCATTCACCGGGACATACACCTGGGAGCACCAGTTATATAATTGATAATACATATTTTATATCTGGTGACACCGTTTTTATTCAATCTGTTGGGCGCCCGGATCTTGGGGGTAAAGCAACAGAATGGGCAGTAATGCTTTATGATACATTAACAAATAAAGTGCAAAAGCTTGATAAATATTTAGATGTATTACCGGGGCACTTTATAGATTGGACGGAAGCAAATGATGATTTTTTGATTTCAGAAAAACTGCATAAAGTGATAAATTATAATGCAGGTGTTTATGCTATAGATTCCCCGGAAAAGTTCACTGAATACATTCAAGATAATATGAGAAAATCTCCCAATGTGTACAATGAAATTCGAAAAGTAAATGTTGGGTGGCTTGATGTGGATATTGATGAAGCTGATGTAATGGATTTAGGTAAAAATGAATGTGCTGCTACGGCGTATGCTAATAAGGATTAATTGAGATTAGTCACAGAGTACACCGAGAATCACAGAGAAAAAATAGAATTAACTCTGTGATCTCTGTGGCAAAAAAAGGATAAAATGAATTACGGATTTGTAATAGATAATCGAATGTGCATTGGTTGTCATGCCTGCACGGTGGCATGTAAAAGTGAATTTGATGTTCCTATCGGTGTAAACCGTACCCATGTGAAATATATTGAAAAAGGTGAATTCCCAAATTCCACCCG
>CATMGX010000132.1:0-3102 GCA_950067765.1 uncultured Fidelibacterota bacterium
GCGGGAATGCATGAGCACCCAGGAATGTGGGAATCATGTCCATTTCATGGCGTTTATTTACTTGATGTATCACTTTAAGTGATTTTAATTCTGACTCTATATTTAAGCCATATCCAGATTTACATTCAATAGTAGTTGTGCCTAATTTTATCATCTGATCCATACGCTTGGAAACGCGCTCAATCAGCTCATCTTCCGATGCATTTCGAACGCCATTGATGCTGGAATTGATGCCTCCGCCCTTTGCAGCTATTTCTTCATACGTCGCCCCGGCTTTCCGCATGGCTACTTCGTCAACTCTCAAATCTAAAAATACCGGATGCGTGTGAGGATCCACAAACCCGGGAGTCACAAGACATTCACTGCAATCAAATTTTTCACCAATGCCTTTTTCGACAATGATTCCATCCTCAATTGCCAGTGACGTATTTGATGTTGTTTCAACTTCTCCTGAATCAGGGTTGAATGTTGTTAAATTTCCTATATTTTCTAGAATCATTTCATCATGGGAATATTCACATTCCATTTTTTCGCATTTTCGATGGCGCGATCATATCCTGCATCAACATGACGAAATAACCCCGTTCCGGGATCAGTCGTTAATACTCGTTGAATGCGTTCTTCCATCTCTGGTGTGCCATCAGCGCAAATCACTTGACCGGCATGAATGGCTAATCCCATTCCTACGCCGCCACCTTGATGGATAGAAACCCACGTTGCTCCACTGGCTGTATTTGCCAATGCATTGAGTAAGGGCCAGTCAGCCACAGCATCCGATCCATCTTTCATAGCTTCAGTCTCTCGATAAGGCGATGCAACAGAACCTGTATCCAGATGATCCCGACCAATGACAATTGGAGCAGATAATTCTCCACTGGCTACCATACGATTAAGCTCCACACCAAATTTTGCCCGTTGCGTATAATCCAGCCAGCAAATTCTTGAAGGTAAGCCCTGAAACTGTACTTTTTCTCGCGCCATTTTTATCCAGCGAGTTTGCGTTTCATCATCGGGAAACATGTCTAATATCTTTTGGTCTGTTTTATAAATATCCTCCGGATCGCCTGATAATGCTACCCAGCGAAACGGCCCCCTGCCGTCACAGAATAATGGCCGCACATACGCCGGAACGAATCCCGGGAAATCGAATGCATTTTCTACGCCTGCTTTCTTTGCTTGTCCACGGAGATTATTCCCATAATCAAATGTAATGGCTCCCATTTTCTGCAGGTCGAGCATTCCTTGGCAATGTTCTGCCATGGACCGAAAACTTTCTTTAACATATTTACTCGGATCATACTTGCGCAAATCGAGCGCTTGCTGGTACGTCATGCCATTAGGAACATAGCCGTCCAATTCATCGTGGGCGGATGTTTGATCGGTCACCATGTCCGGAACAATACCCATTTTAGCGATTTCTGGTACAATATCGGCGGCATTACCTAATAAACCAATTGATAGTGGTTCACCCTTTGCGGCGGCGTTTCTGGCTAATGTAAGAGCGTCTCCCAACGATTCTGTCCCTACATCCAGATATTTGGTTTCTAAACGACGCTGAATGCGATATGGATCAATTTCAATACAGATTACAACTCCATTATTCATGGTGACGGAAAGTGGTTGAGCGCCACCCATTCCACCCAAACCAGCGGTCAATACAAATTTTCCAGTGAGGTCGCTATTGTAATGCTGTTTCGCTGCAACAGCAAATGTTTCGTACGTTCCTTGAAGAATGCCTTGCGTTCCAATATATATCCATGAGCCTGCCGTCATTTGACCGTACATCATGAGCCCTTTTTGATCCAGCTCGTTGAAATGCTCCCAATTAGCCCATTCCGGTACTAGATTTGAATTTGCAATCAACACTCGGGGAGATGTGGTATGTGTTCGAATAACGCCCACCGGTTTACCCGATTGCACCAAAAGCGTCTCATCCGGTTCGAGTCTTTTTAATGTTTCGAGAATTGCCTCAAAGCATTCCCAATTCCGAGCTGCTTTTCCCTTTCCTCCGTATACAACAAGCTCATCCGGGTTTTCTGCCACATCCGGATCTAGATTATTCTGAATCATACGGTAGGGTGCTTCAATCTGCCAATTTTTACATGTGAGTTTACTCCCTTGTGGAGCATGAATAGTCTTGAGCATTTTTTCTCCTGAATTAAGTTGTTAATTTACATGAAGCTAAACTGTGGATAAAACAGACTTTCACAAGAAATTGAATTGAAAAATATGCATCCTCTTTTAAAATCACTTTCCCTGAAGTAAAGAATTGCATTAACTGAAGATTTTAAATCTTACTTGACAGATAAAAGCCGGATCGTTGTCACCTTATGCCTTGCAGGTGATGGTTGATCTGGCAGATGAAAATAAAACATTAAAGGGAGATGTTGTTCCAATTATAAAGAAAATGATGAATGATGGTTCTCCGACTATACAACGCAGGAGTAAAAAGTTATTAATGCTATTGGGTTCTTAATAAATCTCTGGAATAACCAGCATTCTCTTTAAACACATTATATGAAAAAATAGAGATTCCTCTGAACCGTGTGATTTCTGAATAATTAATTTTATCGATCGCATCCACCGGAGGTTGATTGTATAATGCGATGCCCATCATTATTTTATGGCGGTATTTCCTGGGTAAATTTTCATACATAATCCCAATATTTCCTGCGAAGTCACGAAGATTTGGTGTATAATTCATTGGTATGGCCCAGTCCAAATAACCCGCAGCTAACCACATATCCCATTCCTGAAAAAAGCGGTTTTTTGCCAAAAGTAAATTTGGTTTTACTGCTGCCGAAAGTTTGCAATCCGGTCGTACATCCATTAACATTTTCTTTGTTTCTTTAACGAGATTTGTAATTGCAGCTCGTCGATAATTATTCCAATCTAACGTAATTATATTTTTATTATAATATGATTTCGCATATTCATTATTTCCATATTCAGTATCATGAAATCGTATGTAATCTAAATGCAGTCCGTCTAAATCATATAATGCAGTTAATTCTCTGAAAACAGCCAGTAAGTGCTTTTGAACTTCAGGGTGATGGGGTGCGAGGAAATATCCCTCACCCATTTTTTCATATTCATCATTAT
>CATMGX010000133.1:0-3041 GCA_950067765.1 uncultured Fidelibacterota bacterium
ATGTAAAAAATACTTTACATATAGTAATATATATCATACATTCGGTCCTAATTATTGATAAAGAAATTATAATTATGGAAAAACTGATGACCGATTGGGAAGCGCTTTATACAAAAATACTGTCCGCTGGCAGTAATTATGAAAAAGCTAAGAAAAATATTATATCAACTATCATACTGATTTTATTGACGAGTTTAACATTCGCTCAAACTGAAAAATCAACTTATAAAGTAGTCGCAGCCGAATTTGAGAAAAACTATAACGCCGACAATTTTGAGGCTGTATTCTCAATGTTTTCAGATGATATGAAAACAGCAGTACCCCTGAGCAAATTAACAGAATTCTTAACGGGATTAAAATCGCAGGCAGGAAGCATAACCAAGCGAGAATTTGTAAGGTATGAAAATGGAACCGTTGCTCAATATAAAACAAATTTTGAACGGGCGCTTTATGCCCTCAATATTTCGGTGGATAACAATTCTAAGATAAATGGTTTTTCGGTAACACCATTTAAAGATAGAAGTAATCTACCAAAAATCGAACGAAATATAACCAAACTAAAACTCCCCTTTTCCGGCGAATGGACTGTCTTTTGGGGTGGAGATACAAAAGAATTGAATTATCATGTGGTAGAGGAATCACAAAAAAATGCTTTTGATTTGGTGATCAGAAACGAAAAAGGAAATTCATTTAAAACCGATGGCCTAACCAATGAAGATTATTATGCCTTCGGAAAAGAACTTATTGCACCTTCTGACGGAGAAATAGTTTTAGTGGTTGATGGTGTAAAAGACAACAAACCTGGAGAAATGAACCCCATATATGTTCCAGGAAATACGGTTATTATTAAAACAATAAATAATGAATATTTGTTTTTTGCCCATTTCAAGCAACATTCAATTCAAGTAAAACAAGGGCAAAAAATTAAGCAGGGTGATCTATTAGGGCTTTGTGGAAATTCAGGAAATTCTTCTGAACCTCATTTGCACTTCCATATTCAAAATGTAGAGAATATAATTTATGCGACAGGCGTAAAATGTTACTTTGATGAGATTATTGTGAATGGAGAATTAATGACTGATTATTCACCAATTAAAGATGAAAAAATAATAAACAAATAAAAATATGATAAAGGAAATATAAATATGAAAAAACAGATGACTAAGTGGGAAGCGCTTAACGCAAAAAACAATATTCGTTTTCTTTGCTGGACATTGGCATGGGCTGTGACGATGGTTCTGGCAGACAAAGCGGAGTTATACGGATGGCATTCCTCATCGATGATATCAATTATCGCCATCGTCGTTAACACGGGATTAGGCCTTGGAATGATTATGGCGTTCATGCGGTTCCTGAAAGGAATGGATGAATTGCACCAAAAAATTCAACTTAATTCTCTGGCCATGTCAGTGGGCGTTGGAATAGTGGGTGGCTTCACCTATTCGCTACTGGCAACGGCAAATTTTATTGCTGACGCAGAAGCATCAGACGTTTTGTTGATTATGTCAGTTACATACATGGTCGGAGTAATGATCGGCCAGATTAGATTAGGAGGAAAAACTGATGACTGAATCCAATGATTTTACCACTCGAACTAAAATAAATACAGTTCAACTTGGACTTTGGACCGGCGCTTGGGTTTTGACAACAGCATTGGCTGCGTTTGGCCCCAAATTCTTTTGGGAGTTCAATACCCCACTTACAATTCTCGGAGTACTCATTAATCTGGGGATTGGATTTGGAATGATATTGGCAAACAAACGGCATCTGAATGGGCTGGATGAACTGATGCGGAAAATTCAACTTGAAGCCATGGCCATTTCGTTGGGTGTTGGGTTAGTGTGTGGTCTTAGCTATGAACTGCTGGAAGACATAAAACTTATTACTTTTGAACCTGAAGTTTCGCACCTTATCATGTTTATGGCCCTTACTTACATGGTTGGTTTAATCGCCGGCAATAGGAGATACAAATGAATCTTTTTTCAAATTATTCAAATAGAAAACTAAACATTTGGGGTGAACTGATTCTGAATATTGTGGTTTGTTTTTACTTTTTTAATGGTGTTTTTCAATTAATGCCGGGCTCGGACGAATATGCTGCTGACTTGGCAGGGATCATCATAGGTGTGGTTGTGATTGCTGTAGTCTATTCAATTGTGGCTTTCGGTCTTATCAATATCATCACCAAAGCAGAAGCAAAGGATGAAATGGATCGCATTATTGATATTCGAAGTGATAAGATGGGATATATTGCGATGTCCGTATTCGTAACCCTAATCATGTGCTTTATTATTTCAACTGAAAGTAGGGTGAGTATTGCGTCGATTGGGATTTCTGAAATGACCCTAATTTTCATTGCTCAACTTTTACTCATGACTCTGGTGGCTTCCTCAACGGTTAAATCTCTTTCAAGATTGTACAATTATAGAAAGGTCATGTAAGAATGGGAAAGCCAGCAATCACCAATAATGTCCGCCGTCTGCGTTTTGATGCAGATGAAATGACACAAGCGGATCTGGCCGCGAAAGCAGATGTTACCCGCCAAACCATCATTGCCATTGAGGGGGGAAAATATTCACCTTCCTTGGAATTGGCCTTCAAAATTGCACATTCATTTGGCGTTCCTTTGGAATCCGTGTTCCAATATCAGGATGGTGAATGACGAAATTTCCCGAGGACAATTCTCAATTCTGGGAAGGCATATATTTAGAAGACGATGCGGGATGGGATTTAGGTGGGGCAACGCCCATTTTTGATTCCATGGCCGATTCGATTTCACCGGGAAAAGTATGTATCATCGGTTGTGGCAGGGGATATGATGCCATCATGTTTGCCCAAAAAGGGTTCGAAGTGACCGCCATAGATTTTGCCCCTTCCGCGATTAACGCTGTAAAAGATTTAGCCCGTAAGGCAAAGCTCGCAGTGAATACTATCGAAAATGATATTTTCACTTTAGCTCCCGTGTACCCGACTACGTTTAACTTGAGGAAAATAACATGATCGGAATAAATCTCTGTAGACTCGTAAGCATCACGTTACTG
>CATMGX010000134.1:0-3037 GCA_950067765.1 uncultured Fidelibacterota bacterium
TCAGGAAAGCAATCGGCCAATTATAGTCGTTTAACTCTTTCCTGTCCGCCCAAGTATATGAGCGGGACGAGGGAAGCAAAAAAGATCAAATGAGACCAATCGTAATTATGTAAATAGGTAATTACTTAATTACGTTTTATTTTTTACATAATTTCAATTGGCGGATAGAAAATTAGATTTAACACCTTCGTACCTGAACACTTTTTCTCCTAACTTTCGCCCCATGATTTCTGATTTAATACTCGCAAAAGATGCCGCCATTGAAGCGGGTGGCGTCATATTAAACTATTACAAAGCGGATTACGAAATTCGTGATAAAGGATATCATAATCCCGTAACAACAGCAGACCATGCTGCCGATGCCTGTCTGAAAGACATTTTAATGAAGGCCCGGCCAGAGTACGGTTGGCTTTCTGAGGAAACGGTGGATTCGCCTGACCGATTATCCAAGGATCGGGTATGGGTTGTTGATCCACTTGACGGCACTAAAGAATTTATTGAAGGTGTTCCCAATTTTGTGGTCAGTGTTGCCTTGGTAGAAAAAGGCGAACCGATTGTTGGTGTTCTTTATAATCCGGTAACCAAAGAAACATTTACCGCGGCCAAGGGTGAAGGTGCATTTTTGAATGGTGAACCCATTATCTGTTCCACAAAAGAAAATTTGGTTGATATGGTTATTTTGAATAGTCGATCCGAGACTCGTCGGGGACTATGGAAACCTTTTGATGGCACTTTTGGAGAACTGAAGGAAGTTGGAAGTGTAGCCTATAAATTGGGTCTTACTGCAGCAGGAAAGGCAGACATTTTTGCCTCACTCCGCCCCAAAAATGAATGGGACATTTGCGCCGGGAATTGCATCATCAATGAGGCCGGGGGGAAGCTCATTGACCTCCATGGAAATCCAAGGCAATATAATTTGGAAAAAACGCTGATCGAGCCAGGATTGATTGCCGGGCATGTGGAAGCCGTGGATAAAACATTTGAAGTGTTAAAGTGTAAATAAGTATGAACGTGTTTATGTGTTAATAATGATAAATTTTTCAAAAAATAATCTTTGCGTCTCTGCGTCATTGCGTTAAATCCATGTATTTCGTTTCTGAAGATATTGAACAATACTGTAAGGATTTTTCTGGCCAAGATTCAGAACTCTTAAAGGAATTGTCCCAAGCAACTTGGGAGATGGAAGAAATTCCCCAGATGTTATGTGGATCTCTTGTGGGAGGGCTTCTTCAATTACTTATCAAAATATCCGGGGCTGAACGGGTACTTGAGATTGGGATGTTTACTGGTTACAGCACTTTAAAAATGGCTGAAGCTCTGCCCGATGATGGTGAAATTCATTCCTGCGAATTGATGGAAAACCATGTAAAGACTGCCAAAGGCTGGTTTGAGAAATCCGAAGTGAATTATAAAATTCATATCCATGAAGGTGATGCTATAAAAACTTTAGAAGAATTCCGCGTCGGTACTTTTGATATGATTTTTGTTGATGCTGACAAAACAGGTTATCCAGAGTATTACCGTAAAGGAAATGCCCTTTTAAAAAAAGGTGGCATTGCTGTATTTGATAATATGCTTTGGAGCGGGACAGTATTAAATCCTGATGATAAAGAATCAAAATCCTTAAGAGAAACAGCAGAACTCATTAAAAATAATCATAGATTAGAACCTTTACTTTTACCCGTTAGAGACGGTGTAATGATCTATCGAAAAGTGAATTAGAGAATTGAAATGACACAAATACCAGAAGATGCAATTAAATGTTTAGATAAAGGCTTTGTTCGCCTTGTGGATTCCATGGGTGGGGACGGCGCTATCGTACAAGCCGCACGGGTGAGTTATGGCAAAGGGACCAGTAAAATGTCTCAGGATCGGGGATTGATTCGATACCTCATGCGCCACCGCCACACGACACCTTTCGAAATGGTAGAATTCAAATTCCATTGTAAAATGCCAATATTTGTGGCACGCCAGTGGGTGCGCCATCGGACAGCCAATATTAATGAATATTCATTACGATATTCTGAAGCGAGGGATGAATTTTATTATCCGGAACCGGAGAATATTCAATTCCAGAGTTCGTTGAATAAACAAGGTCGATCCGGAGAAGTCCCTCCTGAATTAAAGCAGAAAGTATTGGATTATTTTAAAGAAAATTCTGAACGAAGTTTTGCACTATACCAGGAATTGAATAAAGCAGGAGTGGCACGAGAATTGGCTCGGTCATTACTCCCGGTAAATATTTATACTGAATGGTATTGGAAGAATGATTTACACAATCTTCTCCATTTTATTGGGCTACGGTCTGATAGTCATGCTCAATATGAGATTCGTGTTTTCTCCGATGCCATGGCCCATTATGTGAAAGAAAAAGCGCCTTTTGCCTGGGAAGCCTATCAAGACTATGTAGTCCATGGAATGCGATTTTCTAAAATTGAAAAAGGATTACTGGAAAAACAACTTCCGGAAAGAGTGATTGATGATATTGTTGAGGATATAGCCTATCAGCTTACTGCAACGCTCCATAAGGGTAAACCAAGAGAAGAAGCGGATCTTTATCCATTATATCAAAAACAGGGTGGCTCAGATTCAGAAGAAGATTTCAATCTCAAATGGGATTCTGGTGAGGTAGAAACAAGCAATGTTCGGGAACTTCGTGAATTTAAAGAAAAATTGGAGAGTTTAAAAAACTAGCCAAGGAGTCAAAAAGCACAGAAAAAATAATAATGATTGCTTTTTCCAATATTAAACCCTCTTTGTGCTCTTTGTGGCGAAAATAATGAGCATTTTTAATAGGGAAGAAGTCATTGACCAGAATTTTCTGGATTATGTAAGTGCAGGAAATTTACCTTTATCTCGAACCAATCTCCTTTTATCCCAAACCAATATTCGTCCGTCCGAATTGATTTCACTTTTTGAAACTCAGATTTTAAGTCGTCATATGGACCTGAAAGCCCGTATTCTTAAAAATGAAGGAAAGTGCTTTTATACCATTGGCAGTTCCGGGCATGAAGGGAATGCGGTTTTCGGCAACGTA
>CATMGX010000135.1:0-3021 GCA_950067765.1 uncultured Fidelibacterota bacterium
TGGCGATCAAAAAATAATGGGCGAGATCTCCAAAGCAATTTAGAATATCTTGCGCTTCAGGCTGACTCCGCAGGCATTCAGTTATCTGTTCATGCTATTGGGGATGCGGGTAATGGTTACCTACTAGATATGATGGATCACCTTATTGAAAAAAATGGGAAGAAAGACCGCCGCTTTCGACTGGTACATGCCCAAGTTATCCGCCCGGAAGATTTTAAACGGTTTCAAGGAAAAAACATTATTGCAGAAGTCCAACCCTATCACTGTACTGATGATATGCGGTGGATGGAAGAGCGGATCGGGTATGAGCGCTCCAAAGGAGCATATGCATTTCGTACTTTATGGGATAGTGGTGCTGTGGTTTGTTTTGGATCAGATTCCCCCGGCACCAATGCATCTCGATATCCACTCAACCCAATGCTTGGTCTTTACGCTGCCGTTACGCGGCAAACCCTGGATGGCAAACCGAAGGGTGGTTGGTTCCCAGATGAACGCCTTACCATAGAAGAGGCGATTCAAGCTTACACCCTTAATTCAGCTTATGCGTCTTTCGAAGAGAACATTAAAGGATCAATCACGGTGGGAAAGTTGGCAGATATCGTTATTCTATCAGATAATTTATTAAAAATTTCTCCATCAAAAATTAAAGATGTGAAAATCTTAACAACTATTTTCGATGGGAAAATTATATATCAACGATAATGTTTGTTAAGCACCCGCCGCCTGAATGGCTCGGTCGGGCAGGCTGCTTGACTATTAGAAAACAAGTAGTGGTGGTGGCAACAACCATCCTAGGTTGTCGAACAAATGACTAATTACCACTAAGATAAAATCCCTTAATTTCTTTAAACTACTGACACTTATTTTACTCATAAATTTGGATATTAAAATGAAAACAGAACAACTTCAGTCTTATTTAGATCAATTCTGGGATAATGAAATCATACCTACATTAACGGAATATATCAAAATTCCCAATAAATCACCGGCATTTGATCCGGATTGGGAAAAGACCGGTCATATGGAAAAGGTTCTCAATTTAGCCATTAAATGGACCGAGAAACATCGACCAAAAGAAAGCACGCTGCATATAAAACGATTGCGTGGGCGGACACCGGTTATTATGGTTGAAATCCCAGGAGAACGGGAAGGCAATATCCTTATGTATGGTCATTTGGATAAACAGCCGGAGATGGAAGGCTGGAATGAGGGGTTTGGCCCGTGGGAGCCCGTGATGAAAGACGATAAACTCTACGGTCGCGGCGGTGCCGATGATGGCTATGCATTGTTTGCATCAATTGGAACAATAAAAGCACTTAAAGATCAGGGGCTTGCCCTCCCTCGAATTGTAATTTTAATTGAATTTTGTGAAGAAAGCGGTTCCCCAGATCTCCCTTATTATATAAATGAATATGCTGATATTATTGGGAAGGTAGATTTGGTTGTTTGTTTGGACTCGGGCGCCGGTAACTATGAACAATTTTGGACCACCGTATCATTGCGGGGAATGGTTGCCTGTGAACTCAGGGTGGATGTCCTGAAAGAAGGTGTCCATTCCGGCAGTGCCAGCGGATTGGTGCCATCCTCTTTTCGCATTCTGAGACAATTACTTTCCCGGATTGAAGATGAGGTTTCCGGGGAAATTATAGTGGATGCCCTCCAAACCAATATTCCCGATCATCGCATTGATGAGGTGAAAAAAATGGTGTCGGCGCTGGGCGGCAAAACAGAGGCCTTTCCCTGGCATGGAAAAATGGCCCCTTCCACGGAAGACCCGGTAGAGGGAACTTTGCGGCGCACCTGGACGCCTACCCTTTCTTATGTGGGAATGGGTGGCATCCCTGCCGTGAAAGATGGGGGAAATGTGCTTCGACCATATACAATATTGAAACTTTCGTTTCGTTTACCACCAGATGTGGACTGCCACATAGCTATGGCAGCCATCGATAAAGTATTAAAAAATGATCCCCCATCTGACGCAACTGTTCATTTGAAATGGGAAGAGCCTGCCAATGGCTGGAATGCCCCCAAACTCTCTTCCTGGCTTGATTGTGCCATTCAGGAAGCGTCAGAATCATTCTATGGCAAACCGGCTTTGGCTATGGGAGAAGGAGGGACTATTCCTTTTATGGCCATGCTCGGTGAAAAATTTCCGGAAGCGCAATTTGTGATTACAGGCGTGCTGGGCCCTGAATCAAACGCCCACGGACCGAACGAGTTTTTACATATTCCGTTTGCCAAAAAACTCAGCGCCTGTATTGGATATATTTTGAATCAATTCCCCCAATGAGTTGAGTGTCCGGACCAAACTTGATTTATTGAAACCGCGGCCAAAGTGGGTGCGATATTGGGCAACTTATTTTGGATTGTTGCTCGGTTCCCTTGTGGCAAAGGTCACTGTCCGCGGGCGACATCACCTGCCCACAGAAGGACCATTTATTATTGCCATTAATCATTTTAATTTAGTAGATCCCCCCTTTGTGGTTTATGCTGTACGTCGACCAATTAATTTTCTCGCAGCAAGCGATCAAATTATAGATTGGTATAATTACTGGGCCATTTGGCTGTATGGTTTCATACCAGCAAACCGGATGCGCCTTGCACCATCCACAATTAAATCTTCAAAAAAAGCCCTTTTGAATAAGGAAATACTCGCAATTTTCCCTGAAGGCGACACCCTTTCAAATGAGTTGCGACCAGCAAAAGATGGTGTGGTTTATCTATCCGCAACCATGCAGGTTCCAATCGTACCGATTGGTATTGATGGAAATATTGGGAATATTTGGTCAAATCTTCTGCGGGGTGTTCGACCCAATGTCCGGATTAATATTGGAAAACCATTCGGCCCCTATTCTTTGCCGAAGGACCGAACCAAAAAAGCAGATGCTCTCAAAGAAATTGGGGATAGGGTTATGTGCCGAATTGGTGCTCTCCTTCCAGATAAATTCCATGGGGTGTACCGGGGACATTCATTCATAGAGAAATTTCGATTACAAAATAAATTGTAGGGGTTCCATTTTT
>CATMGX010000136.1:0-3006 GCA_950067765.1 uncultured Fidelibacterota bacterium
TCTGCCAAGTCATGGTGTGTTGTAAGATATTGTAATGAATGGCCTACAAACTCACGCACGGTTTTGAAACCATGTTTATCCATGAAATTTGATAATCCCTCACACATTTCATTAACCATCTCGTAGCCCTGCAACATTACACCTGTGCATACCTGAACAGTAGAACTCCCCATTAGGATAAATTCAATAGCTTCACGGCTGCTTATAACACCACCAATACCTGATATTTCTGCTTTTGGGACGCCTCTTCCTATTTGGGAAACCATGCGCAACGCAATGGGTTTAACAGCATAATAAGAATATCCACCGGGAGTTGAATGGCCTTCCACCGTGGGCATTGGCGCCAATGTTTCAAGATCAATATTTAAAATAGATGATATAGTATTGATCGCTGCAACGCCACCTGCACCGCCATCCATCGCGGCTTTGGCCGGTTCTGTGATGTCTAAAATATCGGGAGTCATTTTGGCCCATATTGGCAAGTCTGTTACCTCGGCAACCCAACCCGTTACTTCTTTAACCATATCTGGGTTCTGTCCCATAGCTGCTCCCATGCCTTCTTCAGGATGTCCGTGAGGGCAAGAAAAATTCAATTCAAACATATTAACACCGGTTTCAACAATTCTACCTGTTAATTCCTGCCATGAATCCTTATTATATTTCTCCATTATAGAAGAAATTAACACCTTGTCTGGATGTGCATCTTTTATGGCTTTAAATTCATCCAGCCATACTTCCAGGGTTCTGTCGGATATTAGTTCAATGTTCTCGAAACCGATAATTTCACCACTTGGTGTTTTTAATTTTCCATATCGGGGGGCAACATTTATGACTCGAGTCTCTGTCAAACTAACCGTTTTTGCAGAAACCCCACCCCACCCATTATCAAAAGCCTTTATGATGGTTTTTGAATTAGTGCTAGGTGGCCCTGACCCAATTACAAATGGGTTTGGAAATCTAATACCGTTTACTTCTATACTTAAATCTGCCATAATTTTCTCTTTTTATTAATTTATTTTAAAGTTCTACCAACTTATCATAGGTTTCTGGACGACGGTCCCGAAAAAATTGCCACGTAGAACGCACTTCATCAATCATATCTAAATTGAATTCAGAGACTAATAATTCATCTTGGTCTCTTGATGCTTCCGCAATAATCTGTCCTCGTGGATTCACAAAATATGAAGTGCCATAAAATTCGCCTAAATTCCATGGTTTTTCGGTCCCCACTCGGTTGATGCAACCCATGAAATATCCATTGGCTGCTGCATGTGCCGGTTGCTCTAATTTCCATAAATACTCGCTTAATCCCGCAACCGTAGCAGATGGATTATACACAATTTCTGCACCATTCAATCCAAGGCATCTTGCGCCATCTGGAAAATGGCGATCGTAACAAATGTAAACGCCCACTTTGGCATATTTTGTTTCAAAAACAGGATATCCTAAATTTCCTGGTTTGAAAAAATATTTTTCCCAAAACCCAGATGTTTGTGGAATGTGATTTTTTCTATATTTGCCCAAATATTCTCCATCTGCATCAATGACCGCCGCTGTGTTATATAATACACCTGCCTGTTCTTTTTCATAAATAGGAACAATAATAACCATATTATACTTTTTGGCATATTCCTGCATAAGTTCAGTGGTTGGGCCCGGAACGGACTCTGCAGAAGCATACCATGCATTATCTTGCCCTGAACAAAAATAAGGTGTATTAAATATTTCTTGTAGACATAAAATTTGCACACCTTGTTTTCCCGCATCTTCAATGAATGGAATATGCTTTTGAACCATTGCGTCCATTATTTCTGCAATAGTTCCTTCTCCCTCTGTCATAGGAAGACTCATCTGGATTAATCCAGATTTAATATTTCTAGCCATTTGATTTCTCCTTGAATTCTATTATTTCATACCGCCATATAGACCGCGTTTTAAAAAGCGTCCATCGCCCTTCTTTCCTACATATTCGCATTTATTAATGATGATTTTTCCACGAGAAAGAACGGTTTCAGTAAAGCCGGTCACTTCAAAACCTTCGTAAGCATTGTAATCTACTCTCATGTGATGGGTACAGGCATTGTTAATGCTGATTGTTTCTTTTCGATGCGGATCAAAAATTACAATATCCGCGTCGCTGCCCACAGCGATAGTACCTTTTTTAGGAAACAGTCCAAATGTTTTCGCCGCGGCTGTGGAGGTCAATTCAACAAATTTATTCAGGGAAATTCTTCCTGAATTCACACCACCGTTGTAAACTAGGCTCATGCGATTCTCAACACCGGGACCACCATTCGGAATTTTGGAAAAATCATTAATCCCCAATATTTTTTGATCCTTGAAACAGAAAGGACAATGATCCGTGGAAATGGATTGAAGATCTCCGAACCGCAATCCTTTCCAGAGTTCATCCTGGTTCCATTTTTCCCGCAAGGCTGGTGTCATGACATATTTGGCTCCTTCAAACCCTTCCTGTTCATAATAAGAATCGTCTAAAAATAGATATTGTGGACATGTTTCAGCAAAGGCATGAACACCTCGATTCCGGGCCAGCATAACCTGTTCCAAGGCATCAGAACTTGAGAGATGAACAATATAAACGGGGACTTGGGCGACTTCCGCAATGGAAATGGCGCGATGGACACCCTCCGCTTCCATCCGAGTGGGGCGGGTCATGGCATGATATTTTGGCTCTGTTTTTCCTTCGGCCAAAGCGATTTTGACAATTTCATCTATGACAATGCCGTTTTCAGCATGCATACACACAACCGTTCCGTTTTCGCCTGCTTGGCGCATAGCACGATAAATCGTGCCATCATCCACATATAACACGCCAGGATAAGCCATGAATAACTTATAGGATGTTACACCGGCGTCAGCCAACATTTTCATCTCATGGACGCGATTATCTTCTAAATCAGTCACAATCATATGGAACCCATAATCGATGGCTGTTTTCCCATCGGCTTTTGCATGCCACGTATCCAATGCTTCCAATGTGGAATG
>CATMGX010000137.1:0-3006 GCA_950067765.1 uncultured Fidelibacterota bacterium
TTTAGAGGAGTTTAATGTGCGAAAGATAAATTTATATTTAATTTTCAGGGGAGGAAACAGCGCCAACCACTCGATCTACTTCTTGACCATTCCGCATAAATAGGATTGAAGGAATTCCAGTTACCCCTAACGCTTGGGATGTGCTATTTTTATCCGCGTTCAGTTTACCGATTACAGCTTGACCGGAATAATCATCTGCTAACTCATCTATGATGGGCCCAACAATTCTTCAGGATCCACACCAGGGTGCCCATACATCAACAATAACTAATCCTTCCGTATTTGACACGTCAGTTTCCCAGTTTTGATCTGTAAATGATTTTATATTTTCTGACATTTAAAACTCCTTTTCTTTATTAGATACAAAAAAAGAATTTTGGTTACACACTGATTTTAAAATGGCCAAAAAATCGGAATAAAAATAATAGCCATCGCAAAAAGGGTTAATGCTAAAGGCAACCCAACCTTAATATAATCAGAAAATTTATATCCACCGGGACCATAGACCATGAGGTTGGTCTGATATCCAACCGGTGTAATAAATGATGCAGAGGCGGCAAAACAAACAGCAAAAATAAATGGGCGCGCATCCATTCCTAATTGGGCTGTAACCACCATAACGATGGGCGTCATGATAATGGCTGTGGCCGCATTGGAAGATACTTCTGTCAATACCATGGTAATAAAATAAGTTAGTGCTAATAATACATAGGGCTGCCACTCCATTGATGCGGATAGAACAATCGTTGAAATGGATGAGCCAATCCACGCGGCAGTACCCGTTGATCGGATCACCAAACCAAGGGGAATAAGTGCGGCAATCAATATGATCACTTGCCAATTAATGGATTGATAGACTTCATTGGCCGTAATAACCCGTAAGACTAACAAGATAACAGTCCCAATTAATACCCCTTTTAATATGGGGAAAATTCCCAGGGCCGCCAATAGAACCGCCAGAGCCAACACTATAATACTCATCCACCAAAAACGCGCTTTTTTAAGTTTTTGATCCAATTCTCCCAATAATATGAATTTCCCCTTTTCAGAAAGTTCATTGAGTTTTTCCCGTGTTCCATAAACTAAGAGTGTGTCGTATGATCTTAACACTACATGGGCAATTTTTTTTCTAATAATGGATCCTTCCCTGCGAATAGCTAAAATGAAAGTACCAAATCGACGACGAAAATTAGATTCCATTAATGATTGACCCACCAAATCTGATTTTTCAGAAACCATACATTCCATTAGTATATTATCTTTCTGTTCCAGTTCTTTCTGGGTCAATTTTTCATCCGTAAGGAGGGTTATTTTTTCTACTTCCTTTATTCTCAAAAAACTTTCGACAGATCCTTTCACAAAAAGGATATCTCCTTCTTTTAGAATCTGGCGACCAATATTTTGGGAAATCAAATGACCACCTCGTTGAATATCTAAAATCATCACATCGTAATTTTGGTTAATTTGACGATCTTTACACGTTGAACCCACTAACGGCGAATCTGCCGTTATTTTAATCTCCGTTAAATATCCTGCCAAATGATAACTCTGAGTTAAACTGGATGTTACGGTCCGTGAGGGGAGAAGGCGAGGTGCGATCCATAAAATATATATTAATCCAACGAAAAGACTAATAGAGCCATATTTTGCAAATTCAAACATTCCCAAAGAAACAGTACCACCACTATCTAAATAAATTGAATTCACTAATAAGTTTGTTGACGTACCAACCAAAGTCAACGAACCACCCAGAATTGCTGCATAGCTCAATGGAATTAATACTTTTGAAGGACTCATATGATATTGGTGTGCCAACCGCATCGTAACGGGCATGAATATGGCCACAATGGCTGTATTATTCACCAAAGCGCTGGCTATTGCAATAGTGAACAAATAAACTGCCAACCCTAATGACTGAGATATGGATGCGAGTTTATTGATTTTCACAACCAAATATTCAAGGATATGCGTTTTCTGTAACGCATGGCTCAGTGTAAACAAAAGCGCGATTGTAATGACCGCGGGGTTGGATAATCCGGATAAGGCTTCTTCTGGTGTTAAAAAACCAAACCCAAACAGGATACTCAAAATGAGTAAAGCGGTGATTTCCAAACTGAAAGTTTCTGTAACAAACAGGATAAAAGCCAATCCAATGATAGCCAGGACAAATGCAATTTCAAATGTCATATAATTTTGATTAATTCAATTGGTTCAAGTCCAAATACTACATTTTGACTTCATCAATCTGTTCTGGATCCAGATATTCTTCCGCGTATTTAAGGTATATTTTTTCTTTCACAAATATTTCAAATAGGTCCACATCTATATGGGCATCATTTTTCATAAATCCCAAAATGCGCATTGCCTGACTCAATGTTTTTCCTTTTTTATAAGGACGATCTCTTGCGGTCAATGCTTCAAAAATATCCGCAATCGCCATGATCCGTGCCTGTACGGTCATTTCATCTTTTATTAATCCTTTTGGATAACCGGTTCCATCCAGTTTTTCGTGATGACCGCCGGCAAACTCAGGTACATTTTTTAAATGTTTTGGATAAGGTAATTCTTCCAACATATTGATGGTGACTACAATATGGTCATTAATCACTTTCCGTTCTTCCGGCGTCAAGGTTCCTCGTGGAATCGTTAAATTATATGTTTCGTCTTCCGATAGAAAATTTTCCATTTTTCCATTGGGTTTCCAACGGTAATTCGCAATTTGATGCACACGATCCTTTTTATCTCCAGACATAAATTCACCGCCCACATTGGATTCTTTTACAAATTCCAAATCACTTTTCAAGATTCGAACTGTTTTCCGATATTCTCTTTGTAGAGCCTTTATCTTATCCGATTTTTCTTCCAATAAAAGCGATTCATTCCGTTCAATCTTGAGTTCTTTTTTCAGGCGTGTAATTTCTGCATCTCGTTTTATAACACCAAACCGTGTTTCCACTTCATGCACCCGGTCATAAATTGTTTCCAGTTTAGTGCTTTTATCAACAA
>CATMGX010000138.1:0-2975 GCA_950067765.1 uncultured Fidelibacterota bacterium
CATTAATTTATGGAGAAAAATAACTCCATTTAAGCGGCGCAAAGTTAATGGTGTTTATAAAATCGTCAAACGGGTTTTGGAAAGAATTCCAATCTTTTTTCATTCCGATATAAAATCACGAATGACATGACTAAATAAGCAATATCTCTTAGAATCGTTTCCAATCCAATATTATCACCTGTTTCTGTTGATACAGAAAAACAGCCGCATTCAATACTAATTCCTCTAGCCAGTGCTTGGGAAATGGCAAAGATGAATACAATATTCATCACGATGCACATAATGGCTGCACCATCCACCATGATCCCGGCGATTAAGCAAACGCCTACCAGGAATTCCAGCCAGGGCAATACCATGGCCATCATATTTTCTAACCCAAAAGGTACCGCATGATAATTACCAATAGCGGTGGCGAAAGCAGCAGGATGAGCAATCTTATCCCAGCTTGCATATATAAATATGATTCCGATAATTAATCGGAAAAAGAAAACAATCTGCACTTTAAAATAGCGTGTCATTCGTCCGACTCACTTGGATATTCCGCTTTTGACCATTCCAGCCAACCCCCTTTAAAGACATACAATTTATTAAATCCAGAATCCTGTAAATCATATGCCAAGTCTTCACTGTCGCCACAACCTGGATCACCGCAATAAACCACGAGAGGCGCATTCTTTTCCTGGATTGCTTCAATTGAAAAAATAAGTTCCATTAAAAATGCATTTTTAAGCGCACCCTGAATATGTCCTGCGGTATAATAGGCATCATCCCTCGCATCCACAAAAAGAATACCACCATCAAAAAGATTTTTTGCTTGGTTCAAAGATATGGCTAAGAGAACCGGATCACTACTTTCAGTTTCTTGTGCAATGGAATCAGCAATCTCTAATTCCGGTGCAATCCATGGAATCGCATCACCCCTAACTAAATTGGAACCAAACCCAATGATACAAGAAAATAATATAAGAAACGCCGCTTGACCGATTGGGGTGCGGATATTCATTAATTTAAACTTTGGAGGCCCTTTTTATCTAAGGTGTTGCAGGTTTTTAACGTTTCATCTACAACAGCCAATAGGGTTTTTTCACTGGCCACACCGCGTCCCAATGGGATTAATGAGTAAAAGGATGTATTAAGCCCATCAGCCAAAGCTGATTTTGATTTTGTTAATCCATCTTTGTATTGGCTTACCATATTTAAAACATTTGGATTATTTTTATATATTTCTTCTAAGGGTCGATTTAGATCCCGTTTTTGCAAGTTATTTAATCTTTGTTCAAAAATGGAAACCGTCATCATAGCACTTGTCACATCTTTGATGGGTTGGGTGTTATCCGCAATATCCACGTCAAATCGGCCCACATACTTACCCTGAATGCCAAAACCATATGTAAGCGGCAACCGAGGATCTTGCGATTTTTCAGGACGGGTGCGCGTTGTTTCTCGACTGAGATAAATATAATCTACTTCCGATAAGTCATCCATTGCATTAAATGCCTGGACTCTCGTGGAATTAAATAACATGACCAGCAGATCAACCTGAGGTCTTAATTCTGCTATTTTCATTTTAGCCGATTCAACATAATCCTTTACTTCAATGGCTTTTTCTGCTGCGGGAAGAGCTGTCGTAATACCAAATACACCAATTTTTAATCCATTCTTTTCGATTATTTTATGTGGAATAAAAGCCAATTCTTCTGTGCCGGCTTTTACGATATTTGAGGACATAAAATTCGTGCCAAATGTGGTTTTCATTTCCTGAAGAAATTCATATCCTGCTGCCAGATCAAAATATCCTACGTTATAAATATAATCACCCATCGTTGCAGATGATTCTAAAAGGGTCTTCGCTTTAAGTTTGGATGATGCTTCTTTCCCCACGACAAGGTAGTAGTTATCAAACAATGCATCACCTGCATCTAAAAGAATGGGGTCAACACCACTATCTTTTACCTGACTAATATAAGTAGATCTTCTGGGCAGACCGCCCAGTGGATTGGCCTTTCATCCGCAGGGGTCAAGCTGACCCCGAACATTCGTTGTAACTAATAATGTGATTTCTTTTGCATTAGATTTTTTCTCTGTACAGGAGCATAATCCCAATAGCACAATGACTATAGCGAATGATTTAAAATATTTCATGTTTGAATTTATTCCTTTTGGAGTGTGATTCCCAACGGTCTATCCACCGGACGGTTTTGCTGAAAACCCTTTTTTAATTAAAATGGTTAAAACTTTGTCACGGACATTTCCCTGGACCAGAATTTCATGATCTTTTACCGATCCACCCACGCCGCACTTTTTTCTCAATAATTTTCCCAATGCGTTTAAATCTTCTTTGTTTCCTTTATACCCTCGGACAATCGTTACAATTTTTCCACCACCCCTCCGATCTAAATGGACCCGCAAGTCTTGAGTTTTATTGATGCCTGGCGCCTCTCTTTCGGTCGGTTCAGCGGAAAATTCTGGATGGGTCGAATACACAATATTTGAACGATTATTGTTCATAATAGAAACAAATTCAGTCTTGTTTTACTCAAGGATCAAAGGGTTTTTCTGCTTCCATTCCTTTAGATTTACAGAAATAAAAGAGTGCCCATTACTTGCCATGGCAAGAAATATTTGATTGGATCCCTCACTATCCGGAAGAATAGTTAAAGAAGAAAATTGATGATCCCCATTTGAAATTTGGCTTAAATATTCAAAATCATCACCGGGAGTTACTGGGTTTTTATTCTTCATCTTGAAAATGCGGCCTTTTGATGTTAATAGGATAAATCCCATTTCTGATATCCCAAAACGATAATGGACCGTACTCACAACATATTCCGGCATGGATTTCATTGCATCCATCATCATATCTTTACCGGCGGAATTAAAATTGGCTAATGTTTTTTCAAGATTCTTAACCAATGCTGATGAAATCGATTTCCCATCTTTCCCCGGATCCCCCTTTTCTCCTGGATCCCCCTTTT
>CATMGX010000139.1:0-2926 GCA_950067765.1 uncultured Fidelibacterota bacterium
ATTATCCGTGTGGCACGCATGGTTGGAAAAGCAGGTAGCAAATTATCCACACATGTATGGCGGGGTGCTTCCATCGGAAATTTAGGCGGATGGCAAGTTTCGAGAACGTTACATTTATTAAATGTATTAACCGGTTCCGTTGGAACTGAAGGGGGAACATCCCCCAGTGAATGGAATAAATTTCATCCTGAATTTTTTGATTCGCCACCGGGGCCCGATGCATGGAATGAATTGGCATGGCCGAAAGAATACACATTGAATCATTATGAAATGAGTCAGATATTGCCCCATTTAATCAAGGATGGGCGCGGTTCTATGGACGTGTATTTCACCCGTGTGTTTAATCCTGTTTGGACATATCCTGACGGATTCAGTTGGATAGAAATGTTATCCGATGCAGAAAAAGTTGGCTGTCATATAGCCTTGACACCGACTTGGAATGAGACGGCATTTTTCGCAGATTATGTATTACCCATGGGTCACGCATCCGAACGCCATGATATCAATTCTTACGAAACGCAATCCGGTGTTTGGATCGCTTTTCGTCAACCGGTGTTGCGAGAGAAAGCCCGCCGCGATGGTAAAGAAGTGGAATTCACGTATGAAGTAAACCCCGGCGAAGTCTGGGAAGAAGATGAATTCTGGATTGAGCTTTCCTGGCGGATAGATAAAGACGGCGATTTGGGAATTCGGAAACATTTTATGAGTCCCTATCGCGATGGCAAAAAAATTAATATTGACGAATATTATCAATACATTTTTGAGCATACAAACGGCTTACCTGAAACAGCAGAAAAAGAAGGATTAACACCTTTGGAATACATGCGAAAGTTTGGCGCTTTTATGGTGGATACTGAAGTGTATGTAAAAAATGAAGATGCTGTAAATGAAAAAACCATGAATGGTGCCACAGTTAAAGAAAATGGGCAAATTGAAAAAGATGGCAATATGATCGGAATCCAAGTAGATGGAAAGAATTATGGCGGCTTTCCCACACCATCCAAACGGCAGGAAATTTATTCTCAAACTATGGTGGATTTCGGTTATCCGGAACATGCGACGCCGGGGTATCGAATTAAAAGCCATGTCCATCCCGACGAAATGGATACGAGTAAAAATGAATGTGTTTTATTACCCAATTTCAGATTACCCACCCATATTCATTCCCGCTCTGCCAATGCGAAATGGCTCACAGAAATTGCCCATAAAAATCCTATTTGGATTCATACCAAAGATGCGAAACGACTTGGCGTTAATAATGGTGAATTACTCAAAATCACCACACCCATTGGTTGGTTCGTGGACAAAGTTTGGGTAACAGAAGCCATCAAACCCGGCGTGGTGGCTTGTTCTCATCATATCGGTCGATGGCGCCGTCAACAGGATGCGGGAAATCGATTCATGTCCAATACGGTTGATATTCAAAATCTGGGTGATGGAAAATGGAAAATGCGCACGGTGAGTGGAGTCGAACCGTGGGAATCGAAGGACCCGGATACGAATCGTGTTTGGTGGCGCGATGGTGGCGTTCATCAAAATATTACCCATGCGACAAATCCTGATCCTATATCCGGCGCACATTGCTGGTTGCAGAAAGTGAGTATTTCTAAACCAAATGCAGATGAGAAATACGGCGATGTTTTCGTGGATACGAATAAATCATTTGAGCATTTCAAAAAATGGAATGCATGGGCGAAAGAACGAGAAACACATCCGGGTGGCCTACGCAGACCACTATGGATGGGACGTCCTTTGACACCGCAAAAAAACCAATTTTATATTAATAAAGAAGAATAAATTGTCTTAATTCTTTTAGCCGAATTACCTACGTCACCCAGCTGGCTGATATGGTAATAGGCCGGTACGGTGATGTTGGAAACGACAGCATTTGCTCCCGATTCCCGATATAATAATGTCGGGATGACTTGGAATAAGAATGATAGAAAATATAATTACACCCACCCCAATTAATGGTGTGCTGGATCATTCTACGCCACCCATTATTGACCGCTTCGGTCGATCCTTCAACTATTTACGTTTAGCTCTTAATGAACAATGCAATCTTCGCTGTATCTACTGCATGCCGGAAGAAGGGATTGATTTTCGTAGCGAAGACAAGCTCCTTACTACAGAAGAAATTTTCCGACTCATCAAAATAGGGTCCCAAATGGGTGTGTCCAAAATTCGCTTTACCGGTGGGGAACCCTTATTACGAAAAGATTTGTCTGAATTGGTTCAGTTTGCACACCAGTGCGAAGGAATAGAATCTACGCATTTAACCACAAATGGACTTTTACTTTCTAAACAAATAGATAATTTAGAAAAATCAGGATTATCCGGGATCAATATTAGTCTGGATACACTCAACCCTGAAAAATTCAAAATAATCACCAGAAGAAATGGTTTAGATCTCGTTTTAAATAGTCTCCATAAAGCCATGGAATCCACCATTCCATCCATCAAACTGAATGTAGTCGCCCTGCGTGGTTTTAATGATGATGAACTCATGGATTTTGTAGACTTAACCGAAGAAAATGATATCACTGTTCGGTTCATTGAACTCATGCCATTTGATTCTCACCAGATTTGGAAGACGGGAAAATTTTATGGGGCTGATCATATTGTTGCAGATATAAAAAACCAGGTTGATGAGTTGAATCCCATTGATGGGTCACGAACCGAACATCATATTTTTCGAGTTAACGATTATAAAGGAAAAGTGGCCGTTATCCCAGCCTATTCACGGAGTTTGTGTGGGGCATGTAATCGAATCAGAATTACAGCGGATGGGAAATTATTGAACTGCCTATATAGCCAAGATGAAACCAATCTTCGAGATGCAATGCGGTCCGGAAAAACAGATGAACACATTGAAAAAATGATTCGTGGGTCAATGATGAAGAAATTTAAAGACGGTTGGGAAGCG
>CATMGX010000140.1:0-2862 GCA_950067765.1 uncultured Fidelibacterota bacterium
CGTCGTGAAATGGAGTCTTCCATCATCCTGAGTATAGGTAAAATCTTTCAAGCAGGATTCAAGTTCTTCTCCGGGGTCAGACACATTGATTGTGATACCGGCCTTGCCAAGCTGGCTGGTAAGTTCTTTCGGGGTTCCCTCTTTAATGACTCGTCCCTTATCGATAATGGCCACTTTATCACATAGCATTTCAGCTTCTTCAATATAGTGGGTTGTGAGAAGAATAGTCTTTCCCTTTTTATGAAGGTTGCGAAAATAATCCCAGAGTTCGTGGCGGAGTTCAACATCTACACCAGCCGTAGGTTCATCAAGAATAATGATATTTGGATCATGGACCAATGCTTTGGCAATTTGAAACCGACGCTTCATTCCGCCGGAAAGTTGCCGAAGACGGGCTTTTCGTTTTTCTACTAATCCTAATCTGTTTAATAGCTCTTCAATGCGGTCTTTTGCTTTAGCTCTAGGTATTCCATAATACCCGGCCTGAAAATAAAGGAGTCTATCTAGTGGAAAGAACCAATCTTGAGTAAATTCTTGTGCAGAGATACCCACCTGAGATCGTGTAAATCGATAATCAGAAACGGTATCTCTTCCAAAGACTTCTATTTCCCCTTCATTTTTTCTAACGAGTCCAGTAAGAATATTTATGGTGGTTGTTTTACCGGCGCCGTTTGGCCCGAGCAATCCAAAAAATTCTCCATCCCCGATGGTGATATCCACACCTCTTAGGGCGACGGTGTCCTCGTAACTTTTTTTAAGATTTCGTATGGAAATGGCAGGTGTCATTATTTCTCCACATCGAATCCAATATGGGTATCAAAGGGGAATGGAAAATCAAATCCTTCTACACCGGGGAAGTGAACGACAGAAGCAATAAATCCCCAGGGAATTAACATGGTGGCTGTTACTTCTTTTTCGCCGGCGGGTTTTCCCTTTTTGAACAAGGGGACTTGAAAGGAGGGATGCTCCACCCATAATCCGTATTCATCATAACCCATCACTTTTACATAAATTTTATTTTTCTCGATTCCCAATTCTTTTAGCGGGTCATGTCCGTCTAGGACGAGTAAAACCACATCATTCAAAATTTCATCTATTTTCATGGGAGGTTTATCCATTTTCAGCTCCTTTAGTTTTCGCCAACAATTTTATACACACCACCATTGTAATCAATAATATATAATTCACCATCTGCATCTTCTCCAAAGGAAGAAATATAGTTGGTGAACTCTCCGTCGGCGATATTGATTTCCTCCGTTCGGTTTTGGAATTCAACTGCTTTGCCGTTTTTTACTTTAAACGTCCAAATATTCCCGGAGCAGTAATCCCCAAAAAAGTACGTTCCTTTTAATCCTTTAATTTTTTCCCCTCGGTAAACATATCCCCCGGTTACAGAACATCCATCAACATCGGGCTGGTCCATTCCTGTTAAGGTTCGCATATAATTGGCATCGTTTGGGTATTCAAGGATCGGAATCGTCAAACCAGTTTTAGGACAATTTTCTTCGGGATCATAGCAATGATTGGCTTCCATGATCCGCCAACCATAGTTGATACCACCCTTGCTGCTCCCCGGTTCATAATTAATTTCCTCCCATTTATTTTGGCCCACATCTCCAATATATAAATCGCCATTTTCCCGGTCAAATGAAAAGCGCCAGGGATTCCGCAATCCCCAAGCCCAGATTTCTCCCCGCTTGTTTTCTTGTCCGTAATAGGGGTTTGTTTCAGGGATGCCATAGGGAATTTGATTTACGTCAATTCGGATCAGTTTCCCAAAAAGGGTATTTAAATCTTGCCCGGCCTTGAATGGGTCTCCAGCCTTTCCCCCGTCGCCCACGGAAATATATAAGTACCCATCAGGTCCAAAATCCATGTGGCCGCCATTATGATTTGAGAAAGGTTGTTTCAGGTCAAACAAAATACGTTCAGACGTATGATCAGCTCTTTGCTTATTTTTTATAATGAATTCTGACACTACTGTATAACCGTCATTGTTCATATAATTCACATAAAATTTTCTATTTTTTCTATGATTTGGATGGAATGCAAATCCCAGCAATCCCCGTTCGTCTCCTGGGCGATTTGGATTCACCACGCGTTTTCCGATATCCAAGAATGGCGTTTTAAGTTTTTCTCCATTCTGAATAATCATAATTTTCCCAGCTTGTTCAACCACATAAAGTAGTGTTGCATCGTTGGGATGTGATGCGACATAAAGGGGTTTTTTAAAACCGTCGGCAATTTCAATAGATGAAAGTGCTGACGTTTGGCTAAATAATAGAATGGGAAGAATGAATATGAATTGTTTTAACATATGGGAAATTAACAAAAGATTATCAAAGTCTTCTGACTTTGATTTGGGGGTAGGAGATCCCAAAAAATCTTTGTTTTGTCTCTTAATTATTTGTTGTTGATTTATTATAAAGGAATTGAAATTTTTAGAAGAGGTGTTCTTGTTGGTTTGTTTTGATTGGTTTCAAATATGGAATGAATATATCTCCCCGTTATCCAACCCAATACCCATCCAGCAAGTACGTCAGAGACATAATGGTTTCCCACATAAACTTGGCTGTAACCACTCAAAAGTGTATAACCAATCATGATAGAGGTATTTTTTGGAGAAGAAAGCGCCAATGACGTTGCCCATGCAGCCGTTGTGGCCGCATGACCGGAAGGAAAAGAAGGTGTAAATCGTGTATTCCAAAGTCTGGGATTATATTGTCTTTCTGGACGGCTTCGTTTAAAAGCATATTTAGAAATAATAATGGGTAGTTGAACAATCATAGCAGTTGCCAAGTGTGGTCTCAGTTTGTCGTGACCAATCTGATCAAACCCGGAAAATCCGAATTCAATGAAGGG
>CATMGX010000141.1:0-2761 GCA_950067765.1 uncultured Fidelibacterota bacterium
CAAAATGGCCACATCAAATTGATTGCAAAAGTCAGGTGTTTCATCACCGTGTAATTGAATCATATCCAATGGAACTTTCGAAATCGCTTCATGGATAAAATCTTTTTCATGATTTACAAATACGCCCACACGAGCAATGGTTTTTGGTAAATGTTTTGAAATAGATTTAGCATTATTGATAGAAATAGTTCTCGGACTTTTTTCATAAAAAATAAATCCAATTGCAGAAGCACCATTTTCTACAGCGACGTTTGCATCGTCCAAATTAGTAATGCCGCAAATTTTGGTTGGAATCATTATATTCCCCCAAGGAATGTTTCCAACGCTTTTCCCGGATTCCCGGTTTTCATGAGCGATGTTCCAATCAACGCTGCATCGTAACCTAAACCAGATACATAGTTTAAATCATTGGATGTGTGAATTCCACTTTCGGCAACTTTAATTGAAGACGATGGGAGAGAAGAAATCATTTTTTCAAAATAAGATAAATCCGTTGTCATGGTTTTGAGATTTCGACAGTTGATACCTACAATGTCCGGATTCAGAACAAAAATAAATTCAGCATGTTCTTCAGCGTGATATTCTACAAGTGATTCCAATCCAGCCTTTTTGCCATCATTCATTAATTGTTGTAAAGTATCTTGGTCCAAGGCATCGGCAATGAGCAAAAACGCATCGGCATTATGCTGGACTGATTCTGAAATTTGTTTTGTATCAATAATGAAATCTTTACGAATAACGGGGATGGACACAGCTTTTCGAACGGCTGCCAAACTTTCTAAACTGCCACCAAAAAATTGTTCATCTGTTAATACAGAAATAGCACTGGCACCAGCCGATTCATACTCTTTTGCAATTTGAACGGGATCGGCATTGGACAGAATCTCACCTTCACTGGGGGATTTCATTTTAATTTCAGCAATGATGGAAATCTCGGGTTTAGAAAGGGCATCCTTAAGACTGCGCGTTTGTTCCACCAAATCTCCAAATTCTGCATTTTGGATTTGGCCAACTTCTTGACGCTTTACATCTAATATTTGATCTAAAATATTCATCCAGCCAATTGCGTTAATATATTGAGTGCCGCGTTGGAGTCCACCGATTCAGTCGCTTTCACCAATCCTTCTTTTAGGTTTTGTGCTTTACCGCCCACTACAATTCCGGCAGCCGCATTAAGTAAAACAATATCCCGTTTCGGGCCTATTTCCCCATTCAGAATAGATTTAATTATTTCAGCATTTTCTTTTGGTTCCCCACCTTGTAGTTCGTTCAATGAAACCCGATTCAACCCCAATTTGGATGGATCAAATTCAAATGTATTTACATCATTTCCATTTTGCATTTGACTAATCTTGCTTGTGGTAGTTGTCGAAATTTCATCCAATCCATCTCTGCCATGGAATACCATTACGTCAGTAGAGCCCAATGCTTTTAAAACATTGGCTTGAACGTCAGTTAATTCCGGATGGAAAATGCCCATTGCTTGTGCTTTTACGTCAGCAGGATTACAAAGGGGTCCTAAAATGTTAAATACAGTTTGAGTAGCCAATGCTTTGCGGGCCCCGATGGCATGTTTCATGGCAGGGTGGTAAGCAGGGGCGAACATGAATCCTAAACCAATATTTTCAATATCTTCCGTTGATTCTTCTACCGATTTATCAATAGAAATTCCCAAAGCTTGAAGCACATCGGCAGAACCGGATTTGGATGTCATGGAGCGGTTGCCATGTTTTGCCACATGAACACCAGCACCGGCAACCACAAAGGTAGCTGCAGTAGAAATATTGAATGTGCCAAGTGCATCCCCGCCAGTCCCACACATATCAATGGCGGTCGTTTCCAATTGAATGGTTACCATCTTTTCCCGCATGGCTTGAGCGAAGCCCGCAATCTCATCCACCGTTTCACCTTTTGCACGGAGTGCCATAAGAAATCCTGCAATCTGCGCATCGTCATATTCCCCGGACATGATGGAGAGCATGATATTGTATGCTTCATCCGGGGTGAGATTGTGTTGATTGAGTAATTGTTCTAATATTTGTTTCATGATTTTATCTCTAAAAAATTCTTTACAATCTGTAATCCATTCTCCGTGGCAATGGATTCCGGGTGAAACTGCACACCATACACTGGGTGTGATTTATGCGAAATTCCCATGATGAGTCCATTGTCCAATTCTGCCGTTATATTTAATTCATTGGGTAAACTGTTTCGTTCCGACACCAAAGAATGATATCGCGTTGCGGTGAATGAACCGTTTATTCCGTTGAACAGGGTTGAACCGTTATGCTGAATAGTGGCAGTTTTTCCATGGACAATTTCTGATGAATGAACCACATTTCCACCATAGGCCACCGTGATGGCTTGATGCCCGAGACAAACGCCAAGGATTGGAATAGTTGCTCCATATTTTTTGATTATGTCAGTTGAATTTCCCGCATTTTCTGGCCTTCCAGGACCTGGGGAAATGACTATGTGAGATGGATTCCACTTTTCAATTTCATGTATTTTAAATTGGTCATTCCGCACGACTTTGACACCTGGATTAATCGTCCCAATGTATTGCACCAAGTTATAGGTGAATGAATCGTAATTATCGATAACGAGAATCATTATTTATGACCCCTTTGTGTTTCCCCTATTACAGGGGAAAACTTTAAGGTGTAAATCCTTCCAGTCCCCGCCTGTCATAGGCGGGGATTTAGGAGCGGTCATAATAATAAATGAAATCACGCCACTAACCCATTTTCTGCAAAATCAA
>CATMGX010000142.1:0-2689 GCA_950067765.1 uncultured Fidelibacterota bacterium
CATTCTTCTTACTGTTATCCTGTTTACCCTTTTATCCGCCCAAAGCACCTGGATGTATTCGGGGCGTGTCCATCCCGAACTGAAGTGGCAGACTATTTCGACCCAACATTTTAACATTCATTATCACCAGGGGATTGAGGATATTGCCAAAGAGGGGGCCGTCATCGCTGAACACGTCCGCCCGACATTGTTGGCACAAATGGATCTGGATACGATTCCACGGATTGATATTATTTTCACGACAGAAGATGAAATCATGAATGGCTTTGCCACTTGGATGTACAACACCTTCATTTGGGTGGATCAAAATGATGCTGCTATCTGGCTGGAAAAAGGAAAGTGGCTCGAACAAGTTCTTTCTCACGAGCTACAGCACATTGTTTTACTACACAAAACACGGTCGTGGTTCCCAGATCCATTGGGGCGATTAATCAGCGGTCTGCCCGGATGGGTTGTAGAGGGCACAGCAGAATACGAAACTGAAAGCTGGCGTCCCTATCGTGCAGATCTTTCCCATAAAGCCCATGTACTTCAAAATAAAATGGGTTCAATGGATCCCCACCATGATGGTTTTTCAAAGATGCTCTATTGGGCTGATCGGTTTGGGGATTCAACGATTACAAAAACATTGGCATATCGAAATGATTTTAAAACCTTTTCATTTAAAACGGGATTTAAAAAAGCAACCGGTATCACCGTAGACCAATTCAATGAAGACTGGCGCAGGCAGATGAATACCTATTACTACGGCTATCGCTCACAAAAAGAATCTTACAAAGAAATGGGTGAAGTGTTTACGCTCCCCATTAAAAAAATGCAGTCCTTTTCATTTTATGAAGACAGTACCAAAATTGCCCTGCTTGGTTTGCTTGATAAAGAACAGCGGGATGTGTCCCTCATTATCGCAGAGCAGGATACAGCCAAAGAACGGGAACGTTTTGAAAAATGGGAGAAAAACATTAATAAGCTCAAGAAAAAAGACAAAAAGACAAAAAAGGATTCTCTCGCTTTAGAAAAGCCCTATAAAGAAAAAGTGCTGTGGAAAAAAGATGAAGTAGATTTTGGACAGTTTCACCAAAATATGGCTTGGTCCGCTGATGGAAAAAAACTGGCTTATTCGAAATACCATTTTGGAATAAATCAATCCATGGTTTATGATATTAAAGTTTACGATACCGAGTCTGAAAAACACCGATGGCTGACCAAATCCCTGCGGGCAACCTATCCCGTGTGGTTGGATTCCAACACAATCGCTTTTGTTGCTCACCATAATAATGTATCCAATATTTATACTTTAAATATCACCGGGGACAAGCCTAAAACGCTAACTAATTTTACTGATAATACCCAGATTGCATATTTATCCGTTTCCCCGGATCAAGGTTCGATCGCATTTGCAATGAATCCAAAAAATGCAAATATGGATATTTATACGTTGAATGTTGAATCGGGTGATCTGAGGCAAATTACGACCGAACCCATGGCAGACATTCGCCCCGTGTGGCATCCAGATGGGACGGCAATTTCTTATACATCTAATGCCAATGGTGTGCCGAACATCCATACCAAAAACCTTAATACCGGGAACGCCACAGTAAATACAGATGCGGGCGATGGAATTTGGACCCAACAATGGATGCCAAATGATTCGCTTATTTTGGCATCATCCTTGGGCGATGTGGATTCTGTTCGGTTGGTTAAGGTCAATCCTTTCCGCAAGCCTGATACAAAGCCGCTCTCTTTAAGAGACAACTATACCTCCTGGTTAAAAGCGGGACCGGATGTGTCCTTCGTCAATGAAAAAACTGATTCACTGCCGGAAATTTCAGATCCGCAAAAATATAAATTCACCAAACACATGCGGCCTTTTATAACCTTATTTTTACCCACCCCATCGCCGATTGGGGTGGCATCTTGGACGGATGCCTTAGGGCGCAATACATTTACAACAATAGGATATCTTAATCCGAACGATATCAAATTCAGCGGTATTTTGCTTGATTATACCACAGCCAATTTTGGACCATTGTGGACCATTTATTATTCACACAATATGGATGGAGCATTTCGCCGATACAATAAAGCAAATATGATTGATATTAAGGATGGTCTCTCCTTGGCTCTAACTCACCCCATGAATTTCGGAGAATCACCGTCGTCTAATCATAACTTATCATTAAGGGCTTCTTTTATTAATCACAATATTACGGTTGGAAATAAAACCGATAAAAAAACAGGTGAGTTGATTCCACTGGATACAAGTCAATATGTAAACCTGCCCATCCCAGAAAAAGGAAAAGAAGGTTTGATTTCATTGAGTTATATTTGGTCAAACAAACGCCCTCACGCCTGGAACAGCCTTCATCCAACTCAAGGTTACGGTGTTTTGGCAGAGGTGAATTACGCCAACAAAAATCTTTTCGGAAATTTCAGTTTCACCCGTTTTAAAACAGATATGTATGCCAACATTCCCATTGGAAAAACGGCACTATATTTCCGCCTAAAAACAATGATGTATTCCGGACAACCGCCTGCACAGAGTTTTCTTGGGCTTACGGATGATGAACCAATCTATATTAGTGGAATCGGTCCCAGTGAGTTTTTACCTGAAAATCATAACCCAAGAGGGTGGTCCGGCCATCGACTGGGCAACAAACTCATATACGGATCTTTAGAATATCGTATCCCA
>CATMGX010000143.1:0-2660 GCA_950067765.1 uncultured Fidelibacterota bacterium
TGGCTTGCGGTGGTCATGCAGGCGATGAGACTATGATGACAGCCATGGTGGCCTTGGCGAAAGAAAAGGGTGTTAATGTAGGCGCCCATCCCAGTTATCCCGATAAAGAAAATTTTGGCCGCATAGATATGGATATGGATCAAAACGAATTGTTGGACTCTGTCCGGGATCAAATTCAATTGCTTGTGGATATCGGTGCCGAAAACGGTGTAGAACTCACCCATGTAAAACCCCACGGCGCACTTTACAATCGAGCCGTCAATGATGAAGGCGTTGCTCAAACGATTGGGAAAGCCATTATGCAAGTTAATCCATCGTTGAAAGTCATGGGGTTGGCCGGATCGAACATGTTAACCGTCTTTAAAACATTAGGGCTTGAACCTGTGGGAGAAGCATTTGCAGATCGTTCTTATGAATCGGATGGAACGCTACGAAATAGAAAATATGATGATGCATTGATCACTGATCCGGATAAAGCTGCATTTCAGGCAAAAAATATGGTGGAAGGCACAGTAATTTCTTTCGAAGGAAAGGTCATAGAAATGAATGCACAAACGATTTGTATTCATAGTGATACGCCAAATGCGGTGGCGATTGCTGAGGCGGTGAGGGAAGAAATTAATTAATTTAAACCACCCCCTGAATCCCCCCTCGTACGAGGAGGGAAATTAAAAGGAGGAGAAAAAATAAATATTTTGGGTGAGTTAGAAAAGGAAACAACATGAAACAACTAATAACAATTTTACTGACACTTACCATTGGGTTTGCCCAATCCTTATCGAAGGAAGAAAAGCAAATACGATCCTATATCGATACCCACACTGATGAAGCCATTCATCTGGTAGAAAAAGTGGTTAACATCAATAGCGGTACCCTAAACATCGAAGGGAATAAAAAAGTCGGAAAAATCTTTCAGGCTGAATTGGATAAACTGGGATTTAAAACTTATTGGGTCACCTACCCTAAAAATATCAAACGATCCGGACATTTATTTGCAGAAATGCGCGGTGGAAAAGGACAAAATATACTCCTTATTGGCCATTTGGACACGGTGTTTGAACCGGATCACCCATTCCAAAAATATACTAGAAAAGGCGATACTGCATACGGTCCCGGTGTTTCGGATATGAAAGCGGGCGATGTATCCATGATCTATATCATGAAAGCACTCGATAAAATTGGCGTCTTGCACGATTTGAATCTCACATTGGCGTTTACCGGGGACGAAGAAAAAACCGGCGGCCCCGTTTCTATTGTCCGAAAAGAATTGGTGGAAGCAGGAAAGTGGGCCAACATCGGCTTGGGATTTGAAGGTGCCGTGGGCATGAATACAGGCACCATCGCCCGACGGAGTTCATCATCCTGGGTGTTGACCACGACAGGGATTCAAGGTCATTCATCTCAAATATTTAAAGACCATTTGGGTTATGGGGCCATCTTTGAAGCATCACGGATTTTGAATGCATTCCGGGAAGAATTAGCGCCGGAGGAATACCTCACATTCAACCCGGGTACGATCGTCGGCGGCACCGATGTGACTTACGATCCGGTGAATTCGAAAGGTACCACATTTGGCAAAACCAATGTGGTGGCCCAATCGGTCACAGTCCATGGGGGAATTCGCACTATTTCAATTCCCCAATTTGAAAATGCTATGAAAAATATGAAAGAAATCGCTTCTCGAAATTTGCCTGGTACCACAGCGAATATCAAATTCAAAACCAGTTATCCGCCTATGGAACCGACAAAGGCAAACTATGCTTTATTGGATCAAATGGAAGCAGTAAATCTTGCCTTGGGTTATGGCAAACTGGAAGCACTTGATCCCAGCAAGCGCGGCGCGGCGGATATTTCTTTTGTGGCGCCTCATATGGATGCATCCTTAGCGGGCATGGGTCCCGATGGGTTTGGAGGCCATTCTGAGAATGAAGGACTTGATTTACTATCATTCCCGAAAACGACTACGCGAGCAGCCATTTTAATTTATCGTTTGACCCGGTGATTAAACTCACCACTTTGGTCAACTCACACCCAAATAAATGAATTACCGAAAACAATTGTCTGCCAATATCCCCTCTCTTTTGAGAGAAGGGGCGGCATTTCTCCTTGGTTTAATGATATATATTTGAGGGGGTGAGTCCAAAAACAATGCTCGCAAAATTATTCGTCTCCCTATTAAACTTTTCGCCCGCTCTCAAACGAGCCACGTGGAAGTGGTGGTACCAACGATTGGCCCATCGTGGACGGGAAACCGATTGGTCCTTCATGAATTATGGCTTTACGCCACGGAATGGGGAGTTACCCCTTGAATTATTGCCCCAAGATGAAGCCAATAGGCTATTCATTCAACTTTATGATTATGCCGCGTCGCAAATTCCTATAGAAGGGTTAAAGGTGCTGGAGGTAGGGTCCGGCCGGGGAGGGGGTGCATCCTTTGTAACGAGATATCATCATCCATCAGAAATGACCGGGTTAGATTATTCTCAATCTGCCATTGAATTATCTCGAAGACTTCATAAAGATGTACCGAATCTTCAATTTATCCAAGGAGACGCAGAATCCCTGCCATTTGAGGATCATACATTTGATGTGGTGATTAATGTGGAATCGTCTCACTGTTATGGTAATGTGGATGCATTCATCAAAGAAGTGTCTCGCGT
>CATMGX010000144.1:0-2609 GCA_950067765.1 uncultured Fidelibacterota bacterium
CCGGTCATGTTGGCTGCCAATCGCATGGTTAATGCAAAGGGTTTTACAAACATACCAATTATTTCTATTGGGATTAGAATGATATATACGGGCCAGGGTAGACCATGGGGTACTAAATTTTTCCAATGCTGGATAAATCCGTGTGCTTTGGTCCCGGCGATGATAATGGCAAAAAATGTAACAGTGGCCAATGCTACCGTTACATTGAAATTTCCCGTAGCCGTCACACCACCATGAAGAATTCCATTGATAAAGTTGTGGCTGTCACTGGCCGGGATACCCAATACAAATCGGTTAAAAACACCTAATAGGTCGAAAATGGGAACCATACCAATGGCATTAGCGAATAGGATGAAAAAGAAAAAAGTCAAAATAAGTGGTGCCCATGTATTCACCCATTTGGGGCCTAAGTTGGGCACAACAATTGAATCTCGGATAAATTGAACAACGGATTCAATTGCATTAGCCATGCCAGTAGGTACACCATCACTTTTGCGAAGAAATCTACGAATTGGAATAATGACGGTGACGGAAACCAAAACAGCCACAATCCAAAGCATCAGTACGTGCTTCGTGACAGACATATCAATCCCAAAAATGTGAGGCAAATGTACAATGGGATGTTGAATGTCTGAATTCGAAACGTGGTGGATTATATTTTCGCCCACCTGATCCACTACGCCGGAGCCGTGGGTTTGTTCACCGCCTGATATCATTTATTATGTCAAAAATTTTTACGATTAATAAAGAGACTTCAACACGAACGCTTCTAGCGTATGAAACGCCAGAAAAGAGCCCGCAAAACTAAACATAAATGGGTACGGTGCAAAAGAATAAAAGTTGAATATTATCAATAAATACGCACCAAAGATAATCATTCTCCCGACAAAACCTGTCATGAGTATTTTTGTCATCAATTGGGGGGCTTTACCTTTCGCCCTGAATACCATAAATAATTCAATGGCGGCCACGGCCCAGGGTAATAAAATTCCCCAGAATATTTCTATGTTATATTCAGGTTGAATTCCGACACCCAATCCGAAAATTCCCATCGCAATCGCCGTTAAATAAATGATTAATCTCATTTTTTAAATATTGTTTTTGCTAATTCATAAAATCCCACCACAATACCTAAGCCAAGGCCTAACAAAAGTAATACAGGTGATGTGTTGAAATATTGATCCAAAAAAAATCCCAAAGCCCCCAAAAATAGGATGGACCCCATTAATGTATAGGCTGCACCGGCGGCGGGCCCGGACTGGCGTAGGAAACGCTGAAACTGGTTTAGAGATTTTCCGAAGAAATCATCAGAATCATTCCTCATGATGGTCGGAATCATCTTCCACCTGGGGCGGTTCCTGTTGGTATTCCGATTCAACGATTGGTTCACTACCGGCGAGAACACAATGCCCCTGGAACTGTGCACCTTCCTCAATGACCAGGGTACGATAGATCAAATCACCTTTAAGCTGGGATTCGGCCCCCAAAACGGCTCTGCTCTCTACACGGACATTACCATCAACAGTACCGCCGATCTGAGATTCAGCCGCTTGGACGTTTCCATGGACTTCTCCACCACGAGCGACCCTTACGGGCCCTTCGGAAGTAACATCCCCAAAAACCTTCCCATATATCGCCACACCTCCCTGACAATTAATGTTACCCTGGATAACCGCATCAGCGCCGATCATCGTATGTACATCTTTATATTCATTTTTAGCCATATCAATCCACACTCATATTTGTTTTATTCAATTCTGGAAAATACAACAAAGGATCCACTGCTTTCCCCTCTTTCCATATCTCAAAATGTAGGTGTGGCCCTGAACTCTTCCCTGAACTGCCGATAGTTGCAATAGTATCACCACGATTTACATTTTGGTATTGATCTACCTTTAATAATTCGTTATGTCCGTAGTAGGTAAAATAATTATTTCCATGATAAATCACCACCAAATTACCCAATTCTGTTGTCATTCCCGCAAAAACCACCTGACCGCCTCCAGTAGCCTTGACCGGGGCACCGGACACCCCGGCAATATCTACCCCATAATGTTGACGATTATCAGCATTTTTTTCTTCAATCATTTTCTGTGTCACATACCCTTTTACGGGCATCAAGGATGGAATATGATCCAGGTATCCAAAACGTATTGGTTCATTTTCCAAAATTTTATTCAAGTCTCTCTCTCCGGTTATACTCATATCTAAGTCTGTCCCCAATGCTTTTTGTACCACCATTTCCATTTGTTTTAACCGCTCTAAATCACGATATAATTCCAACACTTTTGTCCGTTCCCCAATCACCTCATTATATCGACTTTCCATCTTTTGGAAGTCAAATGCCTTTGGAGCTAAGACCAATAACGAAATTATCATCCCTGATAAAATCACAACCACTAAAAATATGATAGCCCCTATGGTGGTTCGGGAATAAGAATAACGTTTATTCTCACCATCATGGTCCGGAACAATCAGGAAAGTATATCGCCTGGGTTTCATTCCATTTATTCGATTGATCGCAATAGATCCAGAATTCGTTCCAGATCATCATCGGAAAAATAATCAACTGTTATGGAACCGCCTTTATTCCCTTTGTGGTTCATGCG